>CAZHUG010000008.1:19815-51088 GCA_964535405.1 uncultured Oscillospiraceae bacterium | reverse complement strand
ATAACATCAAGGGCGAACTCTATCCATTTCCAACTGACAATAAGTTTACGCTATCTTAACGCTTTTGCCGCTGTACAGCCCCCGCCGTTCCGTGGTACAATGAAACCACGGAATAGTGGGGCTGGCTGTCGGAAACGGAGGATTTTATGTTAAGACAAGCCACCCAAAACCTCATTACCGCCCTTTATCCGAGATTGTCCCATGAGGACGAGCTGCAAGGCGAGAGTAATTCCATATCGAACCAAAAAAGGATACTCGAAACCTACGCAAAACAGAACGGCTTTACCAATCTGCGCTGGTACACCGACGACGGTTATTCCGGCGCGAACTTCCAGCGGCCCGGATTTCAAGCCATGCTTGCGGACATTGAAGCCGGGAAAGTTGGTACGGTCATTGTCAAGGATTTCAGCCGTTTTGGGCGCGATGCCATTGAGACCGGTTACTTCATCGAGCGGGTGTTTCCGCTGTACCAGGTACGTTTTATCTCGGTGTCCGACCACTTCGATTCTTCTGACTACAACGGAGACACTGGCGGCATGGAGGTCGCGTTCAAATTGCTGATGAGTGAGTATTACAGCAAAGACCTGTCCAAAAAGATCAGCAGTGCCAAACGTGAAAAAGCCCGGCGCGGAGAGGCGGTTACGAAAAACTGCGCATTCGGCTATATGCTGGATGAAAATCGCAAAATGGTAATTGACCCGGAGGCTGCGGAAACTGTGCGCATCATCTTCGAAATGTATGCAGGTCGCAAGAGTATTGCGGATATTGAGAAGCGTCTGTATGCTGAACGCCGCCCCACGCCTGCCGCATGGAAAAAGCACCGCTGGAAAACTGCTGCAACAGAGGAATTCCGCTGTGTTTGGCAAAAATCCGTAATCATGAGCGTTTTGTATGATGAACAGTACATCGGTACTTATATTGCTGGCAAGACTCGCACCGCCCAGGTGGGCAGCGCCAACCGTGCCGCGAATGCAAAGGAAGACTGGATCAGGATACCCAATCACCACCCTGCAATTATCTCACAGAAACTATTTGATGAAGTACAAGAGAAGCTTCGTGTCCGGGGAGAACCGCATCGCAAGCGAGAGATTGGCACAGCACAGCGGTATGCCGCTGTCACCTCTCCGCTCAAGGGTAAAGTAGTGTGTGGTCACTGTGGGCATACCATGCGGCTGAGCCAGACGAAGAATGCGGCTTTCCACTGTTGGTTCACTCGCTCAGCGGCAAACGCTGGTTGTCACAAGCTTCGAGTTCTTGGCAGCGAGCTGGAGGAAGTGGTGCGTGACATTGTTCTCCAGCAAGCGGCTTTGGTTCTGGGTCGGCACGATATGCGGGGCACAGATCCAGCCAGATGCGGTTCCAAAGGAGAGGCTGAGTACAATCTTCGGTTGAGTGAGCTGCAAAGCAAAAGGCAGCAGCTTTACGAAAATCTTGTGCTTGGAGCAATCACCCCCGAAGAGTACAAAAAACAAAAAACTGCCATCGATTTTGAGATAGGTCAGCAGGAACAGGTGAATGACGCGATTCGCATGCAAAATGAAAAAAGCGCCCCCAGCGCGGCTTCAGTGGAAGCAGCGAGGGCAGCGTTGGATGCGAAGACGCTGTCTCCGGGGCTGGTGGATATACTGATTGAAAAAATCCTTATCTTTCCGGGCAACAGGATTGAGGTCGTTTGGAAGGTTTCGGGTTTTGCCCATGGAATGGTCGAACCAGAGCTGGAATCTTTTGTCGCTACCTGAACATGCAAAGAAAAGAAGTCAAGGCCGAGACAAATTATTTTTTGTCTCGGCCTTGACTTATGGGTGGTGCGAGAGATGGGACTTGAACCCACACGCCTATAGAGACACAGGCACCTCAAGCCTGCCTGTCTGCCGATTCCAGCACTCTCGCATAAATCTGGATTTTGAAGGCATTAGTAATTATAGCAGAAAGAAGATAATTGTCAACCACTATTTTCCCAAACGCAAGCTCACAGAAAAACTGGATTCAGAATACAATACATAAGGTAATATTGCATTCCCCGTACAACACGGAAACGGAGGACGAGGATATATGAACGGTGAAATGCCCCTATCAAAGCTCAGACCGGGGCAAAAGGGCGTCGTCACAAGATTGCTGTCCCGCGGGAGCATCAGACGGCGGTTTTTGGATATAGGTCTTATTGAAAATACGCAGGTCGAATGCCTGGGCCGGGGCCCGGGCGGTGACCCGTCGGCGTTTATGATACGCGGTGCGGTAATAGCAATCCGCGCAGAGGACGGTGAGAGCGTAATGCTCAAGCCCTCCTGAAGGGAGGAGTCTGGATAGATGGGACTTACAGGAAGCTCGGTAGGCATGGCTGCGATGGACTCTGGACTTGAAATTCGCAGGCGATCGCCCGACGACAGGGTGGTGGCGCTCGCCGGAAACCCCAACGTGGGCAAATCCACGGTATTTAACAGCCTGACAGGGCTCAAACAACATACGGGCAACTGGCCCGGCAAGACGGTCACAAATGCCCAGGGCTATTGTGAGAGCCGTGGCAGAGGATATGTCCTGGTGGACATTCCGGGTACATACTCGCTCATGGCGCACTCAGCCGAGGAGGAGGTTGCCAGAAACTTTATATGCTTCGGACGGCCTGACGCGGTCGTGGTTGTTTGCGATGCGACATGCCTCGAGCGGAATCTCAACCTTGTTTTGCAGACGCTTGAGGCTCGCCGGCGCGTGGTCGTCTGCGTGAATCTCATAGATGAGGCCGAGCGGAAGGGGATAGGCATAGACAGCGCCGAGCTGTCAGCCAGGCTTGGCGTGCCGGTTGTGGTTTCAGCCGCGCGAAAGAAAAAGACGCTCTCGGCGCTTCTGGACGCGATGGACGTGGTGACAGATGAGGCCTGGAGCACAAGGCCGATGTATGTGAGCTACCCGCTGCCCGTGGAGCGGGCGATTGACCGCGTGCAGGCGGTTGCGGAGTCTATAGGCGGGGAGCAGTTTGACAGCCGCTGGCTTGCACTGCGCCTGCTTGATCGTGACGAGTCGCTCAAGCGCGAGCTAGAGTCGAGCCTCGGCGAGGGCAGACTGGATGATGATCGCCTGAATGCGGCGCTTGCAGAGGCGTGGGCGGGGCTTGAGGCGGAGTCGATAGATTCCGTTGCGCTCAAGGATTTGATCGTCTCGGGCATCGTGAGCACCGCTGAAGGGCTCTGCCGCGGCGTGGTGTCCAGTGAAAACGGCGGCTACAGTGAGGCCGACAGGCGCTTTGACCGGATACTTACCGGCAGAGTAACGGCGTATCCCGTGATGCTGGCGCTTTTGGCTTTCGTGTTCTGGCTGACCATTACCGGCGCAAACTATCCGTCGCAGCTTTTGGCGGATGGGCTGTTCTGGGTTCAAGACCGGCTCAGTGAGCTGTTTATGCACTTTGGCGCACCCGACTGGCTGCACGGAGTGCTGGTGCTGGGAGTCTATCGGGTGCTTGCATGGGTGGTGTCGGTTATGCTGCCGCCGATGGCAATATTTTTTCCGCTGTTCACACTCCTGGAGGACGCGGGATATCTGCCGCGTGTCGCGTATAACCTCGACAAGCCATTGAAAAAATGCTGCGCTTGCGGCAAGCAGGCGCTTACGATGTGTAGAGAGAAATATAAGGTGCTTTTAACCCTCATCTGTGCAGCCGGCAAAGCGATAATATATCCTTACCCGCTGCTGTTTCACTCTTTTTCCGCTGTCATCCTTAACATATACACCCTGCTCGACCTCAATGCGGTCAATGAGACTTCTCAGCAGCGGCTTTGTGAGAGCGTCAATATTCGTAAGCTCATCCAGAAGGCCAAGAAAGTCCCCGTGCAGCTCAGCCTCGCGTCTGGTGGGCTTCATGCGCTGTTTGAGATCATTTATAGACTGCTCAAGACAGACCAGCTCAGCCTCGTAATCAGCTGAGAGCTTTTCGTACATGGTGTTTGTAATCTTCTCGAAGGCGCGGTCTTCGTACAGCTTTTTAATGAGCATTGTGATGTCCTGCGCGCGTTTCTCCATCTTGAGAAGAGCTTGCGAGCTTCCGCGACCTTCGCGCTGCCTCTGCCTCTGTGTACTATCTTGCTCCAGTTCCCGTACCAGAGCATCTTTATCTGTGTCTGTGAGCGACAGCCAGCCTTTTAGTTCGGACAGCACAGAAGCATAGAGCAGGTCATAGTCAATGAAGTGGTTTTCGCATTCTGCTGCGCCATAGGTCTTATAAGCGCCGCAACATAGGTTATATGTAGCTCCTTTTTTTCTCGACGGCGAGGTGGTCATATTCCGTCCGCAGTCGGGGCACTTTGCGATGCCCGAGAAAACGTTTTCAAAGCCTTTGGTCGCCGGATTGCGTCTGGCGACACTTCTGCTCCTCACCAGTCTGTAGGTCTCTTCGGAAACAAGTGGCTCGTGTGTATTTTCAACTGTGATCCATTCACTGCGCGGTCTTGCTTGAGTCACGTTGCTCTTAAATGATATCTTGGATGTTTTGCCCTGCTCGGTGTGACCTAAATAAACGCGGTTTCGAAGCATCTTGCAGACGATGGATGAAGTCCATTCCCCTCGCTTTGTATAGTCGTCCGGATTGAGATATGGCCTTTGGGCGCACCTGTAGACAGCCGGCGTGGAAACGCCCTTGCTGTTGAGCCTATCCGCAATCTCGCCGGGTGCCTGCCCGTCTGCCGCCCAGCTGAATATTTCCCGGACAATGTCCGCCGCCATATAATCAATTACCAGATGATTTTTGTCCTTTTTTGCCTCGTCCTTCTTATAACCATAGGGTGCGAAGCTGCCAATGTATTCGCCGCCCTCCATTTTCGCTTTGAAGGACGACCTGATTTTACAGCTGATATCCCTCGCGTACATCTCGTGCACTGCCATCACCAGCGGGGTGGTCATGGCGATGCCGTTTGTCAAATTAAGTGAATCGTATCCGTCGAGCACGGATATGTAGCGCACACCATAAGTCGGGAAAAACTCATCAAGCAAATCCGTTGTTCGCGCGCTGTTTCTTCCCAGACGGGATAAATCCTTGGTTATGACGCAGTTTATCCTGCCGGCTTTGATATCTTCAGCCAGACGCTGCCACTCCGGCCGGTCATAATTTGTTCCGGAGTAACCGTCGTCTACATATTCATAGGTGGTAAACAGCTCGTGTGCCTTCGCAAAGCTTCGCAAAATATCGCGCTGAGTCGTTATGCTGGAGCTTTCGCCCGCCCCGTCATCGTCTTTTGAGAGTCTGAGATACAGGGCTGTTTTGTAGGCTTGGATATCCTGCTGCGTACTCATGCTTTGTCCTCCTCTGCAGAGGTCACAGCAGCCATATTGTCGGGTTTATTTACTGCATTAAGATAAATTTCATGCTCACGCCGCTCTAACAGATAACGCTTTATGAGCTCCTTTATTGAGTCGGTGCCCACAAAGCGGCTCTCAATAGTCAGCATTGCATTGTCGCGCGTGTACTGAGGCAGACAGGTTTTGCCAGTCTTGTCCATAATAGCTTCCCCGTCGCCAATATATGACGGAGAATGCAATTCTATGACTGCCAATGGGAAGGGGGAATGGCTTCGCGCAATCCGGCTGCTGCATCGAAAGGCTTTCGGCAATCGATGGATGTCGCGTTTTGAATAATATATAAGGGCAGCCGATTCACAAGAATCGGCTGCCCTTATATATTATCTGGCAAACTACTTCTGCCGCCTCGGCCTGGCGCAGCTTTCGCGAAGCTCGAGATGGAACGGAAATGTCATTCTAACGGGTGTTTTGTGCCCGCCTTTTGTCCTGTCGATCAATAATTTGGCAGCCATTTTACCCATTTCTTCAATGGGTATATGTACAGTTGTCAGGGGCGGTGCAAGGTATTTTGAGCTTTCAATGTCGTCAACACCGATCACGGATATGTCCCGCGGTATTACAAGTCCGCTTTCCTGAAAAGCGCGCATGGCTCCCACGGCGGTTATGTCGTTGGCGCAAAAAACAGCTGTTATATCGCTCGCGTTCGCCAAAAGTTTCTTAGCGCCATTATAACCGCTTTCATATGACAGCTTGACATTGGCCACATAGCGACTGTCGGTTGCAAGCCTGTTTTCAATCATGGCGTTGCGGTAGCCGATATATCTGTTTTCCTCCATTGCCTCACCAATGTATCCGATCTTTTTATGACCCAGCTCTATGAGATAGTTGACCGCGGCTTTGCTCGCCTCCATGCCGTCGCAGATAACCTGGTCATACTCGGGCCGGAAGTAATTGAGCCCCACGTAGCATATATGTTTGAAATTCTTTTTGAGCATGTTTAGTGTCTGCTTGTCACAGCGACCCAATATAATAACGCCGCTGGCTGTGCTGTCGGAGACAGACTGTGCAATTCTCTCGTTTTTCAGCGTTATCTCTGTAAAAGAATACTTGAGAACATGGTCAAGAATAAGCATTTCCACTTCAATGCTGCGGGCCAACTCAGAGAAAAATTGATCTTTGGCGGAGATGGGAGTGCGCGCAAAGAAACATTCAATGCTGCCGAGCGACATGCCGCTTGACACGTGTCCGCATCGCAGCTTCTGTGCGGAGTCGTTAGGGACATAGTTGGTTCTGCGTACGATCTCCCAGATACGCTCTCTGACCTCTTTACTGGCGGCGCTTCTGCCCTTGTTGTTAATAACACGAGAAACCGTAGACACTGAAACGTTGGCTTCCCTGGCTATATCCTTCTGCGTCATTGCGTTACTCCTTTCCAGGCCAACGGCCAAGGCTGATTTATGCTTTTGCTCTGGAATCTGCTCAGCCGCAGTATTCTTCGCTCATGCAAAGATGGACGGCTGCTGTTGTGAATGCGTGCGGCAGAGCCAGAATGTTCGGGCTCGAACCGACAAACTTGCGCTTTGCATCCTCAAGTGCCTCTTCGATAGTCGCGCGTGTCTTAAGTCCCATGCCGCGCGCATATCCTGGATGCTCCGCACCAACCATATATATTGCAGCTGTGTTTTTCTCCGCAAGATGACCGCAGCTCATCATCGAAAAGCCGTGGTAGGGATGGAAGGCACCGTGGAAGCGGTATTTCTCAATGTACTCTTCCCTCATCGCGAATAGCTCCCCATACCTTGCCATGTCAGGCAGTGTGTTGCAGCTGTCTAAAAACAGCTCGTACAACTCTCGTGCATAGGGCCAGCGTTCATCGTTGAAAAAACCGTCACAGGTGCTCGCGCAGATATATACACAGTCATCGTTCATGATCCGCTTGTGGCGGATAACCTGCGCCGAAAGCGCCTGCATGAACTGGATGGGATTGGTTCCCATTCCGTCCCCATAGTGAAAGTCCTGCGGCATGCCGAAAATGACCACATCATACTTTTTCTTTGCCCAGTGGACATAGGTGCGGCGATCAGCTGACTCCCAGGAAACAGGCTGCAGCATTTTCGCCCAGCCTGTGAACACCTCTATCTGTCTGGAGCTTGAGTCCAGAACGGCGTCGCAGCAGAAAAAGCGCTTGCCCATGCGCTCCTCCATATACATTCCTATCTCATCGAATTTTGAACGCATTAGTGAATGCGTCGAGACAGGCACAAAGTCCTCTCTGTGCATAACGGAGGGAACGTGGTGAGTCGCTATGCTCTTCCAATGCGTAATGCCGGTTGCGCAATGCTTATACCCGCCGGAGTACCCGCCATACGGGTTGCCCTGCGTATGACCGATCAGGATCGCGATATCTGCGTCATAGACAAACTTGTTCATGATGACCCTGTCGCCCTGCGCTGTTGTGCCTATGTCAATCAGATTGTCATAATCCTCACTGTCGTGACTGTCAATCTGTCCGCTGTGATAAAACCCCTCGAAAAGCTCCTCACCCAGTATTTTTAGCATCTCATCCCTGTTTGTGCGCGGATGAAGGCCATTTGAAAATATCAGCTTAATATCGCTTTTTCTTACACCCGCCTCATACAGCTCGTCAAGCATGACGCGTATGGATACGCGCCGGTGTGCAGTCGGCTGGCATCCGCCCTTTACAATGTCGGGGATGATTATGGCGATCGTGCTTCCCGCATGCGCCTGCACGGAGAGCGGGGGCATGCCGATTGGATTGCGAACCGATTTGCGGGTGTGCTCAAAGATCTCATTCTCCGGTATATATGGCGGATCAGGGTGAGTCTCTCCGGGAATGAAGACGTCTGTGTCATCGGGTAACTCTGCCGACATTATGCTCTTACCATACTCAAATTCAAGTCTCATTGCCATTTCCTTTCTCAAAACATCTTTACTAAAACCAAGGCTGCCGTCTACTCAAATTGTATTAATTTCTTGTCACATAAGCAATGGAAAAAGATGCAAACGTTTGCGTAGATTTGCTCAAATTTGGTTTGCGCTCGAACTATTTCAATAACATTCATGAATAATTTTCTATTTATGCCAGATTGTTGAATTATTTTACCAGAATTTAGCTAAGCAAAGCACAATTAGCAAGAGACTTGGAATAACGCAATCGTTATCTCAAAATAGCGCATTTGTTCATGTATATCCAATGTATAATTTAACTTAAATTGAACACATAATTGCATGCGAAATAGGCAACTTCAACAACATGCACAAATGAGCAAAGCTGTATTTATTGACTATCTACAAATCCAGAAAGAGGAGGGCTCAATATGAGGAGAAGCAAAAAATATCATGGCGTTATCCCGCCGATCATTACCCCGGTGGATGAGAGAGAGAGGGTTGATGAGCATGGTTTCAGATCCCTGATTGATCATTGCATCGATGGTGGGGTCCACGCAATGTTTGTCGCCGGCAGCAATGGAGAGAGCCTGGCATTGACTCAGGCTGAGCGCGACAGGGCAATCAGCATTGCGCTTGACCAGTGCGGAAAGCGCGTACCTGTGCTCTGCGGCGTTATGGACACAAGCACAAGGCGCGTAATCGACAACATAAAACGCATGGAGGATCTGGGCGGGGACTGTGCTGTCATAACCTCTATTTTCTACGCGCGACACACCTCTCAGTCTGAAACAATAAGGCACTTTGAGCAAATCTCTCGCGAAACCAGCGCGGATCTGGTCGTATACAACATTCCTCCGTTTACAGGTCTGAGCCTTGCGCCCGCCACAGTGCTTGAAATCTGCCAGCTGGACAAGGTTCGTGCATACAAGGACAGCTCCGGCGCATTCGGAGACTTCCTTAATATTCTTCGTAAGCTGGAGTCGACGGAAACGTCGGTGCTTCAGGGCTTGAACCCATATTTTATCAGCGGAGTTCTTCTTGGCGCGGACGGGACTGTCCCCGCGGCCTCTCCACTGTTTCCCCAATTATACGTTGAGGCCTATGAGGCAGGGGTTTCGGAGGATATCGGTCTGTGCAAAAAATACGAGATAATTCTCGAGGAAGTCGGCAAAATGCTCGCCATGTCCAGGAGCGTCACGGCGGTCAATAAGTTTGCCATCTCCACCCTGGGCTATACAGACAAGCGCGTGATAGCGCCGCAGGACTTAATCAGTCCGGAGGAGGAGCAAAACGTTTTGCGCCAGATAGAGAAAATCAATAGAATGCATGCCGAGCTCAAGGCATCGCTCTGATTAGTGGACGGTATGGAGGTAAGAGAAATGCTTTCGAAGCAAGAAGTAAATGAGCTTAAGTCGCTCGCAATAGATATCCGCATACAGTGCATGGAGCAGTTCAAGGCCATTGGCGTCGGTCACGTCGGGGGTAGCATGTCAATTTGCGACCTCATGGCCTGCCTGTATGGCAAACTGATGAAGATTGACCCCGAGAACCCGCGTATGGAGCAACGCGACAGAATTGTAGTTTCAAAAGGCCACTCCGGCCCCGCCATGTACGCCTCGCTCGCACTCAAGGGCTTTTTTGAAATTGAAGAGCTCAAGACAATAAACCGCATCGGCACCCGTCTGCCCAGCCACACGGACAGGAACAGAACCCCCGGCGTCGATATGACCACGGGTTCACTTGGTCAGGGCTTTTCAAGCGGCCTCGGCATTGCCTACGGCTGCAAGCTCAAAAACATTGATAACTACACCTATATAATATTAGGCGACGGAGAGCTGGGCGAGGGGCAGGTTTGGGAATGCGCACTGTTTGCCCCGGCAAAGAAGCTTGACAGGCTTATAGTTTTCGTGGATGCAAACGGCTATCAGCTCGATGGACGCACAGACGAAGTGCTGCCGCTCGGTGATGTGCGGGAAAAATTTGAAAACTTTGGCTGGGAGGCCGTTGATGTCGCAAACGGAAACGATGTGGAAGCAATTTGCCGGGCAGTTGAGCAGGTCAAGAAAAACACGGACAAGCCCAAACTGATTGTTCTGCATACCATCAAAGGTCTGGGCTGTGCCGCGGCTCTTGACCCCGGCATCCCCACTAACCACAACATGAATGTTTCCCCGGAGGTTGCGGACGCAACGATAGCCGCACTCCTGGAAGAAAAGGAGATGCTTTTATGAATGTGACGCTTTTAGACAACATAACAGCAGACGATAAGCAGATGCGAGCTTACTACAGCGAAGAGATTGTGCGAATGATCGACTCCGGCAAGCCCGTCATGGCGCTTGACGCTGATCTGATGCGTGCAATCGGCCTTCTGCCGTATCGCGCGGATTACCCTGACAGAATCGTTGACTGCGGCATAGCTGAAGGCAACATGATGGGCGTCGCGGCTGGTCTCTCTGCCGAGGGATTCGTACCCTTTGCACATTCCTTTGCAGCATTTGCCTCCCGCCGCGCATTCGATCAGGTTTATATGAGCGGGGGATACGCACAGTTGAACGTCAAGGTCGTAGGCAGCGATCCCGGTGTCGGTTCCGGCCTGAACGGCGGCACCCACCAGGCCAACGAGGACATCGCGCTCATGAGTGCAGTGCCCGGCATGACTATTGTCGAGCCGAGCGACTCCGCGATGCTGCTCGACCTGCTGCCCAAAATCGCAAGCAGCTACGGCATGTTCTACCTGCGCCTCTTCAGGCTGGCAACGCCCAAAATCTACACACAGGGCAGCAGCTTTGAAATTGGAAAGGCCGTGAAGCTCAGAGACGGCAGGGACGCAACCATCATTGCCAGCGGTCTTGAGGTTGTGGAGGCAGTGAAGGCCGCAGACATCCTCAGTGAGCAGGGGATAGGCGTTCGTGTGCTGGATATGTTTACAATTAAGCCCGTAGACCGCGAGGCTGTGCTCGCGGCAGCCAGGGATACCGGAGCCATTGTGACCGCAGAGAACCACAACGTGGTCGGCGGACTCGGCGCGGCAGTCGCGCAGGTCGTCTGCGAGGACTGTCCCGTGCCTATGGGACGCATCGGCATACAGGATATATATGGCGAGGTCGGTTTCACCCCGCTGCTCATGGAACGCTTCGGGCTGACAGCCACAGATATCGCAAACAAGGTTAAAGAGACGATAGCAAAAAAGTAAGGAGGCAGCAAATGCAAAACTCTCTCAAGTGCACTATCAGCGCCGCACTCACACATGCCACACCGATGATACAGGCAGAGCAGACATATGCGTCCCGTGTTCTCGATCATGAAATATCCGCCCAGCTCTGTGATCATATCAGGCGGGTCTCTCCCAGCGCATTTGGGGTGACGGAAAGCTTTAAAAAAGTCATAGACGACTTCAAGGTTGCCCCGGGCGAGACTCCGGCGGGATATCGCGTCGAATATAGTCTCGATGGAGAAAATGTGCTCAGAGCCGATCTGAAGCGCGACATATCCTACGATAAGAACGAGCTGAAGCGCCCGTCTCGCGTGCTCTTCTCCGCAGACTCTGCAAATCCCTATGAGGTAGAGCATGTAAAGAACATGATATCTAATCTCACCTGCAACCCTGCTATAATTTACAACATGTTCCTCAACGACCCCAAAGCCAATATTGGCGGCAAATTCAAAGACAGGGACGAGGTCATGCGCGCTATTGCGGATATACTCGGCCCGGGCTGTGACATAAGTGTCGAGCTGAATGATCCCTTTGGCTCGAGCGAGAGCCAGATTCTCGAGGAGGCCGCCCGCTTCAAGGAAATTCTCTCCGAGCATCGCGTGATTATCAAGGTTCCTCACACCGGCGCTGTAAGCTCCGGCAACGTAAACGAGCTGCTAACGGGGGACAAGCTTTTCCGTCGCAGATACAACCAGGGTAATGTGGAAGACTATTACCGAGGTCACAATCTTGCGCTCATGCTCCGCGAGCACGGCTACCGCGTGAATTTCACGCTCATGTTTGAGCCGTATCAGACTCAGCTCGCTCTTCAGGCGCGCCCTGCCTTCATAAACAGCTTCGTTATGTTCCGCCAGGAGCAGAGCGAACACATGTCCAAGCTTGTATCGGCCTACGAGTCAAGCGGGGATTGCGCCTTCCTCAGCCAGCTTCGCGGCTACATGGTTCAAAATGATTATTTAAGCGCAGTTGAAGCCGGCTGTGATCTCAGCTTTGCCTACTCCCGCGCTAAGGACTGCCTGCGCTACCGCGGCTATTCACCCGACGGCAAATCGGACGGCCTGGACGGCATTCGTCACAATCTCCGTGTACTGCGCGACTCCAATCTCCCCGATACGCGCCTCATAATTTGCAACTTCCAGAGCGAGTATGTCTGGCCGTATGTAGACAAAATGCTCATGGAGCCGGAGTTTAAGGATATGACCGACCGTGTGGTAGTGACCGCGCCTCCCTCTCTGCTCGGTGAATACACCACAAACGCACTCGTTACTCAGTTCCACAGGAAGTTCATGAATGCTGCCAATGGCGCCAAATAAGTGAAACCCTGCGAAGTCGCAGATTTAAATTTTGGAGGAAAGAAAATGAAAAAAAGGATCATTGCATTAGTTGTCGTGCTGACCCTCGCTCTCTCCCTTTTATCCGCCTGTGGCTCAGAGCCCTCAGCAACACCGACCCCCAGTCAGTCCGCCGGGCCGAGCAAGGTTGATTTTCCAACCAAGGAGATCACACTGGTTGTTCCATTCGCGGCCGGCGGCTCAAGTGACCTCGCCGCCCGTCTTTTTGCCGAGGTTGCAAAAAAATATTGCGACCAGCCGTTTGTCATAGTTGATCAGGGCGGTGGCGGCGGAGTTCCGGCTACTACCGAGTATCTGGCCAAGGCTCCCGACGGCTACACCGTGATTTATGCCGCATCCGCGCCTACCTGCACCCAGCCGATTCTCTCCGATGTCACCTATGATATTGAGACGGACATCGACTATCTCTGCCAGGTCAATATGGATCCGCTGCTCATCGTCGTCAACGCAGACTGCCCCGCAAACAACATGGAGGAGTTCGTCGATTGGGTTGCCGAAAATGATCTGACCTGGGGCGCTTCCAACGGCGGCGTACACTATTTCGCCGCACTCACAATGCTCATGGATCTGAACATAGAGTCTAACTACGTCCCCACCGAGGGTGGCTCTGACTCTGTTGCCAAGCTTCTTGGAAAACACGTCGATTATGTGTTTATTCACCCCGCAGAAGTGCTGTCTGCCTACAACTCGGGTGAAGTTAAGGTCATCGGAACCATGACAGATGAGCGTGTAGAGCTTCTGCCTGACGTCCCGACTCTTTCCGAGCAGGGTTACGACTACAGCTATGCAGTTTTGAAGGGCTTCATTGCCCCTACTGGCATGGATGAGGATGTTCGCGCAGCTCTTGTCGAGCTGTGCAAGTCCGTCATCACTGACGAGGACTTCGTTTCCAAGTGCAAGGACATGGGCGTTTATGTTGAATACAAGTCCGGCGAGGATTATAAGGCCAAAAACCTTGAAGACTTCGCTACCTTCTCCGAAACGCTTGAAAAAGCCAAGGGCTGAGAACGCTACTTATAAAATAATCTAAACCGTGGGTGGGTCAATAACCCACCCACAACTTTAATTGTTTAGGACCTTAAAAGGGGTGATCTGGTGAAAGCGCAGCTAAGTACTAATAAGAAAAACATGATCTGCGGAGCCGTGGTTTGCTTTGTATCTGCCTTCTTCTTTTACTATTCAAGGGCAAATATTAAAGTCAACACTTTTATCGCCGGTTTCGGCACAGACTCCCGCACTGTTCCCAGCATTATATTTGGATTCATGTTCCTGATGGGACTCGTGCTTTTGGCTGATGCCGTGGTAAAAGAGAAACGTCAAATAGTGGCTAAGAACGAATTTGAAGGTATTGCCAAAGAAGATATCGGGCACATGCTGGTGGTAGTAGTGGCCATTGCAGTTTACGCCGTACTGGCAAAATATGTCGGATATTTTACTATGACCGCCATATACATGCTCTTCCTCTTCTGGTATACAAAATTAAACATAAAAACCGCGGTCATATTGACGTTTTGTGTCACGCTTGCACTGTACCTGCTATTCGTAGTAGCGCTGGGCGTGCAGATCTCACATAACGTCTGGCTGGTTTAGGGGGGAGAAACTCATGGATTGGAATATAATTTGGGGCAGCATCATCACGCTCTGCTCGCCTGCAAATCTGCTTGTGCTGTTTGCAGGAATGACGGTCGGAATCATAATCGGGGCTCTTCCGGGACTTACTGCCACCATGGGCGTTGCCCTCGCGCTGCCGCTCACGTTTGCCATGGATCCTGTCACTTCTCTCGTGCTGCTGATCGCAATCTACTGCGGCGGTATTTATGGCGGCTCCATAACGGCAATACTCATGAAAACGCCCGGTACTCCGGCGGCAGCTGCCACCGCGATTGACGGTTATGAGCTGGCAAAACAGGGCAAAGCGAAAAAAGCGCTGGATATGGCGCTCTGGGCCTCTGTATTTGGCGGTCTGGCTTCGTTTGCTGCACTGATTACCGTAGCTCCGCAGCTTGCAAAATTTGCTCTCAAATTCGGCCCGCCCGAATTTGCCTGTCTTGCGCTCTTCGGGCTGACAATCATAATCAGCATGTCCTCCGGCTCGCTCATAAAGGGTCTGATCGCCGGCTGCCTTGGCATTGCCATGAGCTTTATCGGCATAGACAAGATTGAAAGCTGCGTTCGATTTACCTTTGGAAGCACTCAACTTATTAACGGCCTGCGCCTTGTACCCTGCATGATCGGTTTGTTCGCGATGTCTCAGGTTTTCACTCAGTTTGAAGAGCAATTCGCAGCCAAGGGCAAAACCCCGGTGAAAATCGTTGCCGGTGAATCTCTCACCTTCAAGGAGTTTTTTGGCGAGACGTTTAACCTCATAAGAGGCTCTATCATCGGAATAGTAATTGGCGCAATGCCCGGCACCGGCTCTGCAATCGCTTCGTTTTTGAACTATAACGAGGCAAAGCGCAGCTCTAAAGACAAGGATAATATTGGAAAAGGCAGCCTGTCCGGCGTTTGCGCCTCCGAGGTTGCAAACAATGCCGTTACGGGTGCCGCCTTCATTCCTCTGCTCACGCTGGGAATACCCGGCGATGTCACCACCGCAGTGATACTTGGCGCACTTATAATGCAGGGGCTCATACCCGGAACATCTCTGTTCACGGAGCACGCGGACTTTGTGTATCCCACCATGCTGGCCTTCCTTTTCGCCAACCTGGCAATGGGACTTGTCGGCATGATCCTGATTAAATTCTTCTCGAAAATCGTCGAAATACCCGGAAAATGTCTGACTCCTATAGTTGGTGCCCTCTGTGTTATTGGCTCTTTCGCCATCAATAACTCATTCTTTGACGTATATGTCATGATCATCTGCGCATTTATAGGATACATTCTGCCCAAGCTCGGCTTTCCGACGGTTCCTATTCTAATCGGCTTTATTCTGGGCCCCATATTCGAAACAAACTTCAGAAATGCCCTGATAATGTCTAAGGGAAGCTACGCGATATTTGTAACGAGACCGATCTGCATTTTCTTCCTTGCATTTGCAGCGCTCTGCCTGGTCACAGCCATTCACAAAAACCATAAAGATGCGAAGGCCCTGGCGGAGCAGGAAGCAGCCCGGCAGGGAGCATCTGAGTAATTAAATTAAATTAAGGAGAAGCGGATGAAAGTACTTGTAACAGGCGCAGGCTTCTGCAAGCCGGTCATGAAAGATAATCTTGAATACCTCTCATCCTTTGCAGATGAGGTCATAAATTTTGCAGCGCCCAAGCCACATACAGCAGAAGAAATCATGTCTGTGTGGGATGGCGTGGATGGAATTATCGCGGGTACTGAGCTGTATACCGCAGAAATGCTCGCAAAAGCCCCTCCTACGCTGAAGGTTATCTCCCGCTATGGCGTAGGCTACGACAGTATAGACGTAGCGGCAGCAAAAGAGTGCGGAATTCTTGTAACCAATACCCCGGGTGCGAACTCAATGGCGGTTGCCGAGCTTACAGTTGGTCTGATGCTCGCAGTTGTGCGCAACATCCAGTCTAACAGCGCGTCAATTAAGGCCGGAGGGTGGGAGCGTCAAATGTCACCCGGACTGGAAGGCCGCACGCTTGGCATTCTTGGTCTTGGCGCTATAGGAAGAAACGTGGCCCGCGCCGCAAAGGCCTTCAACATGAACGTTATTGCCTATGACATTTATTGGCCGGAGCAATTTGCCCATGAGCATGACATTGAGCGACTCTTTTCGATCGGGGATGTTCTCCGGGGAAGTGACATTATTTCTCTGCACCTGCCGGTCACCTCCGAGACGGCCGATATCATAAACAAGGATTCCATCGCCATGATGCGTGACGGTGCATATATCGTAAACGCCGCCCGCGGGGAACTGGTTGACATGGACGATCTGAGCCAGGCGCTGTTCTCCGGCAAAATTGCGGGCTATGGCGCAGACGTTTTTAAGGTTGAGCCTCCCGAGCATATGCCTATGTTTGACTTGCCAAACGTTGTTTTCACGGCTCACACGGGTGCATTCACGGATCAGGCAGCAATAAACATGGGCAGGGCCGCTATTGATAATCTCAGAGCCTCACTTGAGTCCGGCGAGTGCAGAAATATTGTCAACAAATAAGCAAGTCAAATGTATCCTGTTGGATATTTGGAAAGAGGAATAGTAGCATTGAACTACATATTTTTGAATTTAAAACGTTTTGATATCCCCACAGCCTGCGGCGGAGTAAACTCCATCGCACCGGCCAGCGAGTGGGCAGAGCATATTATCCGCTCTGTCGAAGATGAGCTTGATGCTTTAGCAGAGCAGACAGAGTTTGCAATCTTTTTCCCCGAGGCGCACATAATCCCCGCGGCCAAAGTGAAAGGCTCCGCCTGGAAGCTGGGCTGTCAGGGAGTCTACCGTGACGATGTCTCAAAAGGCGGAAATTTTGGCGCCTTCACGACGGGAAGAACCGCGAAGAGTATGAGCTCTCTGGGCTGTGAATACACAATTATCGGACATTGCGAGGAGCGCAGAGACATTTCCGGTATAATTGCAGCAGGAAACGGAGACTGCCCCGGGGCGGTTAACGACATACTCAACAAAGAGGTTCTTCAGGCTCAGAACGCCGGGCTCAAGGTTCTGTTTTGTGTCGGCGAGACGGCCGAGGAGGTCGGGCAGAGGCGTGAGGTCATCAGCTCGCAGCTCATTGGGGGACTTAAGGACGTTGACCTGTCGAGGGTAGTTATCGGCTACGAGCCTCTGTGGGCAATAGGCCCGGACAGACCCGTGCCTACAGCAGAAGACATCAGGGACGTGACTCTCCTGTGTAAAAGCATAGTTGACTGCCCTGTTGTCTATGGCGGCGGACTCAAGGAGGATAATGCCGAGATGCTCGCCTCCATTGGCGAGATGGACGGCGGACTCATCGCGCTCACGCGCTTTAAGGACGATATTGGCTTCTATCCGGAAGAGTATCTCAACATAATACATAAATACCTAGATAAAAGAGCTCAGCTCGCCCGGGTCTAAGCAATGCAGGCGCTGGAGTTTTGCCTTCAGATGCTAATTGTCATGGGGGTTGGAGTGCTTGTAGGAAAAATAGGAATAGCCGACGAAGATTTTACACGTCGGTTTTCCTCTTTGCTTGTCAATATACTGATCCCGTGCATGGCGTTTACTGTGATGATAGAGCAGTTTTCAATAAACGAGCTGTCTATTGGGCTTGCCATGATGGCTTGCTGCATTGCGGTGCTCCTTGTGGGTATGCTTCTTGCAATTGCGGTTCGAGCAATCAGGCGAAAAAAAGACGATACGGCCGACGTAATTATCCCTTGCGTAATGTTTATGAACGCCAATTTCGTCGGATTTCCTGTTATTCAGGCGCTGTATGGAGACGCTGCCCTTGTCTATGCCAACTTTTTCATGCTCCCGTATAGACTGGTGTTTTACACAGTAATGCCCATGTTGTTCAAGGGCCGCAGCAAGGACGGCGGGCGCGTAGCTCTCAAGGGTGTTCTCAAATCAGCTAATAACCCCGGCGTATACGCTGCTCTTATAGGGCTTGCCATATCGCTTCTCAACATACCTGTGCCGTCTGTGGTTCTTTCTGTGACGAAAATGCTTGGCAACGCGGCTATGCCGCTGGGAATGATGGTCTGCGGAATGTTTGTGAGCGGAATACGCTTCAAGGATGCGTTTATGGGCAGAGGCTGCCTTCTTGCAGTTGCGTGCAGAAACATACTGGTGCCGGCGCTTGTCTGGTTACTTATGCTGCTCCTGGGTTTAGATGGCATTCTTCTCAGGATATCTGTCATCTTTGCCGCATTGCCAATTCCGAGCCTTGCAGCGCCGTTTGCCATGCAGTACGGGCGCAACAGCGGGCTGGCGGCCTCAATGGTTTTTGCCAGCACTGCCGTGTGCATAGTCACGATACCACTGTGGGGAGCGCTACTAAACGCCTTCGGGTGAAAAATGGAGGACTTCGACTATGGGCAAAAGAGAATATAGAAGCGACCAGATGAAGTCTGGTCACAGCAATGCCGGAAACAGATGTTTTCTCTACGGCTTGGGTCTCGACACGGACGAGATAAAAAAGCCCTTTATCGGCATCGTCAATACCTGGAATGAAATTCACCCGGGGCATAAGCACCTGCGTGAGCTTGCTGCCTGCGTGAAGGAGGGAGTGCTCTCCGCCGGTGGGCAGCCCTTTGAATTTAACACAATCGCTTTGTGTGACGGCATAACCGAAGGCCATAATGGAATGTGTTTCGTGCTGCCCAGCCGTGATCTCATAGCGGATTCGGTCGAGGTTAACGCACATGCCCACAGGTTTGACGGCCTGGTCATGATCGCCAGCTGTGACAAAATTGTGCCCGCAATGGCAATGGCAGCCGGTCGCATCAACATTCCGACTGTGATTGTAAGCGGCGGCCCCATGCTTGGCGGTACCTTTGACGGCAAGCGGATGGGGGGCGGCTGGATGGTTCGTGAGGCTGCAAGCCGCGTCGTAAGCGGTGAAATGTCCGAGGAAGATTACGAGCGCATGCAGAAAAGCGTCTGCAACGGAGTCGGCTCATGCCCGATGATGGGCACGGCAAACACAATGTCCTGCCTTATGGAGCCTCTGGGACTCAGCCTGCCCGGCTGCGGCGCGTCTCACGCAGTCACGGCAGAAAAGCTGCGCTTTGCCAGAAACAGCGGTAAACTCATAATGGAGCTGGTAGAAAAGGACGTAAAGCCCCGTGATTATGTCACTTACGGCTCTTTTATGAACACTCTGCGCGTCAGTGCGGCCATCGGAGGCTCAACAAATACCCTGATACATCTGCCGGCAATTGCCAAATCCTTCGGCTTTGAGCTAAAGCCGGAGATATTTAATGTCTTTGGCGATACAACGCCATATCTTGCCAACGTTGTGCCCTCCGGCAAATATACAATGCAGGAGTTTGAGCAGGCGGGCGGCATACCCGCTGTCATGAAGGAGCTCGGTGCGGACTATCTGGATATGGAGCAAAAGGCCGTGACGGGACAAACATGGAACGAGGCTCTCAGTGACTGCCGGGGCAGCACCGAGCACGACGTAATCGCGAAGGTTTCCGCGCCTTTGCGCGCTGACAGCGGCATGTGCGTGCTAAAGGGCAATCTTGCACCGGTGGGAGCGGCGATAAAGCGGACTGCCGTACACCCCAACATGCTCAAGCACAGGGGACCTGCAAGGGTTTTTGACGGGGAGGAGCAAGCTGTGGATGCGATCCGATCCGGCAATATAAAGCCGGGGGATGTGGTTGTTATACGCTATGAGGGGCCAAAGGGCGGCCCCGGCATGAGAGAGATGCAAAATCCCGTAACTGCCATGATCAGCTATGGTCTGAGCGAGTGCGCGGCGCTTGTCACCGACGGGCGCTTTTCCGGCGCCAGCCACGGCCCGTGCATAGGCCATGTTGTTCCCGAGGCGGCAGAGGGCGGCCCTATTGCGCTGGTGCGCGAAGGCGACATCATTTCCATTGATATTCCGAATAAAACACTCATGCTCCAAGTCAGTGACGAGGAACTGGCAGTCAGAAAAAGAGACTGGATCCCAGCTCCTCCGAAGGCGGAGAGCCATTATCTGAATCGCTTCCGCTATCTTGTGACCGATGCCTGGCAGGGTGCAGTCATGGAGGTTCCGGAAAAATAACAAGAGCGGCCCGCTTCGATGCCGGAGCACCGAGCCGAGCCGCTTAGACGGGTATAATATACTTGTCCGGCTAGAGCAAAAACGCAAACCTCAGCGCATTAAAAATGTTCAGGCATATGATACCTACGCAGAGAAACTTGAGCGCGGTTTCAACTCCGCGACAGCTGATGCGCTTTGATATTTCTGCACCGAGCATTGCGCCTGCGGCGCCCCCGGCAGCCATGCAGAGCAGATTTATAATCCCGACAGGTGGCACTGCAGCTGATATAACTGTTGATGCTATGCTCACCGTCTGTGAGAACACGATGATGTATATTGAGTTTTTCGCGGCCTGCTTGGCCTCCATTGTGAAGAAGAAAAACAAGACAGCGACATTATATGGCCCGCCGCCTACACCCAGAAATGACGAGACCAAACCAAGCCCGGCGCCAATCGCCAGAGGGGCAATAAGTCCCTCAACATGGTACGAAGGAAGCTTATCCTTCTTAAATATGTAGATTAAAACCATGCTCGTAAGCGCCGCGAGGATAAGGGCCTGGATGCAGCCGAGCATGGCCCCGTCGTCAAAGTGCTTACGAACCAGGTCAAAGATCATCCCTCCGAGCAGGCCTCCAAATGCGGCTCCTATTGCCAGAGGCGTGCTGGTTTTGAGCTCGAGCACAACTCCGTTATTACGAGTTCTGATGAGTGAGCACAGCGCCATGCACAGCACGGTGCATGATGACAAAAAACTTACCGCGCTGACAGGCATCAAGCCGATTGCATCCAAAACAGGCTTTATTATTATGCCTCCACCGGCTCCAACCACCGCGCCGATGGCTGAGGCGAAAAGACAGATAATGAAGAGAATTGCAAACATTTTTACCCCCCCTGATGTCCTGATGTTATCACGATGCGCCCGGAATACTTTGAGTATTTATACAATCGTTTGAGCCGGGGCGCTCTGAATCAGGCATAGGGCAGGACAGCTATTTACAGATGTTTTTACTAACGAAAGGTAGGACAAACACAGCATGAAAATTGTTATTGGCGCAGACAAGGGAGGCTTTGCACTGAAGCAGGCCATAGTCGAAATGCTCAAAGATCGGGATGACAAATTTGTCGATGTCGGGACCATAACTCTTGACGACTGCAAGAATTTCACTGATATCGCACAGACGGCAGCAGTCATGATAGGCGCAGGCGAAGCAGATTTCGGGATACTCGTATGTGGCAGCGGAATGGGCATGGCGATCACCGCCAACAAGTTTAAAGGCGTGCGCGCGGCGGTGGTTGAGAGCCAGTATTCCGCCGGTTACGCAAGGAAGATTAACGACGCCAACGTCCTTTGCCTCGGCGGCTTTATCGTCGGCCCCGTCATGGGCTGCGAGATCGTTGAAACCTTCCTGGAAACAGATTTTGTGCAAGACTTCCCGCAATGGCGCATCGATTTTCTCAGCGGGCAAAAGGCTCAGCTACATGAGCTGGAAGATAAAAACTTCAAATAAACTCAGACATAGGAGGATGCGGCATGTCTTGTGCGGAACTGCTAAGCAGCATAACAATACCCAAAATGTGCGCCGTCAGTCAGCGTTTCAGCCCCCAACACATCGAGAATATCCCGCTTGCAATTTCTCAGGCTCTGGCAAGGGAGGGCACACTCGATCGCATCAGGCCGGGCATGCGCGTCGCCGTGACCGGCGGCAGTCGCGGCATTTCAAACATTGCTCTCATACTAAAGACAGTGTGCGAGCTTGTAAAATCCCGGGGCGCGTCGCCTTTCGTCGTCCCCGCAATGGGCAGCCATGGCGGTGCGACCGCAGACGGTCAAATACAGGTGCTTGCAAGTCTCGGCATAACGGAGACTTACCTGGGCTTTCCCGTAGTTTCTGCAATGGATGCGGTCGAGCTTGGAAGCAGCCCGAGCGGCGCAATAGCCATGTTTGACTCAAATGCGCATTTGGCAGATGCGACCATAGTCATAAATCGCATCAAGGAGCACCCGGCTTTCTGCGGAGCAATTGAGAGCGGTCTGGCTAAAATGATCGTCATCGGCCTCGGCAAGCAACGCGGCGCCGATCAGTGCCACCGAACCCACATTCACCTTCTTGGGCCGCTGATTAATGAGATCGCGGCCTATACACTCCCGCGCAGCAACATCATTTTCGGGCTCGGAATAATCGAGAACGCCTATGATGAGACCTGTGAGCTGGCAGCCATACCGGCAGAGCTCATACTGGACGAGGAGCCCGCCCTGCTTGTCCGCTCACAGGAGCTTATGCCCAGCATATATCCCAGGAGCTTTGATCTGCTGATATTGGATGAAATAGGCAAAAACATCTGCGGCGCAGGCTATGACACGAAGGTGATCGGCCGCTTTCCCAACCCCATGATGCCGGATACCGCGGTCTTTAACAGGATGGCTATACTCAGGCTGACAGAGCAGACGCACGGCAACGCCATGGGTATCAGCAACGCCGACGTCTGCACAAGCCGCATTGTGGAGGAGATGGACAGGGAACAGTCATATCTCAACTCCCTGACGAGTCTCACGCCGTTCTCCTGCAAAATTCCGATGTATTTTCCGACAGACCGGCTAGTCATTCAGGCGGCTATAAAAATGTGTCCGGACCTTCCGAACCCGAACGACGTCAGGATTGTTCGCATCCGCAACACCTGCACACTCGGGAGCATATCAGTCTCCGAAAATATGCTGGCGGACGTTGCGCTCGACAATAGAATGGCAGTTTCCGGCACACCCTGTGAAATCGCCTTCGATAATGACGGAAATATTGTGGGGCTATAAAGCCGGAACGCAAAGGAGTATGAGGCATGGCAAACAAGACAAATTTGACAATTCGCCTGAACGCACACGACAATGTAGTCGTGGCAAGGCGTGACATATCAGCCGGAACGGAAATTCCGGCGGAGAAAATAACAACTAGAAATGACGTGCCCTCGGGCTATAAGGTGGCAGTTCGGGCGATCAAAACCGGCGAGCCTGTTCTAAAATACAACACCGTGATAGGCTATGCCTCTGCGGATGTTGAACCGGGAGAAATGATGCACAGCCACAACATTAGCATTGACAATGTTGATAAGGACTACGCGTTTTCCCGCGACTATGAACCAACCCGGCTTATTCCCGAGTCCGAGCGCAGAACCTTCATGGGCTATGTCCGCGAGGACGGAAGGGTCGGGACGCGAAACTACATCGGCGTTTTCACTGCCAGCAACTGCGCCGCGACGGTGGCTAGAAGGATTGCCAATCACTTTACCCCGGAGCGCCTGAGTGCATATCCTAATGTTGACGGCGTTGTGCCCTTCATAATTGACGGCGGCTGCGGCCTGCCCTACGGCGGCCCCCTTGAGCAGCTGCAGCGCACAATCGGCGGCTATATTCGCCACCCCAACATCTCGGGCGCAGTTGTATGCTCGCTGGGCTGTGAACGAAACAATATCGACAACATGTTTGAGTATCTCGAGCTTGAGGAATCCGAAACTGTGAAGCGGCTCGTGCTTCAGGAAATAGGCGGCACACGCAAGTGCATCAAGCGCGGCATTGACGAGGTTGAAAAGATGCTTCCCATTGCCAACAAACAGACGCGCAGCGAGGTTTCGGCCTCAAACCTCACCGTAGCGCTCCAGTGCGGGGGAAGCGACGGGTTTTCCGGCCTGTCGGCAAACCCCGCTCTCGGCGCCGCCATGGACAGGGTGGTAAAAAACGGCGGAACGGCTGTTCTGTCTGAGACCACTGAGATTTTTGGAGTTGAGCATACCCTCACGAGGCGCGCCGTGACCCCCGAGGTCGGGGCCCGGCTTGTCGCACTCATGGATTGGTGGCTTAAATACTCTGAGGGAAGCGATGTTCAGATAAATGGCAGAGTAGCCCCAGGCAACAGCAAGGGCGGCATAGCTAATATCCTTGAAAAGTCATTGGGCGGTGCCAAAAAGGGCGGCGAAACAGGGCTTATGGATGTAATAAACTACGCCATGCCAATAACCTCTAAGGGTTTGGTTTTCATGGACACGCCCGGCTTTGATCCCGTCGCCGCAACAGGACAGGTTGCCGGCGGCGCAAATCTGGTCGCCTTTACGACAGGCCGCGGCTCCTGCTACGGCTGTGTTCCCGTTCCCAGCACTAAGCTGGCGACGAACACCCCCATGTTTGAGCGCATGGAAGAGGATATGGACATAAACTGCGGACTGATTATTGACGGTGAGCGAACAGTTGACGAGATGGGTTCGGAAATCTTTGAAAAGCTTCTGCGTGTCGCCTCGGGAGAGAAGACGAAAAGTGAGCTGCTCGGTGTGGGCGGGGATGAATTCCAGCCTTGGAATATTGGAATAATATCATGATAAAATGCCTGAGATTCAGATGAATCTCAGGCATTTTATGGCGGCTGTGATATTACACCCCCAATTGCCGTCTACATGTGTATGGGCTTCGGCTGCAACGCGGCGGGGGTTGTGGGCTGTCGGATTATTGATTCGCCGCGCGAGCGTCTGCTTGCGATTTTAACCAACAGTTTTGTGCCCTGCAACGGGCGCTTTCCGACCCTCATAGCAATAATTTCAATGTTCTTCATCGGAGAGGGGACAGGTGCATTTTCGTCCCTGCTCTCTGCGGCTTTGCTGACCGCGGTCATAGCCCTCGGTGTATTCATGACGCTTCTGGTGACTCGTCTGCTGTCCAAAACCGTGCTCAAGGGTCAGCCGAGCTCGTTTACACTGGAGCTTCCGCCGTATCGCAGACCACAGGTCGGGCAGGTGCTCGTGCGTGCCGTGCTCGACAGGACTCTGTTCGTTCTGGGGCGCGCGGTGGCGGTTGCGGCGCCGGCGGGCATGCTCATCTGGCTGATGGCAAATGTGTCCGTGGCAGGGGGGAGCCTTTTGAGCGTCTGCGCGGGTTTTTTAGATCCTTTTGCGCGGCTGTTCGGGCTCGACGGCGTGATACTCATCGCCTTTATCCTCGGCTTTCCGGCAAACGAGATAGTCGTGCCTATAATAATAATGGCCTACATGGCGCAGGGCAGCATACTAGAGCTCGGCAGTCTAAACGAGATGAAAAACCTCTTTTTACAAAACGGCTGGACGTGGATTACGGCGGCGAGCACAATGCTCTTTTCACTTTTGCACTGGCCCTGTTCAACCACGCTCCTGACCATAAAAAAGGAGACCGGAAGCTGGAAATGGACGGCGCTGGCCTTAGCTCTGCCGACTGTGGCGGGGCTTGCTGTTTGCTTTGTGTTCGCCAATGTAGCGCGATTGTTTCTATGAAAACGTATTCAATATAAAAGCGAGCTGCTCACTGAGGCAGCTCGCTTTTACTGGTCAATGGAACAGGGATTTATAATTATTCCGATAAAGTTTGAGATATTAACAAGAATCCCTTATAATGGCTGTACTTAGGCGTGTGGAGGTGTATTTGGGTGTTTAAGTATTTATATAAGAGGCAGGTGCCGAAATTTGTCATCCTAATCTTTCTTTCCATCATAAGCTGCCTGTTTGAGGTCGGCCTGGCCTATGTGATGCTGCGCTGTGTAGATTTTGCAATGGCGGGCGATTTATCGGACGCCGGGGTGTACGCTGTGGCATTTATTTTATATATCGCGGTTTATTTCATAATTGACATCTTCGCAAAAAGGGCTAAGTGGCAGAAAATTGCGCTGGCGCGCAGACAAATTTGCGCGAAGAGGTCACAGATAGAATCCTATCAATGCCGTCCGCGGACTTCCACAAAAAGAATACAAGCGGCTGGCTCTCCGCCTTGACAAATCAGCTGGACATGATTGAGGAATCATATTTTAAAATCTGGTTTAGTGTTTTTACGGAGCTGTTCGAGTTTGTCGTCAGCATCGTCCTGCTGTCCTTCATATCCCCGTGGCTCACGCTGTTCGTATTGCTCACCACGGCAATACAGATGATCGTGCCCAAGGTGATGAGCCCTTTGATCGCGAAAAAGAAGCTGGAGCAGGCCGAGGCGGCTGAGGAGTTCACCGTGACGGCGACCGAGCATTTAAACGGCTTTGATTTATTGCGGAGCTTTCAGCTGGGCGCAAAATCATTGCAGGCGATTACCGCCGCCAACTCTCGCTGGGAGAGCGCAAAATATCGCTCGCGGCTTTTGACATCGGTCGCAAGACTGCTGTCCTTTGCCTTTGGGCAAATTATCTATGTGGGAATCTATTTTTTCGGCGCTTTGCTGACAATCTTGGGTCAGATGACCATCGGAACGATGATCGCGGCGTCCCAGCTGGTGGTGTATGTTGCCTCGCCGCTGCAATCTTTGAACGATGATATAACTGAGATCAGAAGCGCGAAGGAGATTATCTCCAAGCTCCGAAGCGTCCTTAATTACGCGCAGGAGGCCAAGGCGCCCACGGTGGATATTCCCACAAAGCATGAAGGCATCCAAATAGAGCATGTCACATTTGCCTATGAGGACGCCGCGATTTTGCGCGATGTCTGCGTTTCAATTGAGCGGGGAGAAAAATACCTGCTTTGCGGCCCTTCCGGTGCGGGAAAATCCACGCTGATACAGCTTATCACCGGAGCGCTCAGGCCCGATGAAGGGCGAATTTGTGTTGATGGAATTGATATAAATAATTTTGACAGCGGTCAGTACGCACGTTTTGTTTTACAATGCTCGCAGAACACCTTTCTCTTCAACGCTTCTCTAAAGGACAATGTTACGCTGTTTAACGATCATTTTACGGATGAAGAGGTAATAAAAGTTCTGAAAAACGTGGGGTTGGAATATATTTTTGAGCGCTTTGAAGATGGGCTCGATGAAATTATTGCACAGGGCGGACATGAGCTCTCCGGCGGCGAGCGGCAGAAAATTGCGCTGGCGCGAATGGAATTATATGATCCGCCTGTGGTTATTTTTGACGAGAGCTTTGCAAATATCGACCTCGATGCCGCAAAAAAGCTGATCGAATATGTCGTCTCGAAGCCTCGGCGCACAGTTATCCTCATTGCGCATCAATTGTCCGACGAGCTGGCGGCGATCTTTGATAATAAAATTATAATCGAGGACGCTCATGTATTTTTGGAGGACTGACACGAGAAGTGTGCGGCGCGTTGGATGTGTTACGGTGTTTTAGCACAGGCCTAGAGTTCAGGTATTTCCTGCGTCCAGTTAAACCTTGACCAGCCTGCACCTTGCTTTATAAGAATCACCGCAACGGTTTTTCCCGGATCCATGGGATCGTAGCGAGTGTCTCCTTCGGCGCTGTAGCTGAAGCATAGCGTCACAAAGTCTTCTTTTGCAGTTCCTGTCGGAAGGCCTCCCGAGTAGTGGGATGCTACGTCCGTGTAATACTCATCCACATCTGGGTCATAAGTGACGTAGTCAAGTGTGCAGCCGGGCGCATCCTCCGCGAATAACTGTCTGAAGTATTCCTCCGCGGCGGCTATGTCCTCGGCGGATTTTATTACGATCTCGCGATTACTGATAAGGGTGTCGAAAAGCCCAAAATCAAGACTCTCCGGGGAAAAGTAGCTGTAGTCGTGTTCTCTTGTGTCAAAGCGCGTAGCAACATTGCCTTCAAATACTTCTAGACTGCCGCGAGATGCGTTCTCGGTCTCAAAAGTGAAGCTTACTCTGTAGAGCTGCTGTGGGTCGGAATAGCGGAAGTTTGGCTGGTCGTACTCGGGTTCCGGCGCTTCGCCGAGATATTCTATGGAGTTGCAGGCTTCCCAGAGCTCGGCCAATTCCTCCGGTGAAAAGTCATAGCGCCAGCCTAATTCTACGTCGCCCACTGCAAAGCGACGGATATATGCGGCAATGGGAAAAGGCTCGTCTGGCGTGGCAGGCGCGTCGTCTGTGGGGGATACAGGCAGCTCGCTGCCCGGAGATATTTCGCTGATATTGGGCTCGGGCTCCGGCCCGCCGCATCCGGTGAGCAAAAGCAGAGCAAGGCAAAATGCTAAGCCCAGTGAGATGAAACGTTTTTTCCCTGACATAATCATGCCTCCTAAGTTTAATCTTCTGAAACCAGCTGCTTTACCCAGTGCCAGCCATACAGCTGCCAGCTCGTCAGATATCCGGTAAACGGTGTTTGCCCCGGCCAGAGCAAGCTATGAATATCGCCGTGCAAAAGTCTGACAGTCTCTGTCACTGCCCCGACATAACTGAAGAAAGTTTTATTTGACGCCATTATTTTTTCCTTATCAACAAAAGCTCTTGCGGCGTTGCGAGCTGCTGACAGGGGATTTATAAGCCCCGCGTGCCATAAAAGGATGGCATCATCACGAATCTCTTCGCCGTCCGGTGGATCTTCAATGATCTTCGGATAGAGTGGGGGATCATAATCAATGCGGTCAAAAGCTTTTACACCCTCAAGATATTCTTCAATGCTGATGCCTGTCAAACGCATGTCGCTTTCAAACGGGCTGTCAGTTGTAACGTCCTCAATGTACCAGATGTCATTAACTTTAACGAGCTTTAAGTCATATTTCTGCCCCTCGCCTGAGATAATTTCGGGGGTTCCTACTCTGGAATAATAATATTGCTCGTATGCCTTTGCCTGCGCCCTTTCGCCTGTAATAGTAATCTCCACGTTCCTGATATCAACGGATGTCCAAAGGTTTTGCGCTCCGACTTTCTCCAAAACGAGTCTTTCCAGCTCAACACGATCACAGAACAATGAAACGTTATACCCGTAAGCTGTGTGCGCGTAAAAGAAATCGCTAAAGTCGTTTTTTTCTGCGCTATAATCGTTAAGCTGTTCAATCTTGGCGTGGGAAAAAATTTCGATTAATTTTGTTATATGCGCAGTATCATCGAGCGTGCTGTCTTCTCTGAGTTTAATTAGGCTGAGTATTGGGTCGCCATATTTCTTGCCGGTTCCCATTATGCCGCTTTTTTCCGTTGCAAGCACTCCCGTATTAAGCAAGGAGACAATCAGGAGAAAAGCGACAAGCATATTATTTTTTTTCTTCATTCATATCTCTCCTTATCACAGCAAACCATACGGCATCCCAAAAAGAAGGGCTGGATATCCACAGGGATATCCAGCCTTAGTTATTTTCCTCATTATTGGCGCCCTCGCCTTTATCGGCTGAGAGCTCGTCTTTTCCGACGCCCACATCAAAGCTGATGTGCACGCCCTTGTCCAAATCTTCGGGGTGAGAGTGATAGGAAATGGATTTTCCCTCCCAATTTCCGCGGGTGTGCTTGAGCGTATCCTTTGAAAAATCATCCCCGAACATGACGCCCCAATCGCGCATATAGAGCATTACAGGCACCAGGTACAGCCCCTTGTCCGTGAGACTGTATTCAACGCGGAGCGTTTGCTCGTTATATTCCTGCCTGACTACCAGGCCGTCCCGCTCCAGCTCACGCAGCTGCTGGGCAAACATTTTATGAGAGATGTTCCAGGGGATATCCCTCTTAAGCTCACCATAACGGCAGGTATTGTTCGGTGAGCAGTTTAAATACCATATTATATACGGCTTCCACTTGCCGCCGATTGTATAGAAAGCATAGCTCAGACCACAGGACATCAGATCGTTCTCACGCTCCAGCAAACAGATCACCGCCCTTCATGACAAATTACAAATTGCACATCTGCCTATATAATCATTTTATACGCTCGAGTCACCTTTGTCAATCAAAGGTCAGCGGCATTTGGGGATAGTGAACGTGCTAAGCAGTCAGGGTCTTTTAAAATGGCGCGGCCGACGCCGACAAGGTCAGCGTCCTCATTTTGCAACAGGAGCTCCGCCGATTCAGGCTGCGTGACACCGCCGGTCAAGATAATCGGTACGGAGACGACTTTTTTGATTTCCCTGGAAAGCTCGCTGAAATATCCCTGCCGATGCATGAGCTCGGGCAGCAAAAACTGGCACAGGCCGCCTGTGACGCTGATGATGTCTGCACCGGCAGCTTCAAGCTCTCGGGCAGCGCAGAGGCTGTCGGAGAGGCTGGTGCCGCCGTCCATGTAATCGCAAGCGCCAAAGCGGATAGAGATCGGAAGCTCCGTGCCGACCGCGGCTCTGACCGCGCGCACTGTGTCTGTCATGAGGCGCGTGCGGGAGGGGAGATCACCGCCGTACTCATCCCTGCGTTTGTTCGTCAGTGGTGAGAAAAACTGATTTAGCAGATAGGAATGCGCGGCGTGTATCTCCACACCGTCAAAGCCCGCGCGCTTCGCCCTGAGAGCCGCTTTCGCAAAGTCAGCTATAAGCTCCTCAATCTCCCGCGCTGTCATCTCTCTGGGCATCTGACTGCCTTTTGGCGCAATAACAGCGGAGGCGCTCACGGGCGGCGCAGCAGCAGACACAGACAGGCTTCCGCAATGGTTGAGCTGCAGGAAAACTGCCGCTCCGCTTCTTCTGACCACCGATGCAAGCCGTGCCAGACCTGTTATCATATCATCAGAGGCGGCCGACAGCTGACCCGGGTAGGCCTTGCCGGAAATATTCACGAAGCTGTGCTCGATAAATACAAGTCCCGCGCCGCAGCGGCTGATCTTCCCATAATGCGCAAGCGTCTTGTCCGAAACCGAGCCGTCGGCATTGGCTGAATGTGTGCCGATCGGTGGAAAGACAAGACGGTTTTTAATTTGAAGCCTGCCCGAAAAAAGCGGCGTATTTAGTAAAGACATAATCCTCCTTATTTCAACAGGCTGGGCGCGATGTTTAAGTCGCGCCCAGCCATTAGTATTGCTATAGCGTGGAAGGCTTTAGATGCTGTTGCCGGCCTCGAAGCCTTCGCGGATATTTTGATATCCGTTTTTTGTTTTACTCGCGTCGCCCACGACGACGAGCTTGCAGCCGCAGTCGGCAAGCTCCGCCTCAAGCGGGTTGTAGCTGCGCACGCCCATGGCGTTGACGACCATATCCACACGCTTAAACTCGACGGGCTC
>CAZHUG010000008.1:1670-19805 GCA_964535405.1 uncultured Oscillospiraceae bacterium | reverse complement strand
TCTCTCTTTTTCTCTCTTTAATCCTGTGAGGTTTCTTCTTCATCCGGATTCATGTATTCTACCACAACTCCTGCACGCTTCAGAAGATCCACACCGTCGGTGAGGCGGTATTCCTCGGCATAGACCACGCCGTCGCCGACCTTCGTCAGCCTGGTGTTGGTATGTACCTCGATGCCATATTTTTTGATGTGCTGAAGCAGGCAGGCTCTCGGCTGTGAAACGGCGTCGCTTATGATATCGGGCATCATCTCGATCATCCTCACACTGCTGCCCTGAACCGCCAAAAACACGGCAGTCTCGGCTCCGGTCATGCCGCCGCCGACGACTACGACGTTCTTGCCATAGAGCGTGCGACCACGCAGAATCTCAGGCGGAGTTTTCACAAAGTCGGACTTATCAAGACCAGGAATGGGCAGAACCATCGGCACACCGCCGGTCGCGAGGATGACGGCGTCTGGGTTCTCTTTAGTGACAATCTCCTTCGTCAGCGGGGTTCCCGTTACAAGGCCGATGCCGTATTTTTTAAACTGGCGTCTGTAATGGACGATGAGCGCATGATACTCGGTCTTTCCCGGAGGTGCGGCCGCAGACAGCCACTGTCCGCCGATTTCGTCCTCGGCCTCATAGACGCACACCTTGTGACCACGCTCTGCCGCGGCGATTGCGGCGGCCATGCCCGAAACACCGGCTCCGGCGACGATGACGCGCTTGGGATCTTCCACGATAGAATAATCATACGCCGTTTCACGGGCGGTATGCGGGTTCACAAGGCAGTTGACGGCGTTGCCGATTGCCGCCTCTCCTGTGCAGCCCTGATCGCAGCCTATGCAGTGGATTATATCGTCTATGCGCCCCTCTTTTGCCTTGTTCGGCAGCTCGGGATCGGCGAGCGACGCGCGTGCCATGGTGATAAAGTCGGCTTTGCCGTCACGCAGCACGGATTCTGCCATGTAAATGTCGTTATAGCGACCGACGGCGATGACGGGAATTTTCACAGAAGCCTTGATTGCCGCCACATTATCCATATAATGCATAACAGGGACAAAGCCGGGGGCTATTATATTTTCCTTGGATGCGTACATGCCCTGGGAGCAGTGCAGAGCGTCGACGCCTGCCTCCTCAAGCATTTTTGCCATGACAATGGCCTCGGGAATCTCTATTCCACCCTCGACGTAGTCGGAGGTGTTCATTCTGAAGACGATGGGGAAGTCCTCACCAACCGCCTGACGCACAGCCTGCAAAACCTCGAGCGGGAATCTCATGCGGTTTGCCAGGGTTCCGCCATAATCGTCGTTGCGCTTGTTGGAGAAGGTGGACATGAACTGTGTGATGAGATAGCCGTGTGCGCCGTGAATCTCCACGCAGTCAAAGCCGCATTCCTTGACGCGGCGGGCGCAGTCGCCAAAGGCCGCAACCATCTCATGTATTTCGTCCACCGTCATCTCGCGGGGGATATACTGCATTACGGGCTCTTTGATCGCAGATGGAGCTATTGGATGCGTGTCATACGCTGCCAGTGTTCTCGAGCGTCCGGCGTGATATATCTGCGCGCCCATGAGCCCGCCTGCCGCGTGGATCCTGCTCACGAACTGCTTCCAGGGAGCAATCTGGCTGTCGTTCCAGAGCGAGCCGACGTGCGGATCACAGCCGGCGTCCTCAGTGACGCCCAGATCCTCCGTGAACACGAGCCCCCAGCCGCCGCGGGCTTTCGCCTCGTGATAACGGATTACCGCCTCGGTGGGAGTGCCGTCGGCATTGCCCAGATGTGTGGACATTGCGCTGACGACGAGCCTGTTTTTTATTGTTAAGCTTCCTATCCTGCCAAGCTCAAATACTTTCCTTAATTGCATGATGTGCCTCCTTATTATTGCGGACTTTGCGCTGCCTCTTGAAGCCATTATTGCAAACAAACAAATTTTTGACAATAACGCACTTCTTTGTTAGTACTTACGCCAAAGTAAGCGCGCACTTGCGGGTAAGTGCTCACTTCAAAGTGCGTAGTTGCTAAATCTTTAACTAACGGGTAAAGTGACATCAAGGTAAAAAAATCACAAACTACGATTGAGAACGCGAGTTCTTAAATCAATAAGCAAGCAGCGTGCAGAGAGGCTGCGCCACTTGAAAGGAGCAAGCTAAAAATGAAAGCAATGGTGTTGTTGGGAGCACGTCCGGGGCAGAGCGACGAGAGCTTCAAGGCAGAGTATATTAAAGGTCACGCCGCGGCTCTTGCGGCAAACCCCGCTGTGGAGAAGCTAACTGCGAACCTTCTGTGTGAGCCCACTGAGGAAATGATCGGTGCGGGCTGGGGCTGGGGCGGCAAGGACGATACCGGTATTCTGGCAATTGACGAGATATGGACTGACGGGGATGTGCTCGGTCTTTACAGTGATATGAACGTGATCGGAGCCTACGAGTGCAATGAAGTTTCCCTGCGCGACTGCGTTGCCGGGTGGCCGCTTGGCACTAAGTCTCACTGGGTCAAGCGCATGGGTCTGCTCAAGTGTTTTGACGATCAGCGCGATGAGGATTTCTTCCAGTATTGGGAGCACATCCACTCTCCCAAGGCGCTGGGGCATCATATCGGCGCGGGCAAGTACTTCCAAAACCACTTTGTTAAAGCGATCAAGGCGGCTCCGGCTGTGTGGAACGGCTCCATGTCGCTGTGCTACTGGAACGTGGACGCGTTCCGCTTCGGTCATTTCAGCCAGCCTGATTCCCGCGCGGTGATAGCCGCGGACGGCAAGCACTTTATGGACAGGTTCCTCGCGCTGTATGCCGAGGAATATATAATGAAATAAAAAATACAAAGCATTGAGAGGAAATTGCTATGACAGAAATATTTAAAGATATGGTTCTCAGCGGCCCGGGCCAGGCTGAGTATGAGCAGAAGGTTTTTGAGAGCGAGAGGACTAAGTCCTACCCCCGCGTTGCGGATGGGTGTGGCAAGCTTGAGGGCAAGGTGGCAATTGTCACCGGTGCGGCGGGAGGCCAGGGCGAAATTGAAGCTAAAGTCCTCGCCCAGCAGGGGGCGAAAATCGTCTGCATAACAAGCAAAAACCAAAAGGACCTAGAGCGCGTGGTTGCTGATATCAAGGCCGACGGCGGGCAGGCCATGGCGATCATGGCCGACGTTGCCTATGAAGAGAACTGGAAGCGCATCGTCAGCGAGACGGTCGCGGCCTATGGGCGCATAGACGTCCTCGTCAATAACGCGGGGATTCTCAACAGCGGCAGTGTACTCACAGAGAATGAGGCGGATTTTAAAAGGCTCATGGACGTTGACTGCTACGGCGTGTTCTACTCGATGAAGCACTGTGCGCCCGAGATGATCAAGGTCGGCGGCGGCGCCATCGTCAACACCTCCTCAATCTACGGTGCGCACTTCGGACCCGCGAACTGCATCGCCTACGCAACTGCCAAGGCCGCTGTCGTGGGTATGTCCAGAGCCGCGGCGAACGATCTTTCGCAGTATAATATCCGCGTAAACACCGTGCATCCGGGTCATATTCTCACACCCATGACCTACGCCCGTCCGGCTAACCGCGAGAAGCTTGCCGAGGCCGCACTCCTCAAGCGCTTCGGACTGTCCGAGGAGATGGCGCGTCCCGTTTTGTTCCTCGTGTGCGACGATTCCAGCTTTATCACCGGACAGCAGCTGTATGTTGACGGCGGCATGAATATCTACCTCAACACAAACAACAGTCAGATCGCCAAGACTGATATTTCCGAAAAATAAAAGCCGAGAGACGAAGGGAGAAGCGCCATGAAGGTATACATTATAAATACAGGTCAGCTGAAAAATGATATCAACCTCACCTATGCCCACAGCGTTCAGGCTACGCGGTCCAATCCCGACCCCGCGGCTCGGTGGCTCACTGTTCCGACCTATGCGGTTCTCATTGAGCACCCGACAGCGGGGTGGATAATGTACGACATCGGCTCTCATGAAGATTCCAACGAAATTTGGCCTGCCGCCACGGTCGAGGGCTGCTATTACGTGCCCGTTCCCGGCGCGACGATGACAGAGCAGCTCGCCCTGCTGGGTCTTGAGCCCGCCGACATAAAGCACATCATCATGTCGCACATGCACATGGATCACATCGGCAACCTGCAGCTGTTCAAGGACAGCGCGGACTTCTATGTGACACGCGCGGAGGCCGCAAACGCGTTTTTGACCGTCTGCAGCAGTCCGGATCGCTCAAAGCACGGCTTTTATAACAAGCCGGACGTCTTGACCGAGCTCAAATCACTGACATATATTGATGAGGATTGCGAGCTGTTTGAGGGGATAGACGCGATAATCCTGCCGGGACACACACCGGGCACGATGGGGCTTGTGCTGCAGCTTGAGCGCGGCGCTGTGATCCTGACATCGGACGCATTGAACGGCCGCCCGAACTACGAGGGCAGACTGCCCGGCGTTATCGCCGACTCTGTGAGCTTTTTCAAGAGCCTTGAGAAAATCAAGAAGCTTGAGAAAAAGTACAATGCTGAGATTTGGTTTGCACATGACATCGAGCAGTTTGAGACCTTTAAGAAGATTCCCGAGTTTTACGAATAAGCAGATCGGTAAGTAAACTAATTTTGGAGGATATATCATGAGCAACAGAGAATTTGAAGGCAAATATGCAGTGGTTACAGGCTCCACCTCCGGCATGGGCGCATGCTCGGCAAAGCTGATGGCTCAAAGGGGACTGGCCGGAGTTGTTATAATCGGCAGAAATGAAGAGCGCGCGAAGGCAGTTGCGGCAGACTGCGAGCAGTACGGCTGCAAGACATGGATTTCGCTTTGCGATATCAGCAAGGTCGAGGATATCGAGAAAACCATTGCGTATATCACCCAAAATCTTCCGCAGGTCGATATTCTCATCAATGCCGCGGGCATTTCCCCCTACGACGAGCCCTGGAATACCGAGAGCGTGGAGCACTTTGATTTCATCATCGACAACAACCTGAGAAGCCAGTTTATGTTCTGCCAGGCAATGGCGAAGCTCATGGCTTCCAGAAAGTACGGCAAAATCGTCAACTATGCCTCCTGCGTTGCACGCAGCGGGAGCGGCATATCCCTGAGCTATGCGGCCTCCAAGGGCGCGATTGTCTCGATGACCAGAAGCCTTGCAAAGGTGCTGGGACCGGAGGGGGTCAATGTAAACGCGATTCTGCCCGGCGTAATTGATACGCCCATGTGCGGCGGACAGGACTATTCCGCGTCTGCCCAGACATGGCCTCTGCGCCGCATGGGCAAAACCGAAGAGGTTGCCGAGGTCGCCGTGTTCCTGGCAAGCGACAAGGCATCCTACATGGCCGGTGCGTCTGTTGACGTTAACGGCGGCTATGTTTTCGGCTGAATAAGCTTTAAAGGAAAATGTGACATATGAGTGAGAAAAAGACAAGACGAGGCATGATCCTTGCCTCTGCCGCTGTCACCGGAGGCGTTACCGGCTCCATATACATGTGGAGCATATTCAAAATGCCTCTGATGGAGGCAAACGGCTGGAGCTCCAACCAGGTGACCCTGGCATATTCGCTGTTCCTTTTGGCGGTCTGCGTTTTTGGCTTTGCCGCCGGGCCCCTGCAACGCAGGGTCGGGCCCAATATCATTGTTCTCATCGCGGGAATTGGCTTTGGCCTCGGCTGGTTCCTCACATCCTACGCAAAAACTATCCCGCAGCTATACATATTTTTCAGCCTGATTGCAGGTGCGGGTAACGGTTTTATTTATAACACCGCTGTATCCACCGCGACAAAGTGGTTCCCCGATAAGAAGGGCTTCGCAAACGGCATATGTATAGGCTGCATGGGCCTTGCACCTGTGATATTCGCACCCATGGGCAACCTCTTCATCGAGAAATTCGGCGCATGGACATCCTTCAGAATATGCGGCATTATCTTCATGCTTTGCTACCTGATTTTTGCATGGTTTATAAAATCCCCCGAGGACGGCTGGAAGCCCGAGGGCTGGACCCCGACTGCGCAGCAGGCGGGTGCACAGGGCAGGGATTTGAGCGCGGGCTCGATGCTGAAAACCCCGTCCTTCTGGATTCTTTGGCTTTTGTTTGCCGTTGCGGCAAGCTCCGGCATGATGATGACCGGTCACGCCTCGGGAATCGGTCAGCAGCTTGCAAAACTGACAGCGGCACAGGCATCGCTTCAGGTTGGCATACTTGCTCTTGCAAACTTTGCCGGCAGGTTCGGATTCGGCTCGCTCTCAGACAGGCTCGGAAGGTATAACACCCTGCTCATTGTATTGGCTGTGACAGCCGTTGACATGGCGTTTTTCTTTGCCAGAGCCACAAGCTTTGTGAGCTTCACGATTGCCTTGTCCATAATCGGCGCCTGCTTTGGCGGCGTTATGAGCATCCTGCCCTCGCTTTGCAGCGACAGCTTTGGCTCAAAGAATTTCGGCCTGAATTATGCCTTCCTGTACTCAGGCTATACCTGCGCCTCGTTCATCGGTCCGATGCTCGCCTCGAACGTTGTGCAGAGCACAGGCGTATATGACAAGGCCTTCGTTATTGCCGGCGCACTGTCTGCTTTCGGTATTGTTCTGGTGCTTGCCGCAAAGGCGGCACAGAAGAAAATCCCCGTAACGCAATAAATATTTTATACAGAAAAGAGATGAGCAAATGAACCGCAAAGTAAATACAGTCTGCGGGCCTGTCGACTCCGACAAGCTTGGCGGTGTGCTTGCACACGAACACTTCATTTTTGGATATCCCGGCTGGAGGGGTGATACGGTTAAAAGCGCACGCTTCGGCCGCGAAGCAACTCTTGAAAAATGGGAGGGCATCTGCAAAAGGGTGAAGGCGCTCGGGATCGACACGATCGTTGACGCAACCCCGAACGAGTGCGGACGCGACGTGGAGCTTCTGAAGGAAATATCCGAGCGCAGCGGTATAAATGTCATCTGCTGCACCGGCTTCTATTTCTCGGGCGGCGGCGCGCCCGCATACTTCAACTTCCGCCAGATGGGTCACGATATCGGCAAGGAGATCGAGGAGCTGCTTTACGAGGAGCTGTATAAGGGCATAGGCGACAGCGGCATTAAGGCCGGGGTTATTAAGCTGGCGACCAGTCTCGATGAGATGAGCGATTATGAGAAGCACTTTTTTGACGCCGCGGCGAAAATCGCCTCCAGGGACAAGGACGTGCGCATCATAACCCACACACAGGCGGGCACCATGGCGCCTGAGCAGGCCGATTATCTCATCTGCGCCGGTGTGGACCCGAGGCAGATCGCCATTGGACATATCGAGGGCAGCACAGACATCGATTATATGCTCCGCGTTGCGGAAAAGGGCGTATACATGAACTTTGACCGTTTTGGTCTGGACACGGCCTACGGCTGCCCCTCCGACGACCGCCGCATCGCCTGCATCGCGGCTATGTGTGCGATGGGCTATGGCGATAAAATTTGCCTGTCTCATGACTATAACATTGATTTTTGGGGACGTCCGTTCACCTTCCCGGAGGAGCTTAAAGCGCTGCTTGTGAACAGCAACTGGTTCCACATCTGCGAGAATATCATCCCCGAGATGAGAAGGCGCAATTTCCCCGAGGAGCAGCTGCACATGTTCTTGCACGAGAATCCACAGAATTTCTATGGCGCTATATAGCGCAGAAGGGAAGCACTATGGAACAAACAATTATTCAAAACGAAGTCATCGTCAGCTCGAAGCCCGAGCTCGCTTATCCCGGACCGGCGCTGGCATTCGTCTTCACAAACCTGAGCTTTCTGTTCTGGGCAAACCTCATGGGCTACCTCGGCGAAGGCGCGGGGCTTGCGATTGGCGCGATACAACTCGGCGTATACGGAACATACCTCTCCAGCTCACTGCTGCTGTATAAGCGCGGCGCGGCCTTTGAGGGAAACGTGTTCATGGTGTTTGCCGCCTTCTTTGGCGGAGCGGGCTCACTGCTCAACATCATCGGCGCGATTGCGCATCACGTCGGCATGCCCTTCTCGGACGCGACGCCCGGAATTTGCTGGCTACTCTGCGGGGTTTTTCTGCTCGCCATTCTTCCCGGCGCACGCAAGAGCCCCAAAGCGGGTTTCCTGTTCTATGTGTTCGGCGGAGTCGGACTGTTTTTGATGGGGCTGTTGACCCTCGGAATCCTCGGTGGAATCTGGGGCAAGATCGTGGCCTGGTCTCTGTTCTCTGCCGGAGTCTGCGGACTGATGGTCACAATATCGGGCATGAACAGCTTCGAGGGGGTCAATAACATGCCTCCGCTCGGCAAGCCGTTCTTCAAGTAAGGCCAAATGCCAGATGCCAAATAAAAAACCCTGCAATCTCAATGGATTGCAGGGTTTTTGTTTTCACTTTATAACATTCCCAAGCTTACTGGACATCCTCCAAGTGGATAGATCCATGCTCTTTCTCGTATTCCTGCACAGTTCGTTTAATATACTGTTCAATTTCGCGATTTGCCGATCGCCCTTTCGAGTCTGCGATATAACGAAATTTCTGAAATAGGAGCCTGTCAACACGCAGTGTATAGCGCAAAAGTTTATCCGTCATATTACCACCTCACATAAGCTATAATGACTTATTTTAGACGAAATATTGACGCGCAACTAAAAAGGTGGTATTATGACGCAATAACGACGCAACATATTGAGGTGATAATAATTACACAGGAAGAGAAACGCCTGCTCATAAAACAGGCGGCAAAATTGACTGCCTTGGGTATTAAGGTAGAGAAAGCCAGGAAAAAAGTGCGGCGGGATAGAATAATCTATCCCGCCGTCCTATTACAAGGCGCTACATTTCCTTACTCATTCCAAAGTACCATCGATTTTGAAAGCCAGAATTATTGATGGATTATACCGGCTGTTTTCAAGTGAGCCGATTGTTTGCCGCGACACTTATGTGCTCCGCGGACTTTTCAGCGAGCCCGCGATTACTGCCGTGCAAATATAAAAGCAGTGCCGCCGCCGCGCTCACGGCCTCGGCAATGGAATGGCACAGCCAGATAATATCACTCCCCCAAAATGCCGGCAGCGCCAGCATCAGCACAGGCAGGACGATTACGCTTCTCATAAGCGATATGAGCAGTGCGCTCCGGGTCCGGTTCATAGACTGCCAATAGGAAATCATCAGGATGTTGTATCCGGCAAAGAGGAAGCCGCAGAAATAAGTGAGCGCAATCTCGAATGTAAAATTGACAAGCTCCGGATCATTCGGCGCGAATATTCCGATGAATCCGCGCGAGCCCGCCACGACGAGACCGTAGGCCGCGACACCTATGCCCAAGAGCAGCCGCCGCGAATAAGTCAGCAGGTTTTTACTTCGCCCGGCCTCACCGGCGCCGCGATAGTAGCTGAAAATTGGCTGCAGTCCCTGAGCCGCGCCGAGGAAGAGCGTCAGGATGATTAAGGCGATGTAGCCGATGATGAGATAAGCCGCGAGCCCCGCTTCGCCGTAGCCGTAGCGGATGATGAAAAGGTTGTAGATGAAAGTGACTATGCCTATGCTGAATTCCATGATAAATGCCGGAGCGCCCAGTGTAAATATCTTCCCGATGCTTTTAAGCGAGAGCTTGAATTTTGCAAAATACAGCTTGCCCTTTTTCCCCAGGAAATGGGGCAGCAGGATGAGAACGCTGAATATCGGGCCGAGCGCGGTGGCGAGCGCCGCACCGGCAATGCCCATGTTGAGCGGGTACATGAACACATAGTCCAGCAGAACGTTGGACAGAGAGCCAACAGCAAGTGCCGTCATAGCCAGCTTGGGGCGGTTGTCGTTTCTCACCAGGCCGCTCAGGAGAAAGCTGAACAGCAAAAACGGCGAGAAGGTGAGTATGCACCAAAGATAAGTAACTGCCTCGTCGTGGATTTCCGCTGTTGCTCCAAGCAGTGTGGCAAGCGGATGAATAAAAACGTTGCCCAATACGCTTATTGCCAGAGCCATAGCTCCCAGCACCACAACGGACAGGTTGAATATCCTGTTTCCCTCTTTTTCCTCCTTGCGGCCCAGATGGTTGGAGACCATGATTCCCGCGCCGGACGAAAACAGCAGTGCAAGCGCAATCAAAATTTCAATTGCCGGCACGGAAACAGCCGCCGCTGCCATGGCATCGCGGCCCAGGCGGTTGCCGATGAAAATGCCGTCCACAATCAAATACACAGAGTTTAGCAGCAGGCCCACTAGCTGCGGGACGGCGTATTTGCGGAACAATACCGATACTTTTTCCTTGTACATACTTGGACACCTCACAAAAAAATAAAGCCAGCGTTGTGTAACGCTGGCCTTCTACACAAAATTATCCCCGGCGGGAAGTAAAATTTAATTAGCTGTCATGCTTTGACCGCGAGCCCGCGACCCGGGGTCAGAACGCAAAAAACACCCATCACTCATTCCTTCAATGGCCTGCGGAATGAATAAAAGGTGTCTACCCGGCGGTAATAATATTGCTCGTCGGTTATTATAGCACAGTCCGGCAAATAATCAATAGCAATTTTTCACACGGATGAAAAGATCCCGCGGCATATCGCCGCAGGATCTTTTCATTTTGTTGCTTTACCTGAAATCTCCCTCGCTCAGAAGATTCATGAGATGTGTGCGGCCGACGGAAATGACCGACAGCGCACAGCCGAGTAGATAGCAGACGAAGAACACCGCCACAGCCGGCAGAGCAGCAGCGCCCCCGATAAGCGCGAGCACCAGCGCACCTACCAGACAGCCTGCAAGGCACAGCAGCGCCTGCTCCAGGAAGAAGGACATGAACATCCGCCACCAGCTCGCGCCGAAGCCGCGAATAATCGCAAACTCCATGCGCCTGCCGTTTATCATGAGCCAGGAAATTATGAAGCCCATGACGCACACGACTATCAGCAGTATCGGGAGCAGAATGCGACCCAGGGTGATGTGCCGGTTCAGATTGCCGACCGCCTCGGTGAAGCTCTGATCGCGCAGCAGGATAGTTATGCGGTTTCGGGTTGTCTTGCCGATTGAGCTGAATTTTTGCTCAGACAGATAATCCTTGAGCTCCCCAAGCTGAGCGGCGTTGGCAAGGCTGAAGCGCACAGTGCTAAAGCTTGTGCTGGACATGCGAAGGTTTATGCAGTCCTGCGGAATCGTGAGGTTAACGAAAACGGTGTCAATATTGGGAAAGTCTTCCTCGGGATAATTGAACCATTCGGGGTCGTATATCGTCTTAAGCGGCATATACAGGTTCATTTTACTGCTCACCTGCTCAAAGCTGCCTACAACCTTCACTTCGACCGGGGTGTATATTTTTCCGCGGCTGCCAAGATCAAAGTGAATTGATACATCGAACGTATCTCCAAGCTTTCGACCATTCTCCTCAAGGAATTTATTGCTTGTAAGCACCGGATAAGGCTCAACACCTGCACCGGTTGCGCTGAATATGGGGTCAAAGATCGCTTCCCGGTCATATTCTGTGAGGAAGGATTCGTCCCAGCCGTCCAAATAAGTGACCTCGGGCTTGCCGGAATAATAAAACTCCGGTGCGGCAGACAGATCGTTGAGCCCTATGAGCTGCGCCTGCTTGTCATACCAGGCTTTCCTGCTCTCCGCAGCGAAGGAGGAGTTGCCGAACTTGGGTACTTCCTCGGGCATGGCATAGCGATAGCCGTAACTGACGTAGACGCCGGAAAGCAGATTCCCGCTGGTTAAAAGGTTCATCTTTTTAGCCTGCATGGATATGTCGGAATAGCTCCTGCCGTCCACGCTGACCACCTGCCCCTCGATGACAGAATCGGCGTACAGGCTGTCGAGCTGAGTGCTCCAGCCGTTTGAAACCATGCCGAGCGTTCCGAGCAGCAGTGACAGAACAAGAGTCGCCGCCGGCACGATGCCGGAGCGCATGCCGCCTCTTCTTGCGCTGGTCAATGCAAAGCGCAGTGAGCCCGACAGCGCGGTTGAGGTGCCGCCCTTGGGTACACGCACGGACATTTTGCCCTTTTTCGGTCTGTTCTCGCGCTGGGCAAGCTGAGTGAATACAACGCAGAGCACAAGCGCCGTGAGAAACACCGCGACACCTGCCCCGATAGCGGGTAGGATCTGGGCCGAATCCCGCACGGCAAGCTCATGCCGCAGACCGACCGCAGCCTCGCTGTAGCGCTGATCGGAGCTATACAGCTCCTGAGCCGTGGACAGCGCAAGCTTTGTTATCTTATCCAGCGACAGCCAGCCCGCAAGCGCGCCCAGAGCCGCCGCCGCGGCCGATATTACACTCGCGCCCGACAGCAGCCAGAGCCGGATTTTCCCGCCCGGCGTGCCCATTGAGTTGAGCGCCATAACCGTGGCCTGCTGACGGCCGACGAATAGATAGGCAAACAGCACCAGCACGGCCAGAGCGCCGCAGGCGCTGGCGAGAGTGACAGCCTGTGCCGTGCCCTTGAGCGTCGCAATAGGCTGAGCGGCTGAGGAATAGCCCTGATCGAGCAGGGTCACGCGCACGTTAGCGGGCATCATTTCCTGAATCGCGTCCGCCGCCGCGCGGCCCTTTGCGTTATCCAGCCGCAGACGTCCGAGACTATAGCCGAAAAGCTCGCCGCCCCTGCCGCCTTCCGCGGCAGAGACCCAGGCGTCCCCGAGGTAGTCATCAACGCTGTTTGTTATACCCACAACGCTGAGCGTTTCAGGCTCCGGAGCCCAGGTACCGCCCAGACCGAAGCGTCCGTCACTCTCCGAAGTTAGGCGCGTGATCTCAATCGTGTCGCCAAGCTCCAGCTCCATGCTGCGGGCAATACCGCCGCTCAAAACGCAGACACCGGCCTCGCCCGCCTCCGGCATGCGACCGGATTCAAGGTACAAAGTGCCCTGGTTGAAGGGCTCGAGCGAGGCAATATCGTCGCTTGCTATGAGATTGACGTGGTTATTGAACATGTGATAGGATCTTGCGCTTTTTTCAAACATACTGCCGTCCAGCGCTGGGTCATTCTTGTCCGTGACATACATATAAGGCGGAGTGTCGCCGCCCTCGTAAAAATCTTCCAGACGCAGGAACAGCCCCGAGCGGTTGCCGTCAACATAGCGTCCGTGCAGAGCGTACCTTTTACCGGACTCGGCAACGAAGCCGCTGTCGCCGACTATAACCGTCAGCATCTTACTGTCGAGCGGCTTGCTGGAGTAGAAGACCCGGTTAGCCACGCAGTAGTAGCCGACGAGCGTGTTCACCTCTTTGAATGTATACCAGCCCTCTTCCCACGGGTCCCAATAATATATTGTAGCGGAGTCGATATCTTCTATATTGCCGCTGTATACCTCTTCGTAATTTTCCTCGTCCCATACGGCGCGCACGGCGTCCGGATGCATGGCCTCCTCCTCGGAAACGTACACCAAGGGATATTGCATCTCATAATACGGGATGAAGTTGAAGGCGACGAGGGATGCCATATCGCCATAGGGCAGGGCGTTCGACCTGCGGGTATAGCCCTCGACATATGCCAGCGAGCGATCCTCAGGCTCCCAGAGCTGCACACCGTCGACTGCCATGAGCGCGTCATGATCGAGCTCGGCTGCAATCTCGCGCGTGAAGCTGTCGGCAGTGTCGCTGTTGGGATAATCCGAGCCCATATATTCCAGCGTCGCGATGGAGGTATAGGTCTCGTCACAGGCGGCCTGCATCTCGGCGCAGTTTGCCCACATGCCCACACCGAGTGTGAAGGTCAGCGTCAGCGCGAATATCAGCAGCATGAAAAGCGCCGCTCGACCGCGCGACCTAAGTGCGGATTTTATGCCGTTACGTATTATCATAATGACACCTCAGCCCACGACAAGGCCGTCGCTCAGCTCCAGCCTGCGGTCTGACTTGTCCGCCATCGCCATATCGTGCGTGACGATGACGACGCAGTAGCCGGAATCATGGGCAAGGCTCTGCAGTATCGAAAAAACGTTATCGCTGTTTGCGGTGTCGAGGTTGCCGGTGGGCTCGTCAGCCAGCAGGACGCGCGTTTCCATGCCGAGTGCGCGCGCTATCGCAACGCGCTGCTGCTCGCCGCCCGACAGCATAGTCGGGAAGCGATCCAGAACCGTTTCGGGAAGCCCCACGCGCTCAATAAGCTCCGCTGCGAGCTTCTTTGCCTCGCGCGGCTTCATTCCGCGCAGCTCCATGGGGTACATGACATTCTCCGCCGCCGTGAGCAGTGGCAGAAGCCTTATATTCTGATAGATGACGGCGACCTTCTCGCGCCGATATTGCTCCAGCTTCATAGACGCGGTTGAAACCCCGTCGCAGAATACCTCGCCCTGCGTCGGCAGGTCAAGCCCCGCCAAAAGCGATAACAGCGTCGTTTTGCCGCTGCCGGATTTACCGACTATAGCCTGCACCAGGCCGGTCTCAAACTCATGTGTGATGCCCTTCAAGGCCTCAACCTTCTGATACTGTGTCTGGTATGTATAGCGGACATCGCGGATCTCCAAAATGCTCATATCGCCACCTCCATATTAACTCGTCCCTCTGATTTTTTTGTTACAAATGTTACCCTCAATAATAACATTCGTGCTTTAACTTGTCAACTTACGAAAGCGTGAAAAAATGCTTAAATATCAATATGTTTTGTGATTTTCATTTACGCCCAAAATAAGTAAAAAGCAGCCGCATAATGCGGCTGCTTTTTATGACTCACTGTAGAACTGCTGGTCTTCTTCTGTGATCTCAGGTGTGGAGTATCCATTCATATTATGATGCCACATTTCAAGCAATTTGAATTTGTTCTTTTTTAGAAAGGGCGCGATTATTTTTCTGTTATCGCGTTTATGAGGATTCGTAAGTGGATCCATTGCTAATAAAGTATCCAAAGAATATCTTACATCCTTACCCGCTTTTGATACATGAACATGGGGCATGTGCTCATGTATTTTTTCGTCAGAATAAACGGTAAATCTATAGCTCGTTTCATTATGAATAGATGCACCCCCAACCAGAAAATAAGCAAACTCTAATTGGTCGGTATTTAAATAATCGAAAATATTAGAGACAATCTTATCTTCTTTCAGTCCTAATAAATAGTCTTTGTACTTTATATAGATTGTAAGATGGCTTAAATTCTCCATCCCCCAATCCCCAATGCTCTTTTTTATCGTATCATCAGTTTTGATGTAATCAATAAGTTCGCCTATGGTGAAAATCTCTGATTCGTTTAAAGACTCAATATCATACTTTTTTGTAATGCTGTAATTTGGCTTATAGATCATAATTTTATCAGAAAAGTTTTCGTCGCTCATCCCGCAGAAATATATGTTAAAACTGATAATGTTCAATTTTTCTCCTTTATCCAAAGAGGTGCAGATTGTCCGTCACTATTTTATTCGCGCTTTTACTTTTTTGCGATCAGCAGATACGACAGGGGAAAGCCCTTTTTATCATAGGCATCTGACAGACCGACATCGTAGTCATACACGTTTAGCTTCACTATATTAAGCTGTGCCTTGCAGGCGGCATTCACAATGTCGGACATTGTATGCGAAAAGCTGGTGAACGTTCCTGATGTGGCATATTTCCCGGACATATACCCCGCGGCGTCATCCTCGATCCAGGGCTCTTTTCGAAAATAGGAATACGCAATCTGATTGAGCTCATCCTTGTCAAACGCGGCCTCACCCGGCAGGGGCAGCAAATTCATGGCAGGATGAAAGTCATTGATAAACAAAATGCCGCCGGGTTTCAGACAGTCGGAAACCTTTTGAAACAGCTTATTCAAATCCTCAAACCAGGTAATAGCGCCGATTGTGAAAATTATAAAATCAAAGAAATTACAGTATTGCTCAGGAATATCCATAATGTCGCAGGAGCGAAACTCGCAGTTATCAATGCCCGCCTTTTTCGCCGCGGTCGCGGGGCAAAGCTCTTTTCTAACTTATACCATATTCAGCCCGCCAAAACAACAAAAATCTCCCCGCCGGTATCTAACCGGCGGGGAGATTTATTATGCAGTTATCTAAGTGCTTCGCCGCTTTGTCGCCTGAAGCTGCGAGGCCAGAAATATGGCGGACAGCGTCAGCGCGATTGCGAGTGCCGCCGCCCCGTAGCGCATGGGCAGGAGGTAGCGCCCGACGAGGTAGGCGTGGTAGCCGAGCAGCGACGCGAACTGGCACAGAATCGGCAGAATGAAATATTCCGTCGCGCAGACCGCAAAGGCGATCGTGAGTATGTCCGCTGTGAAGAAATAGCGGTCGTGCATGTGCGGCAGGAGGTAGGGGATACCTATGGCGAGGACGAGCGCCGCGCCCAATATCGCCCAGTCGGTCAGGCTGCCGCCCTTCATGCCGCAGAGGATGAACAGAAGCGCCATGAGCGCGAAGGCCGCAATTATGCCGATGTTCGAGGCGAGTGCCTGGTCTGTCACATTGCCCGCGAAGGCGAAGATAGACGGTGAGTTGTAGTTCAGTCCGCCGCCGACCGTGTCCATCTGGTTAAAGTACAGGGTGAGCGTGTCCAAAAACGGCCGCCCCGCGATGACCGCGGGCATAGCCAGCGCGGCATAGGTGACAGGGAAGACCCCGAAGTGCCAAAGCTTCACGCGCTTTCCCAGCCAGAGCACGACGAAGATCGGCATTATGAACACTGCCTGAAGCTTGAAGGAGAAGGCCGCGGCTATGCTCACCATGCCCCAGACCGGCTTGTCGTCGAGGGCGAGGTAGATGCCCAGCACCGCAAAGGCAACATATATACTGTCGCACTGAGCCCAGTATGCACCGTTTAGGATGACGGTCGGGCAAAACAGCACGGCGAAATAGACAAACAGGCGGCGCTTGACGTTTCTGGTGAAGTGCCCGACAAGCTTCATCGCGCTCCAGGCAAGCAGAATGTCAAAGGCGATGGACAACAGCTTTATAAGGTATAGGTCGTTTATGCCGCTATAGGAAAACAGCGCAAGGAAATACAGATACGGCAGGTTGTAGTTGCCGACGGAGCCGGAGAGTGCGGAAAAGCCGCCGTTATCCCTGAAATACTGCACCCAGCGCGAGAGAAAGTTCAGGTAATCGAGCGTGACATGGTTCATGCACAGCCCGCGCAGCAAAAAAGCCGCGGCAACCAGTGCACCGCAGACCAGAACGTGCACAGGCCGTTTGAGAAGTTTCGACCAGTATAAAACGAGCAGGGCAAGGGCGCCCTCGGCAAATAAAATCAGCAATGCGGCAAGGTCCATATATGTGCCTCCGGAGCAAAAATATAGAAAAAAAGGGGTGGATATATATCCTCCCCCAAAATTGTGAACTTTAACAAATTTTAGCTTGACATTACGTATAAAATGATGATATAATAGCGTGCTATGTCATGCAAAAGGGGACAATAACCCCTTTTTATATCTATAAGCTTATTTTAACAGATTTTCGACAGATTGCAATATCGCGCGAGCAAATACTGACAACCCAGCCGGGTGTCCGCCCGATTCCATTACAAGGAGTGTGCATTGATGCCAAAGGATGTTTACTACGGAAAGACGATGAGAAAGACCTTCGCCAGGAGTGACGAAGTACAGGAGATGCCGAATCTTCTGGAGATTCAGAAGCAGTCGTACCAGTGGTTTTTAGACGAGGGACTGCATGAGGTCTTCCGCGATGTTGACGCGGTTACCGACTACTCCGGCAATTTGGAGCTGTCGTTTGTGGACTATTCCATGAATGAGGATCCCAAGTATTCCGAGGAGGAATGCAAGGCGCGCGACGCCACGTATGCCAAGCCGCTCAAGGTCAGCGTCAGACTCCGCAACAAGGAGACCGAGGAGATCAAGGAGCAGGAAATATTTATGGGAGATTTCCCTCTCATGACTGAGGGCGGAACCTTCATCATCAATGGCGCGGAGCGCGTCATTGTCTCCCAGATTGTACGTTCACCCGGTATCTACTATGACAGCAAGCCTGACAAGACCCAGATGCCCAACTACGGTGCAACTGTCATTCCGTACCACGGTGCCTGGCTTGAGTATGAAACCGACTCAAACAACATCTTTTACATTCGCATCGATAAAAACCGCAAGCTGCCTGTCACGCTGTTTTTGAAGGCCATGGGCCGCTACGACGCGGACAAGCCGCACACATGGCTCAGCTGCCTGCCGAACCCTGTCGGCGGCTGTGTAACCTCGGAGCAGATAAAGGAAGTATACGGCGAGAGCGAGCTTCTCATCACCACTCTGGAGAAGGACACCTTTATAACGCGCGA
>CAZHUG010000008.1:0-1660 GCA_964535405.1 uncultured Oscillospiraceae bacterium | reverse complement strand
CTGCAAGACCTATGAGGAGGCCCTGCTGGAGATCTACCGCAAGCTGCGTCCCGGTGACCCCCCCACGGTGGACACTGCCGAGACCTTGCTCGAGGGCTTGTTCTTTGAGCGACGCCGCTATGACCTGTTTTCTGTCGGTCGCTATAAATTCAACAAAAAGCTCTCTCTGACTGCCCGCATCACGGGCCATCAGCTGGCGGCTCCTGTCGTTGACCCCCTGACCGGCGAGGTAATTGCCGAGGCGGGTGAGATCCTCACGCGCGAGCGAGCTGAGTTCATTGACTCCTGCGGCGTGTTCGATGTCATGATCCACTGCGACGGCAGGGACGTGCGCGTTTTCACAAACGGCATGGTCGATCTGCAGCGATTCAGCGGCATTGACCCGAAGGAGGTCGGCGTTGACGAGCGCGTGCGCCTCATCGTTCTGCGCCAGCTTATGGAGCAGTACGAGGGCGAGGCTCTCAAGGAAGCAATCCGCGAGAATATCGATGTTCTCATCCCGAAGCACATCGTCGCGGACGACGTTTTTGCCTCGGTCAACTATATCACCTGCATGGCGCACGGCGTCGGCGAGCCTGATGATATTGACCATCTTGGCAACCGCCGTGTCCGCAGTGTGGGCGAGCTTCTTCAGAATCAGATCCGCATCGGCTTCGGCCGCATGGAGCGCGTCATCCGCGAGCGCATGACTCTGCAGGATCTGGACATCGTCACCCCGCAGAGCCTCATTAATATAAGACCTGTAACCGCGGCGATAAAGGAGTTTTTCGGCTCCAGCCCGCTGTCACAGTTCATGGACCAGACAAACCCGCTGGCAGAGCTGACGCACAAGCGCCGTATGTCCGCACTCGGCCCCGGCGGCCTTTCCAGAGAGCGAGCGAGCTTCGACGTTCGTGACGTTCACTACAGCCACTATGGACGTATGTGCCCGATCGAGACTCCTGAAGGCCCGAACATCGGACTTATCAGCTATCTTGCGTCCTACGCGCGTATCAATGAATACGGCTTCATCATAACTCCCTACCGCAAGGTCAGAAAGTCTGACGGCTTTGTCACCGGCGAGGTTGAGTATATGACCGCAGATATTGAGGATCGCTACATCGTCGCCCAGGCCACAGAGCCGCTCGACGCCAACGGCTGCATCATCAATAAGCGCATAACCTGCCGTCACCGTGACGAGATTATCGAGGTCGACCGCGAGCGCGTCGATTATATGGATATCTCGCCCCGCATGATGGTTTCAATAGCCACCGCCATGATTCCCTTCCTTGAGAATGACGATGCGAACCGTGCGCTCATGGGCGCGAACATGCAGCGTCAGGCAGTGCCTCTGCTGCTCAGCGAGGCTCCCATCGTCGCCACCGGCATAGAGCATAAATGCGCAGTCGATTCCGGTGTTGCGGTTATCGCCAAGGAAGACGGAATTGTCGAGAGCGTTTCCGCGACTAATATCGTCGTCCGCTACGACAGCGGCGAGGCCAAAAACAACAAGCTGGTCAAGTTTGCCCGTTCAAACCAGGGAACATGTATAAACCAGCGTCCGATAGTGGAAGTGGGCGAGCGTGTACATGCAGGCGATGTCATTGCCGACGGCCCCTCCACCAACCAGGGTGAAATTTCACTCGGCAAGAACATTCTTGTCGGCTTCATGACCTGGGAG
>CAZHUG010000007.1:0-52076 GCA_964535405.1 uncultured Oscillospiraceae bacterium | reverse complement strand
GATGAGATGATTGAAGCGCTGCGCGGCTGAGGTTCTATAAGAAAAGGCACTGCTCGAAGATGAGCAGTGCCTTGTTTTGCTTTATAAATTGAAAAACACATTTTGTCTGGGCAAACAGTGACTTATGCGCAGAATATAAGAGAGGAAACAATGGCCGCTATAGTGCCTCCCAATGCCGGAATAGCGTTCCGCTTTATGAGAGTGGGCACGTTGACCCCGCTGAAGGCAGAGGTGATGAGGGCGGCAGGCGCCACGAAGCAGAGGGCCCGTCCGTTGCCTGCGGCCATGATTACAGGTGCCGCGATCGTCAGGGCGTTTAGGCCGGTAGAGGCCACCAGATTCGGCATAATGGCAAGCACGGTGGTCATGGCAGGGGTTCCGGTTCCGCAGGCAAAGGCGATAAACATCGCGAGGAATGCGACTATGAACAGGGAGGCCGCTCCTCCAAAGTTGCTGTTTGTTGCGGCATCAAGCAGTGCATTTATGCCGCCAATCTGCGTGAGACCGGCAGAGAAGACCGTGCTGGCCCCGATTAGACAGCCGAGGGTGACCATGGCATTGCCCATGCCCTCAAAAAACTTCGAGGAGAGATTGAAGCTTTCTTTGAAGTTCTTCGCGTTGAGTGCAAGATGGAGAATGAGGATGAGGACGAAGCAAAGGATGTTGGCAACCGGGACCGAGAGCTTTACGCCGTCGACAAACGAGAAGATGAGTAGCAGCGCCAGCGGAAGCAGAGGGAATATGGCATAAAATTTTGGTGTGCCCTTGAGCATTTGGGTATATTCACCTATTGCAGCGGAGGCATCTATTGCCTCGGCATTCACGCCCTCTTTTTTGTCAAAGTAGCGGTTGACAATTATAAACAGCACAATGATGACCACAGTGGAGATGATTCCCGAGAGAAGCTGGTAGTTTAAGAAAAACTCCGGTATGCTTGATCCGGCACCGACAAATTCGTTGCCAAGGAAGATAGCGGTGTTTGGCTCTGATGGGCCTATGTCAATTGTGCCGCCGATGATGATTGCGGCTCCCGCAGTTTCCTTGCTGACTCCGGCGGCGCGCATGATGGGATACAGGGTCGCGATCAGCATGGCAGTTGTGCTTGAGTGGCTGGCAAGCACAAGCTTAATAAGGCTGCAAAGAATGATGGCGCCGCTTATTATGACAAACTGATTCTTGATTTTTGCCAGCGGCTTGGTGCAAACCAGCGACAGCATCTCCGAGGCCTTTATGGCCTTCATAAAGGCGATGTAGCCGAATACACACATGACCTGTAGAATGGAGCCGGTCAGGTTGGCCGCGAACTTGGTTCGCACCAGCTCGAACAGATCCAGGAAGCTGTTGCCTATGCTGTTTTCACCCATGACGCTGTTGCCGGTTATGATGGTGATTATGCCCAGTGTAATCAGTCCCAGAGCCAGCAGAACCATCGGGCCGTTATAGCGCTTTGACATGAGAAAAACCATGGCCGCGATTAGTGCAACGGTTAGCAGAACTTGCAAAATGCCCATAATTACATATCCTCCCCAATTTTTAAATAGGTCTTTGTCTATTTAACCCACGATGTACCTTGTCAGCGAATTTCTGTATATTGTTGCTATTTGCTCTCTTGTGATAGGCTCAGGATGAGCCTTCAGGCGAAATTCAGCTTTGATAAATTCGTCTGTCCAGTCCTGAATCTCCTGCTCGGTGACCGTGATCTGAACGTCGTGTTTAGTGATTTCTGATATATACTCTGCAAACTCCGAGGAATCCTTGAAGCCGCACATTTCGCACACGGGCTGAACAAGTGACTGGTCTCGGAAGGTCTTAAGATATTCACCGAGGGTTATGCCGCAGCCAAGACCGTGGTTCACGTTCTTGAAATGGGACAGAGGGTAGCTCATGCCGTGGGGCAGGGAGGTGCTGCACTGGCAGAATGAGATGCCGGCGATGAACGATGCCAGAATCATATTGTCATAATCCTCGTCGGTGAGCTTGCCGCTGAGCATGTTGTCCTTGTAGCCTGCAAAGAGTTTAAAGGCTATTTCACCAATTGAGCGGTTGAGGAAGTTGCTGCCGGTGTGCAGATAGCTCTCGACTGCGTGTGCCAGCGCGTCTATCGCGCCCGTATGGATAAGAAATGCAGGAGAATCCTTTATGTAGCGGCTGTCAAGAAATGCGGCGTCGGCATATACAAGCGGATAAATGGACTGCTTGTTGTCAATGTCGCCTCTTGTGAGCACGGCGTAGGGCGTGACCTCGGCACCCGTGCCTGCGGTTGTGGGGATGGCTATGACGGGAATGTTTGCCTCAGACACTATAGAGCTGCTGTGATGCCCGCCCTCGACATAAAACACCTTGTAAGGATCAACGCCCGGGTTCTGCAAAAGTAGGGAGAGCGCCTTGGCGGTATCTATTGAGGAGCCCCCGCCTACACCGAGAATGACGCTGGGGTTAAAGTTGCCCACCGCCTTGGCAAACTCGACAATTGATTCAACCGGGGGATTTTCAATAACGCCATCGAGTACCATGTATTCGATGCCCTTATCCCCGAATATTCCCTCAACATCCTCCAGGGCGTAATTTCGGCAGCCGGGCGCAAACACGCTGGTGACAATGACTGCTTTTTTGCCGTAGCTGTCAAAAAGCTGAGAGTTATTTAGAACGCAGTGCTCGCCAAAAAACATAGCTGTGCGGGTATTGTACTTGAATGGTTTCATAAAATGCTCTTCTCCTTTGATGCTCTTTTCATAAAGAGCCTGTTTATATTGCCGGAGGCTCGTCTTGCTGATGCAGACTTGCTAAAATAGTAACATTCTTTTTACTTCGAGCCAATACGACTTATGAATAGCTGCCATCTAAAAAATGAATCGGAGTAAAGTCGTTATGGAATTGACAAACAAACTGGAGATATACTAGAATCATTATTAGAAATGGAGTGACAGCGTTATGACTCTACAGCAGTTGTATTATTTCCGGGAGGTGGCACAGACGCAGCATTTCACCAAGGCGGCAGAAAACCTCTACGTTTCTCAGTCAAGCCTCAGCCACGCTATACTGACGTTGGAGCGGGAGCTGGGTGTGACTCTATTCATAAGGAGCAACGGGAAGAGGGTTACGCTCACACGCTTCGGGCGTGAGCTGTTGCCATATGTGGAAAAGACACTGGCTGATGCAGAGGAGATAGAGCGCGTGGCGCAGCAGGAGAGAAACCCGATGAGCGGAGCGGTGGTAGTAGCTTATTCATTTATCAACGGATACACCCTGATCCCGGAAGTGTTCGAGGGATTCATCAGCAACAAAAGAAATGAAAACATAGTAATTGATTTTGACATCACGCATAACACGCGACCGACGGAGGAGCGCGTTCTTGCCGGTGATGTGGATATAGCGTTTAACTGCACGGACGGAGTTGCCGGAATTTCGACATATCCCTTTGCCAAGCAGCAACTCTACTTGTTTTTGCCTTACAACCATCCCTTGGCAGAGGAAAAGAAGCTGAGTATATGCGACATTAAGGATGAGCAGATTATCTATTACCACCCCGTGTCCGAGCTGCACCGGAGGATAATAAGAATGTATGAAAACGAGGGAGTTTTGCCGAACGAGGCGGCGTGCTATCATGATTGGGCCAGCCAAATGGCGGCTGTTTCTCTCGGTCTTGGAATTGGAATATGCCCGAAACTGCCAGTGGATAATGACAGAATACGGGTCGTGCCGCTGGATGACCCGCTGGCAATCCGGACGATTTACATGCTCTGGGCTACGGATCGGGAGCAACCGGCATATGTGGAATATGTGAAAAAATATTGTATTGATTTTTCGAAAAATCATCTGATGATAACATAAGCATAAAAGCCCCTACTCTATACAGGGGCTTTTTGCATAGAGAGAGAACTTGGAACTGACGGTGCGTATTAGAAAGGATGATATGAGCATGGGTATGAGTACTGCGACAAAGAGGTTGACCATTACCTTTGTTTTGCTGCTAGCTATTATGCTATCTGCATGCGGCCAAACGGGCGAACAGTCTGACGGAAATTATGAGCTTGTCTTTGCGGCGTCCACAACGACAGGTTCATTTTATCAGTTTTGCGTCCCATGCTGCGATATTGTGACAAGATATTCCGATGGCGTGACACTTACGGCAATCACGACAACGGGTACAAAGGAGGGTTTCGACCTGCTCGACGCCGGTGAGGTTCAGGCTGTGGGCGGCCCGGGAATCATGGAGTACTATGCGTATACAGGGCAGGGCGGCTGGGCCGATGTCGGCCCGGTTGACTTCAGCATCGCATATGTTGGCTACCCGGACTATGTGCAGATTGTCGTGCCAAAGAAATCGGATATTGAAAGCATTTCGGATCTGGAGGGCAAGAAGATAAGTGTTTTTCTCATGGGCGGGACGGCGGATATTACAACAGCAATAATATTTGAGGCCCTGGGAATTTCTGATTTCCAGGCACGCTACCTTGACGGCACTGACGGTCTGAGCGCTCTGCAGGATGGCTCTATAGACGCCATGGTCTACACCGGCGGGCTTAGCCCCTCCGTACTCATGGAGATGGCCGCATCAAGAAACGGCATGAAAATCCTGCCCTTTACACAGGATGAGGTAGACGCAGTCGAGGCCGCCTCAGACGGCATACTGCGCAGCAGAACGATACCCGCAGGCTGCTATAACGGCGAGGACAGTGAAATTTTGACCGTTGGAAGCTCCGTTCCGATCTGCGTTTCAAACGACCTGCCCGAGGAGCTTGTGTACCAGATCGTGAAAACGCTTGAGGAGCACCACGATGAGCTGGCCGATACACTGAGCGCTGCGAGCTATTCAACGGCTGCCAATACGCTTGAGAACTGGGGAGATTCCATTATACCTATTCATCCCGGAGCAGAGCGATATTTTCGTGAGCTGGGACTGATGGACTAATATATTTTTCTGCGCAAAAGCGGAAAAGAGAGGGCAGGAAATGTCTGAAACAAGAGAGAAGATCATTGTGGCATCCATAACCATATTGTCTGTCTGCATGTGTGCTTTTCAGCTTTTTACGGCGGCAACGGTACCCCTACAGGCAATGAATCAGCGTGCGGTACACCTGACGTTTATCTTTCCGATTATATTTTTATATGAGGCCCTTAAACTCAAAAAGCGCCCCGCGCTGCGCTTCGCCTGCTATTTTGCGGCATTCTTATCGGCAGCGTCTACAATATATGTCGCGATTGACTGGATGAATCTTCAAAATCGCACCACAAGACTGGTTCCGGCGGACTACATATTCGCTGTGATTTTGATCGTGGCAATCCTGTTCCTGACATGGAGAACGATAGGTATATGGATGCCGCTGATTGCAGTTTTATTTCTGGCTTATGCCTTTTTAGGCCCATATCTGCCCGGCATATTTAACTTTGCGGGCATATCCATCCGCCGACTGATTGCCTGCCTGTATTGCGGAACCGAGGGGGTGTTTGGCGCCTGCCTGGGGGCGGCCTCGACATACGTGTTCATGTTCGTGCTTTTTGGTGAGTTTTTAATTCGCTACGGAGCAGGTGACTTCTTTATCAGGCTTGCCGAGGTGGCGCTGGGAGGTGTCAGGGGCGGAACAGGAAAGATTGCGGTCATAACCAGTGCGCTGTTCGGGATGGTGTCTGGAAGCCCGACCGCCAACGTCGCGGCTACCGGCTGTCTCACGATTCCTATGATGAAAAAAAGCGGATACAGCGCAGAATATTCCGGGGGAGTAGTGTCCGCTGCTGCGGCGGGCGGCTCAATCATGCCTCCGGTCATGGGAACAGGCGCCTTTGTAATGTCCGAGATAATTGGTGTCACATACGGCAAAATTTGCGTCGCTGCGATGTTTCCGGCAGTACTGTACTTTTTGGCGCTGTTCATTATGGTGGACGTTAACGCGGCGAAAAATGGATTCAAAGGCAAAAATGAGCGTGAGTTGTTGAGCACTCGTCAGGTATTTCGCGACGGCTGGCATTATCTGCTGTGCATAACAACGCTTATCGTTTTTTTGATCGTGCTCGATTGGTCGCCTGCTAAATCTGCTGTTTTAGCGATCCTTGTGCTAATCCTCTGCGACGCTTTGCGGAAGCTCGTGTCCGGGCAAAGACTCAACCTTGTCCTGCTTAAGGATACCCTGGTGGGTGCGTGCAGGGGCGCGATGACGGTTGCGACAGCGACTGCCTGTGCCGGTATAATTATCGGCGCTTTCACAGCTACCGGACTTAATCTCAGGCTCTCCACGATGCTCATCGAGCTTTCCGGAGGCTCAACGTTTATTCTGCTTATTTTGGCGGCTGTGGGCGCCCTCATCCTCGGCATGGGTCTGCCCGCCACACCCGTGTATATTCTCATGGCGGTCATGATTGCACCTGCGCTCACCCGCATGGGCATTCCCAAGCTTGCGGCTCACTTATTCGTGTTTTATTTCGGGGCCATGGCCCCGATAACGCCACCGGTTGGGACTGCGTTTTTTGTGGCCGCCGGTCTCGCGAAATCGGATCCGATGCGGACAGGGCTTGTGGCGTGGTATACCGCGCTGGTCGCCTTTCTTCTGCCGTTTATTTGGGTATACCAGCCGGCGTTTCTCATGGATGGTCCGTTTTTGACCATCGTGTGGTCGGTTTTCACCGGACTTGTCGGTGTAATCGCACTTGCATTTGGACTGGAGGGATACATGCTTGGCAAGTTGGGCGGCTTAAAGCGAATTATACTTATTGCGGCGGCGATTTTTACTGTTGTGCCCGAGCCTATAAGTACCTTCGTCGGTATCGCTGCAATAATTGTTATTGCCCTGTCTCAGTTTGTAAACAGCAAAAAATCGAGCTGAGCTATCTGTGCGAAGCGGATAATTACACAAAATTAAAGCTCCCAGAAGCATTGACGCTTCTGGGAGCTTTAATTTTTCATTTAGGTCTTGCTCATGACCTTGCGTCATGAGTTATAATACAAAGCAGGAGGTGGGAATATGGAAAAACACAGAGCAATTCCGCAGGGGTATATGACGATTGGTGAGCTTGCAAAAAAGATGAATACCACCGTGCGCACCCTGCAATATTATGATAAGGAAGGTTTGCTTTTGCCTTCAGCCGAAAGCGAGGGCGGTCGCAGACTTTATACAGATAAGGACGTAATCCTTTTGCACCAGATTCAGTCCTTGAAATATTTGGGCTTTACACTCGACGCCATTAAAAACCGGCTTGTATCTCTCAATACCCCGGCCGAGGTTGCCGCCGCGCTGGACGAACAGGCGAAAAACATCAGGGAGGAGCTTGCGACTTTGTCGGATGTTTTGCAGGCAGTTGAAAAGCTGCGCGAGGAAAGCTTGCAAATGGAAACGGTGAATTTTAAAAGATATGCCGACATCATTGTAAATCTGCAAATGAAAAATGAATTTTATGGACTAATCAAGCATTTTGATGATAAGACGCTTGACCATATCCGCAGCCGCTTTGATATGGAAAGCGGAACAGCCATCATGGACACGATGAGTCGCTTGTGTGACGAGTCAGCAAAGCTCCAAAAAAACGGGATACCGCCCGAGGGCGAACAGGGCAAGGCGCTGGCAAAAGAGTGGTGGGAGATGGTCATGAGTTTTACAGGCGGAGATATGAGCCTGCTTCCCAACCTTGTGGAGCTCGCTGAAAAAAATGATGTCGGCAACAAAAAATGGGCTTCAAAATGGTCAATCGCGGAGTCGTATATACAAAAAGCAATGGAAGCCTATTTCACAGATCTTGGCTATAACCCATTGGAGGGGGAGCAGTAATGATAGAAATGAAAGACATCGCCAAGAGCTTCGCTGGAAAACCAGTATTATCCGGCGTGAGCTGCCAGGTGCGGGAGGGGGAGATTTTTGGTCTGCTCGGCCCGTCCGGCGCGGGAAAAACCACCATCATCAACATCCTCACGCATCAGCTAGATGCAGACAGCGGCTACTTTAGCATAGGAGCGGCACCTCTTGAAACAGGACTTATGCTCGACGAGGACGGGCTGTTTACGCGTTTAAACTGTCTTGAAAACCTGAATGTTTTTGCAGGAATTTACGGCATATCCCGCAAAAAATCAATGCAGGCGCTTGAAAGCGTCGGCCTTGAGGATGCGGCCAAAAAGCCGGTGCACACACTGTCGAAGGGAATGCGGCAAAGGCTGGCTCTGGCCCGGGCGATTTTACACGAACCTAAAATTTTGTTCCTCGACGAGCCGACAAGCGGGCTTGACCCGCGAACAGCTCGGCAGATACATAATCTCATACGAAACCTTCGGGATGATGGTGCGACAATATTTCTGACTACCCACAATATGGAGGAAGCGACAAATCTCTGCGACAGGGTGGCGCTGCTGCACAAGGGAAAGATTGTGGAGCAGGGCGCGCCTGCCGAAATATGCCAGAGACACAATGCAATAAAAACGGTGCCTGATTTAGAATCGGTCTTTATCAAGCTGACAGGAGTGGAACCGGAATGAGAAGTACAAAGGCAATTTTTATAAAGCAGGCGAAGGATACGCTTAAAACACCGTCGATTCTTATACAGTTTATCATCTATCCCGCCGTGGCGTTTATTATGACGGAGCTGGTGGCAAAGTCAAATGAGCATATTTCAAACAATATGTTTGTGACCATGATGGCGGCGATATTTGCAGGCATGGCCCTCATTACATCGGCGGCGGGCGTCATTGCGGAGGATATAGAGCGAAAGAGCCTGCGCTTTCTAGTGATGGCGGGCGTAAAGCCGCATGAATATTTGATTGGCACATGCGGGTTTATCCTGCTTGCGGGCGTAATAGTGTCCTTTGTTTTTGGGCTGATCGGCTCCTTTACAGGGGCAGAGCTTGCGAAGTTTTTGCTGGTTTTAATCTTGAGCGTCACCGCCTCGACCATGCTTGGTGCGGCAATCGGCATGCTGTCCAAAGACCAGCAGACGGCGACCGCGGTGAGCGTGCCTACGGCTATGATTCTGGGGTTCACGCCCATGATTGCAAATTTCAACGAGACAGTTGAAAAAGCCGCGAGCGTACTTTACACACAGCAGCTAAATGTTGTCGTAAACGACTTTTCCGCAAATTTTGGAAAAGCAGTGGCAGTCATTGGAATAAATATTGCGGTGCTGCTCGTTTTGTTCATCATTGCATACAGAAAAAACGGACTAAAGGGGCAAAAGAGCGGACCCCAAACAGAAAAATAAATAGAAAAATAACGCAGTAGACAAAAAGTCTACTGCGTTTTGATGTATTTTATATTTCATAGACGTACACGCTTACGCTCTTCTGATTTGCAGATAGCGAACAGCGACGGAAACTGCAATGCACAGCATCCCTAGCCCAAACAGCGTCGTTTTCCCCTCCATGCCGCCTTCCCGCATCATAGAAAACAGCGTAAAGGGAACCATACCTCCCATTAAGTCTAAGACATAATAAAGCAGTGGCAGCATGTAGCCGATAACGGTGTTGCCGCTGATTGCCGAGGCGAGGATGCCCAGGCCGCCGAGAAAAACAGCGTTTGAAAAGCTAGCCAGTCCATGCGCGAGGGAGACATCGGACTCAAGCACTGCCATGGCCAGCACGAACCCGATTATGAGCAGAAAACCCAGAAGAAGGCAGATGATAATTCTTATCAGACAGACGACGGCATAAGGAGTTTTTCTTGTGACTACGACACTCAATATGCCGCTATCCTGCTCTGCGGAATAAATAGGGGTTAACAGCGCAAGCCCTATGAAGGGAAGGCCGAGCTCCAGAGGAAACGCTGCCGTTGCTGAGTCCAGGGCTGTTATCCCAAATATCACCGGGACGACGGCGATTACGCCAAGGGCCGCCAAAATGTGAGGTAACAGGCTAAACCTGAGATTGTATTTTGCTATGCTTAAATACCGCTGCATTTATTAACCCCCTTCTCCTTGCGGTGAACGCGAGGACCGTCAGCGCAACTAATGCGAGCGCTGTGACCGCGATGAAAATTCTGTTTTGGATTAGGTCTGGCAGGTAGTCAAGAAATTTTCCGGTATAGCCTAAGCTGTTGTGGCGCGGAATCAGCCCCGTGGGGCCGACGCCGAAAAAGGAATATGCCGCGCTTGTGCCCATTGTGTCCACAAACCACCATAGAAGCTGCACGGCGATTGCAATGGGCGTACCCGTGAGCGTGGTGAAAAACATCCCCACTGCTGTAGACGCCATGGCAGTTGGCATCAGCCAGAGTAGAGCATATTTATAATAGGCAAACAGGTCAATATTGGCGGCGCCGTATTCTTGCGCATGTATTCCTGTCAAGACGGCGCACATGACTATGACAGGCAACATTATTGCCGTCAAAAGCGCCGTAAAGCGCGCCAGAACAAACTTTGCGGAGGATACTCGTCTGGTGTAAAGCAGGGGAGCGATGTTTTTTCTGTCCTTCAGACATAGGAATACTGCCGGGAACACCGGGATCAGTCCCAGAATAATTCCCGCGTAATCGCTGAACAAACGGGCGTGTGCGCCGGTGATTTTGTCTTCTGAAAGGATAAGCTCATGATCGGCGAGGGCATCCTCGTAGGTGACTGGTATTTGCCCAAAGCGATGGCTCATCCAGGTCTGAGAGAAGTCTGAGCCGCCACCCAGTATCTCGTCTGCCTGCGCCATCAGCTGCAAAAAACGCTCCCAGGTAATGCTGTAGTCAAAAGAAAAGACCGCTGGGGCCTCACTCCCCGGGCCATATATTTTTATACTGCCGTCATTAAGGGTCTCAGAGTTCCCGCCCTCGATGGATATGCTCGGGGCGTTCGTGGGCGCATCAGCGCTCTGGGCGGCTTCGGATCTCATATCATTCGTGGAGAGCTCAGAGATAATTGCAGCCATTTTCTCCCACTGGACATGACTTAGCTTGACATATTTGATAAATCCATTGGGATATGTGATAAATTCGTTGAGACTGTATTGCCCGAACAGGCTCTGTGCCGCTTCCGGCATGATAAGCGCCGGGTCGTTTGAGCTTTTCATTCCGTAGTTCGGTCCACCCGGCACAGGCTTGGAAACCGTTCCGTCGGGGGGCAAGACACCCTGTGAGCATATGAACAGCACAAAACCTGCCACTGTCAGAAGGAAAACTAGGCTCTTAACAGTTCTTACAAATTCCTTTTTATAAAGAGTCATCGACTATACCCCCGTCTCTTGCTTGCCAAGGCAGTAAATATATGCGTCCTCTACATTGGGGCAGACCGGATTGGCTCCGGGTACAGGCTTATCAGATAGGAAGCGCACCAGGCTTTTCTTACCCTGAGGTATAGCGGCGGTGATGGTAAAGGCGGAACGTATTTTAGGAAGATCCTGCTGTGAGATCTCCAGAGTGTACACATTGCCCTCGGCAAGAGCGCATAAATCCGGGATTGTGCCGCCGAAAAGTAGCTTGCCGCCGTCCAAAATAGCAATTTTCTCACAGGTGGCTTCCACATCTCCCACAATATGTGTGGAGAGCAGCACAGTCTTGTTTTCAGCAAGCTCGCATAGCAGGTTGCGAAACCGCACCCTCTCCTCCGGGTCAAGCCCGGCTGTGGGTTCGTCCACGATTAAAACCTTTGGGTCGTGGAGCAGGGCCTGAGCGATTCCCAGCCGCTGTCTCATACCCCCGGATAGAGCCCTGACTTTCTTTCGACTGTGCTCTGTGAGGTTGACCTGCTCCAACAACCCGGCAATGCGCTCCTTTCTCAGAGCTTTGGCCATTCCGGAAAGAACACCCAGATAATCGAGAGCCTCACTGACTGTCATATTGCTATACATGTTAAAGTCCTGAGGCAAATATCCGATCAGGCTTCGAACCTTGGCTGACTCCTCCACGGGGATGCCGCATACGGTGATAATACCCTCCTGCTTTCTAAGCAGACCTGCGATTGTTTTCATAAGCGTAGTCTTTCCCGCACCGTTTCGCCCCAAAAGGCCGAACATTCCCGGGGAAATGCTAAGGCTCAAATTGCTAATGGCTCGTTTTCTTCCGTAGCTTTTACTTAAATTTTGAATTTGAATACTGGTTTCAGACATAAAAAACTCTCCTTATAACTGGCATAAGGAGAGTTTAATTTTAATTTATAAACATTCTATCTACATTCAGATATTTTTTGGCTCTGGAAGCGGGCTGTGATCCTGACGCCTGCGTCGTTTTCCAATTTGAGATTGCCGCCGTGCTTTTCACATATTAAACGGCAGGTGTACAAACCCAAACCGAAATGCTCTGAATCAGCTGCACTTTTTTCTTCACGATAATAAGGCTCCGTGGCTTTTTTCAGTGCTTCCGGAGTGAAGCCGAAACCGTCGTCGGAAACCGTGATGGTCAAAGTGCGTCCGTCAAAATTGCAGAGTATTTCAATTTTTTGCGCTGCATAGCGGCTTGCGTTTGAAATTAGATTTTCACACACCTGAAAAACCAGGGGCGGGTCAAGAAGCAGCTCTCCTTCACCCTCGCTATGGAAGGCAAAGCTCTTATCATCTGTCAAAATGCTTGCCATGCTTTCCAGCTCGCAGCAGAGCTTATCGAAATTTATTGGCTGCAGTGACAGCTCGATCTCCTCCAGCTTTTGCATAGTGGACATAGACTGTGTGTATCCGTCAAGCCGCTTCAGATAGGTATCCATCATTTGAAGAGTGGACGTGGCTTTTTCGGCAGTGATTTTATCTTTCGGGCCATACTCAAGCAAAAAGTCGCAGTATCCCCGCAGAACGGTAAGCGGTGTTCTCAGATCGTGGGCGAAGGCGGCGTTGAGGCGTTTTCGGTTTTCCATCATCTGCCACATCTCTCGATTCGTCTGATACAGGGATTCCCGCATTGTCTCAAAGGAATCGACGAGTCGACCAAATTCGTTTTTGCTGTCATATTCCAAATGAAAGTCTAAATCCCCGCCTGCGATTCTCGACGATGCGGAATCTAAAAGCGCAAGGGGTTGTTTCAGCTTGCGCAGATAGAAAAGCATGCCTGTTGCCAGGATGCAGATAACAAAAACAATTGGGATGACCGCGACGGATAAGAAGCCGTACAGATTATACATACGGGTATCATGGGCTGAAAATTTGTCATGCAGATTTTCCGTGTAAAACCACAGCGCCTCATTTTGCACCACAACACCATCTACGACCAGATCACCCTGTTTTGCAAGCTCACTTCGATGCTTATTGTCATAGTACCGGAAGATATTATCTTGAAGCATGCCGAACATACCCGACAACAGCGTGGATATAGCAAGTGCTATAAGCACAAAGAGGGTGACGTAAAGCGCAAAGCTCCATTTCATTGAGAGGCTTTTGAAAGAACGTCTCGTCTTCCGTGTCATTTCCATTTATAGCCCACCCCCCACACCGTTTCGATATAGTCCCGTGCGCCCCGGGCTTTGAGCTTTGCACGCACGCGCTTGATGTGCTCTGCGACAACGGCGCTGTCTCCCTCCGCATCAAAGCCCCAGAGTCGCTCGTAAATGCGCTCTTTGTCGAATACCTGACCCCGATTTTGGGAAAGCAGTTCAACAATGTCAAACTCCTTTTTTGCCAGGGCAATCTCATGACCGGCGAGGCTCAGTGTGCGTGCGGAATAGTCGATGGCCAGGTCGCCGTCAAAACGCACCTGTGTATTTCCGCTGCGCCGGCTCTCTCTGCGCAAATGAGCCGCGACTCTGGCACCAAGCTCGTGAATAGAAAAGGGCTTGGTAACATAATCGTCACCGCCGGAAACAAAGCCTTTTATTTTGTCCACATCCTCAATTCGTGCCGTCAGGAATATGATCGGGCAGGAAATGTGCTCACGGATGCGTTCGCACACCTGCAAACCATCCATCTTGGGCATGTTAATATCCAATAGAATTACATCAGGTGCGCAGCTGGCCTGTGCGATTGCCTCCTCGCCGTTCGAGGCGGTATATGCCATGTAACCGTTCATTTCAAAATAGTCTTTCAGCAGAGCGACAACACCAGGCTCATCGTCCACAATTAAAATCTTAGTTCGCATTTTCATCACCCCCACAATCATAGCTGCTATTTATAAACTTTTTATAAATAGCAGACAAATGTAAGCTTGGTATTGAATAGATGCTCCCAGTATAACATGCTGTTCGCCAAAATACTCATTCTTTGCTGCATTGAGCCTGGAGAAATACTTATAAGAATTATAGCGATTTCAGCACTTCCTTTTGTGCAGGGGCTCTCCGCCCGGGGGCGTGATGGGCATTGTTCAAAAAGTGGAACAGAACATCTCTTTTTCTTGAATCAAGATAGTGATTGAACACGGCACAAGTGTTAATATATAGACAAATGCGGTGGCGGAGAGCTGCCGAGAGGGGGGATAAGATGTTTGATCTGACTGGCCAAACTGCCGTGATTACCGGCGCTTCCGCCGGGTTGGGAAGACAGTTTGCCATGGCTCTAGCAAAACAGGGCGCAAATGTTGTGCTTCTGGCCAGACGTGAAGAGAAGCTTGAGGCAGTCGCCCAAGAGATCAGGATTGTTGCGGGCGTGCAGGCCTTGGCCTGCAGATGTGATGTGACCAAGCAGAGCGACATACAGCATGCGGTCGATGTGACGATCAAAACCTTTGGTAAGGTGGACATTCTGGTGAACAACGCCGGCCGCGGATACCCGAGCCCGCTGGAGGATTATCCGGATGAGGGATGGAAAATGGTGACCGCGGTCAGTATGGACGCAGTTATGATGTGTACACGCGAATTTGGCAGACATATGCTGAAGGCTCATTACGGACGCATAATCAATATTTCATCTGTGCTCGGACAAGGCGGTCTTCAGGAGATACATGTCGCCGCATATCATGCCTGCAAAGGCGCGGTGATCAACTTCACCCGTGCGGCAGCCGCAGAATGGGCTCAGACCGGAGTGACGGTAAATTGCATCCTGCCGGGATTTTTTGAATCCGAGTCCAATTCTCCGGAGCGCATGGAGAAAATGGAGCCCTGGATCAAAAGCCGCACTCCGATGCGCCGCCCGGGAGAAGAGGGAGAGTTGGATACCACTGTTTGCTACCTCGCGGCACGCGAGTCGTCTTATGTGACGGGGGTTGTTCTTCCCTGTGACGGCGGTTGGACATGTGTCTGAAAACGGGAATAATGTTTCATACAAAAAGAGTAAAGGGGAAAAGAAAATGAGCGAGTCTCTAACGCAGAAAAAGTTCTTCGGCTACAAGGCAGTCATTGGCGCTTTCCTTATCATGTTCGTAAACATGGGCTGCGGCGGCACGATAGGCACTTTCATGGGGTCTTTGTCAAAATATACCGAATGGCCGGTTGGAACGATTGGCTATGTCGGCACCATCAGCGTCATCGGCAATATTCTGTTCAGCTTAGTTGCAGCCAGGCTGGTCAAAACCTGGGGCCCCCGCAAGCTCATGGGCATTTCTATAATATGCACTGTTGTGGCCATGATGCTGTACACGTTCACTGTCCCGGGACAGAGCGTCTTAAGTTTGGTCATGATCTACTCCGCAGGCTTTATTGTCGCAATAGCGGTCACTTTCGGCTCATTCGCAGTGTGCACCGTGCTCGTTTCTCAGTGGTTCATTGAGAAGCGTGAGACAATGACCGGCATAGTGCTTTCTGCCGCAGCTTTTGGCGGTTCCTTCTGGAATTTCCTCGCAGGTCAGCTCTTCCGCTTCATGGAGTTCAAGGGCTGCTACCGCGTAATGTCCGTGCTGGCGCTCGTTATCGGCATAATCGCGATGCTGTTCTTCATAAAGGAGCCAGAGGCCTTCGGCCAGAAACCTCTCGGATGGGACAAGGCGCAGAGCAAGAAGGATGAGAAGAAGGAGCTCGAGGGCATGACCAAGGCCGCCGCTCTCAAGACGCCGTCTTTCTGGATGCTGTTTGCCGCATTCATCTGCGTCTGCGGTGCCGGCGCAGCATTTGTTGCTTACGGACAGTCCTGGTGGCAGTCCAACGGTTTTGACCGCACCACCACGGCGACCTACTATTCTCTTTATGTTCTCATCGGCGGTGTGTCCCTGATGCTTGCCGGTAAGCTGGTTTCCAAGATAAGGGCTGCGGCCTTTGCGGGCATCGTCGGACTGCTGTTCATCGGCGGCCTCCTGTTCCAGATAATGCTGCCCGGCAATCCTTCGGGAACCATGATACTGATGGTCTGCATCTGCTTTGGACTTGCCTACCCGCTCAACACCAGCATGCCAAGCCTCGTGACTCAGTCTGTCTTTGGACCGAAGGAGTCCGGCGCGATCCAGGCTCAGCTTCAGACCGGCGTTTACATCGGACAGTTCGCCTACAGCATCGTCGTCGGACAATTTCTCAAGACCGAGGCGGGCTATGTCGGCGCGTGGAAGTTTTTCATAGGCGCTGTTGCAATCTGGGCAATACTTATAATTGGAGCCGCTCTTCTTTCCCCGTACAAGCCATCCAAGAAGAGTCCGGACGCTTAAATAATTGTTTTATCGAGGAGGCATATCGGGCGTTTTCCGAAGCATCGCATATGGTGTATAATTGAGAAACGTCCGATGCTTGCACCCTGCTGAGTTCAGGGTCATCTTAGGACAGGCTGGGAGAAAAATATGAGACTTACTGAAAAAAAGCATGTATATAAAGACCTGATACACACGACTGTTATACTCATATTCATGTTCGGCTTCGGCTGCCTGAAGCCCTTTGGCACAGTTACCGTGGTCGGTATGCAGATACTCGGCGTATTTCTCGGTTGCATCTATGCGTGGACCGTGGGAAAAATTATCTGGCCGAGTCTTGTCGCACTCCTGCGCATGGGATTCATCGGCGATAACACCGTCAGCTCGGTGTTTACCGAGGCCATTGGAAACAGCACAGTGCACATGATCTTTCTTGCTCTTATGTTCTGCTACGCTGTCGAAAAGAGCGGACTCATAGAGCTCGTGGCAAAATTCATACTCTCCAGAAAGTTTGCGAAGAAGGGACTGTGGTCCCTGTGCCTTGCGTTCTGGATAGCGACGGCGGTCACATCCGCGGTAACGACCGCGACAACGGCTATAACGCTGTTGTGCTGGCAGATGTTCTATGAGGTCGCTAACCGCATCGGGCTTGAGAAGAAATCCCCGTATGTCAGCGTGGTCATCATCGGCATAGGCATCTGCTCGTACCTCGGCGGCATAGTTCTTCCGTACACGGCCTTCACGCAGATATGCTTCGGAGTCCTGAACAGCCTGAACACGGGCATAGTCATCAACATTACGGCATATGTGCTTACCATGCTCGTTTTGAACTTTCTGGGCATAACAGTGTTGTTTCTGGTAACAAAATATTGTCTGGGCATACGTATCCAGAAGGTCGAGCTTGACGATCTGGTGAAGCCTGAGGAGCTGAAGGTCAATAAACAGCAGAAGATATCGATTGCCCTCATTGCCGCTCTCTGCGTACTGCTCATGATCCCCTACTATCTGCCGGCTGATTGGAAACTCACATACGCACTCAATAACCTCGGCTTCGTTGGCGTATTCTCAATTGTGCTCATCATTTTGTCGTTTTGCCATGATGAGGACAACAAGCCGATTTTCAGCTTTATCTCGGCTTTCAAAGAGGGGATACCTTACGGCATGGTCTGCCTTGTCGCGACGGCTCTGCTGGTTTCGAATAAGCTTACGGATTCCTCGACTGGCATATCCGAGCTTATAACGAATTTCTTGCAACCGGTTATGAGCCTTGACTCGGCATATCTGAGCATGGCACTGCTTATGCTGGTCGGACTGGCGCTGACCAATGTAATAAACAACATTGTGTGCATAACCCTCATGGTGCCGGTCGGCGTCTCGCTTGCGGCGAGCAATAATGCCAATCCTGCAGTCATGATCACGCTCTTCTGCATGGTGCTCCTGCAGGGCATAGTCATGCCGTCAAGCTCCATGTTCGGCGCGATTCTGCATGGCAATACGGAGTGGCTCACATCAAAAAGCATATATAAATACGCGACTATTCTCGAGCTCGTGCTCGGACTTGTCATCGGTTTTATCGGCGTCCCGGCAGCAAACTTTATATTCGGACTTTTCTGAATAATTAAAGGAGTGTGGATGTCCACACTCCTTTAGTCTCAATCATTGATATTAAGCTGATATGACAAGAGCGAGAAGCGCAGGCGTATGGCGGTTTCGGGCTCGTCTATATCCGAGTCGATCATAGCACAGATCTTTTTAAGCCTGTATTTCATCGTGCTGTGATCTATAAAAAGCTGCTTGGCCGCCGCGGCGATGCGGTTGCTGTTGTCAAGATACGCTTTGAGCGTCATCAGGTAATCTGTGCCGTATTGCAAGTCATAGTCTGCCAGAGCACGTGTCTGGGAGAGAAACATATACTCCTTGCCAAAACGCGACACTGCCTGATCGTTGAGCAGTCGGGTATACTGTTCATCCGCAAGAACGAGAGCATCGCCGTCGGGACAAATCCTTATGAGCGTGTGAAGCTGCTCCTTATAAAAGCTCCGTTTTTTCAAATCCTCAAAAAGGGGAGAGACTGTGCCGAGCAGGCCGTAGGTTCGACAAAAGCCCTCGGTATTTACAATAAAGTCACTGCCCGGATTAAGGCAGTCGGGCGAGGCACCGTCCAAAAAAGCGTTGAGACAGCCGTTATGCACAAAGTGTATCGCCTTTGGCAAATAACGCTCCAGATTACGATCCGCACGCTGTATTCTGTCTTTCCCGGTAGCCGTGCTGCGAAATATCATCATGAGGTATGGAGGCAGAAAGCGACTTTCCGAAATCAGCGGATATGCGGCTTCGATCGAGCCGTCCGCATCCTGCAGAAACAGATAGTGCGTCAAAAGGGAGTTAAGCAGAGAGTTGAACGGAGAGACATATATATCCGTGCCAAACAGCTTGCGGCACAGCTGTGATATTCGCGTCGCCGCAACCTCAAGCAGCCCGGGGTCCCCGTCGTGGGAATCTGCCACGCTGACGATGCCCAGCGGAGTGTTCTCGAGAATGATTGGGCAGAGGTAAAAGTGCGTATCTGCGGTGGAATATTCGACCGGCCTCCCCGCGCGAAAAAATTCCGCAAATTCTCCGTCCCGCTTCCGGCAGATAAAGTCTGCATATCTGAACTCTCTGCTGTCGGGAAAGGACATTATGAGGGAAAATGTGAGGTCGGCTATCTGTATCTCAAGACCTAGCTTTAAGGAAATGTCAGAAAGCATCTGCTCGAGACTGCATTTCGAGAAAATCCCGTTTAAGATGATATCCCGGAGCTCAGAGACAGGATCGCTATTCATGACTTTCACCTGCCGATCCGTATAGTTTATACATCGTCAGCTCAAGCATGAGCCTTTCAGACACCGCCGGCTCTCTGATGTCGACGTTCAAAAGCTCCTTTATGCGCCGCAGCCTGTAATTGACGGTATTTTTGTGTATGCCCATTTTTTCACCGGTCATAGAGCCGCGCTGCAGATTTCCCAGGTAAACCTCAAGCGTATTAAGCAGGGCTCGGTCGTCGTCGGACCCGTATCCTGTGAGCCGCGAGATATATCCGAACTGAAATGCGGGGTCTATGCCGGCTTCAATTGCGGGGAGGCAAAAACACTCGGGAAGCAGATCCTCAAAAAGCAGCAGATGCTCATCGGGATGATATGCAGAAAGGGCAAGACATGAGCCTGCCTGCATCTTCGCGCAAGCTATCAGGGCCAGATCGTCAAAAGGCGCGGATACGCCCACCGTGAAGTTGTACTTGCGGATTATATGATCGAGCAGCTCCGACAGCGAGGAAGCGACCGCGCCGCTGACTCCCCAGGCGAACAACCAGAGGTTACTGCTGTCCTCGATAGAACAAATGAGCTGTCTGTGCTGTTCGTTTACCCTATTGCTGATATAATTCGTTGCGGCAAACTCCGTGGAGTCGCTGTGCAGTTTCACGAGCCTGTATGGGCCCGCATGCTCCAATGCAAAGTTTTGAAAGTGCTCCCGCGCGCCGTAATTGTCCGAAATGAGTAAATTCAGTATCTGCGGCGGCGTAAGATGCAGCTCATCGGCTGAGAGGATCGAGGAGACTGCGCGGCACATCAGGTCGTTTACCGCGATGATGTCATCTGCGCTGTGTTCCTCGAGAATCGTGGCAAAATATCCCAGGCACTTATCACCGCTGCGGATGACTCCGAAGGCCGTCTTGAACCGGTCGCTGTTGCCGCTGTTTACTACGAGAGACTTGGGAGAATTAAAAAGCTGTTCTTCAAGCACAAGGTAGTTGCTGGACAATACGACTTCTTCGGACACGTTGCCCTGTGACGCCAGACGTTCCCAGCCGGACAGATAAAACGGACGATCGAAGGCATAGGCTATCAAATTGAACGTGACATCAAACGCGATCATCGGCAGGCCGCAGCAGTCGTGAACATCAGCAACGAGCTTTTTAATGGAAGAACCCTTGAGCAGAGCGTCGAGAACGATGTTCTCGAAAGCTCCCGAGCAGATACCGCTCAAACACAACCCCCTCCTTTTCTTCGAATGGGACAATTATAGCTTTCAGGGCGCAGGGTGTCAAGAAAGCGTTTGTTCAAAATGTGGAACAGGGAAATAATATTTCTAACAACACATGATGCGTCCACTAGTAGCTAATGTTAGTATTACAAACATGCCAAACAAATATGAGAGGAGCATACACAATGCGCTTAGATGACTACAGTCTCTTGTGGCAGCCGATAGAAATAAACAACTGCATTATAAAAAACAGAATCAGTCTTTCGCCAATGGGCACATTTGCATACACGGAGGACGGCACGGATACCGAAGCCGGCATTCGTTATTTTGAGGAGCGAGCCAAGGGAGGCATTGGCCTTCTCCATACGGGCTCCGCCTATATAAATACCAGACTTGCACAGGGCAGCCCGAGCATACATGTCGACAACATGCGCTGCATACCCAACACGACCGTGATGGTCGAGCGCGCTCACCGCTGGGGGGCTAAGTTCTTTCTGCAGCTCAGCCCGGGAACCGGCCGCAACAGCAAGCTGGACCTCGGCAATCCCGAGCCTCCGGTGTCGGCGTCCGGCGTGCCTGCGCACTTCAACCGCAATGTCATTTGCCGCGAGATGTCGGTCGATGAGATCGCCGGGGCGATGCAGGACTTCAAAAATGCCGCGGAGTTTGCAAAGCGCTGCGGATTTGACGGCATACAGATACACGCTCATGCCGGTTATCTTATAGACCAGTTCCTCTCCGAGGTTTGGAATAAGCGCAAAGATAGGTATGGCGGCTCCTTAGAAAATCGCTGCCGTTTCGCTATGGAAGCTGTCGACTCGATACGCAGCGTGGTCGGGCCCAGATTCCCGATAAGCTTCAGAATATCTCTCGATCACCGTTTTCCGGGCGGGCGCACGATCGAGGAGAGCATGAAAATACTCGATATTCTGGATAAGTCCGGCATAGATGCTTTTGACGTAGACGCGGGTTGCTATGAGACTGAGGATTACATTTTCCCGACCAGATACAATGGCGAAGCCTGCATGGCGTATGTGTGTCAGGAGGCCCGCAAGCATATAACAAAGCCCATAATAAACGCGGGCAGCCACTCTATGGAGACCGCAGTCGAGCTTCTGAGGAGCGGCAACGCGGACATTATTCAGTTCGGGCGCCAGTCCATAGCCGATCCGCAGTTTCCCAATAAACTCAAGCAGGGCAGACGTGAGGATGTGCGCCCCTGCATTCTCTGCAACGATGAGTGCATTGGACGCATCTTCGAAAGACGCACCCAGCTTTCCTGCACGGTCAATCCCTCCGCCGGCTTTGAGAGCGCCATGGAGGTGAAGCCGCTGAATAAGGCTCAAAACATTGTCGTCATCGGCGGTGGCCCCGGAGGAATGGAGGCGGCACGCTGCGCGGCGGAGCGCGGCTGCAACGTCACGCTCATGGAAAAGGGCGATAAGCTCGGCGGCACCTTCGAAACCATCGCTACAGGAGACTTCAAGATTCGCATGCGCGAGCTCGTCAAGTGGTATGAGGCTCAGATCAAAAAGCTCAATGTAAACGTAAAGATTAACACTGAGGCGACGGCTGACAGCGAGGAGCTCAAAACGGCGGATGCGATATTCGTGGCGTCCGGTTCTCTGCCCCTGATCCCGCCTATAAACGGACTTGCGGAGAGCAAAAAGTTCATCGACGTTTATGACGTGCACAAGGACGGTCTGCCGGAGGGCGAAAATGTCGTGATATGCGGCGGCGGACTTTCGGCATGCGACACGGCTCTTGAATATGCACCGCTTGGCAGAAAAGTAAGCATAGTTGAAATGAGCGGGAAGATAGGCGCAGATGTCATGTACATCAATGCTATAAGCATAAACCGCCTGCTAGACGAATACGGCGTGAAGACAATGGTGAACACAAAGGTCGTGGGAGTAAACGACGAGGGCGTCGTCGTTGAGACTGAGGACGGAATCCGCACCCTGGCGGCCGACGTCATAGTAGGTGCGCTGGGACGCAAGAAAAACATGGACCTTGCCAGAGCACTGCTTGCAAAATATGCCGCGAAAACCACCATTATTGGCGACTGCCATGAGCCCGCAAAAGCCGGAAATGCGATACGCGAGGGCTTCTACGCCGCAATGGCGCTCCAGGACTGAGGAGGGACAATATGAATAAGATGCGTTGCCTTGCCATAGATGAGAGCTGCAAAAATGTTGTATGGACGCAGAAGGATATCCCGGAGATAGATATCTTCGACGGTCTGCTGCAGCCGATAATGCTCAGCCCCTGCACCTCGGACGTTCATGCCATGCTCAACGGCAAGAACCCACAGGGCCGTGTGCTGGGACATGAGACGATAGCCAGAGTCGCAAAGGTCGGGGAACGGGTAAAGTGCTTCAAGCCCGGAGACATCGTTGCCGTTCCCGCAGTCACTCCGAACTATCGTGCTCTGGAGTGTCAGGACAATATACCCCAGCATTCCGACCGCCCGCTCGGCGGCATGACCCTCTCGACCTTCGAGGATGGGACATTTGCCGAGTATTTTAAGGTGCGTGACATAGACCTCAACGCCGCATTTATCCCCGACGGAGTCAGCTATGAGGCTGCTCTGATGACCGTGGATATGGTAACCACCGGCTTCTCCGGCGTGGAAATGGCCGAGCTTGAGTTCGGAGACTCCGTCGCTGTAATCGGCATAGGCCCTGTAGGACTCATGGCGGTTGCAGGTGCGGCGCTGAGAGGGGCGGGCATGATCGTCGGGATAGGTCACCGCGGCCCGACGCGCGAGCTTGCAATCGAGTTCGGCGCGTCTGCTACACTTGACTATTATGATGCTGACTATTCCGCCAAAGCTATCTCGCTCAACGGCGGAAAACCCTTTGACGCGGTCATAGTCTGCGGGGGCTACTCCGACGTGCTCGCAACGGGACTGTCGATGGTCAAGCCAAACGGAACTGTCGTCAATCTCGTCGGACAGAACAAAAAGCTGGAGGTCGAGCCGGCACAGTCAACCCTCTGGTGTGCTCAAAAGACCTTGACGGGCGGCCTGTGCGTTGGAGGCAGGCGCAGGCTTGAGCGCCTGTTCACGATAATCGCCAGCGGGAGGCTTCAGCCAGAAAAGATGATAACGCACAGATTTTACGGCTTTGAGAATACCGAGCCCGCCCTGCGAATGATGATAGAGCCCAAACCGGAGGATCTGGTCAAGGCGGTCGTTTATTGCGAAGAGCTTTATTAATTCGGAGGCATGTACATGGGAAAGCTTAATAATTATAAGATAGAATACCTGTTCTCGTATGACGTAAAGATCGGTGATATGTACCGCATGCCCGATTCCCCATATGGATTGCGAAATATCGGATATATAACGGAGGGCAGAGTCTGGGGGGACAAGCTAAACGGAAGGATCCTTCCTGGCGGAGGTGACTGGTGTGTCATCCGGAGGGATGGCATCTCTATTCCGGACGTAAAATGTATGATCGAGACAGATTCCGGAGCTCATATTCTGATGTGCTATACCGGAAAAATGGACACGGGCGAAAACGGCTTCGAAGACTATTGCAACAGCCGTTTCCCGGATACCAATTATATCAACACGAATGTCCAGCTCGAGACCGAAGACCCCAATTATCTCTGGGTCAACAGAGCGGCCTGCTTCGGCATAGGACAGGTAGACAGAACTGCAAATCCCCCCAAGCTCCAGTACGATGTGTATTCCTTCAAATCAATTCCGGATCAGGACTGATCACAACAAAACGACGCCCCTGCAACCATTGCGGTTGCAGGGGCGTCGTTTTGTTATCTATGGGCGTTGAGGCTTATCTCTTGCAATTATCTCAAAAGTATTTAATAACAATTTATAAAAGCTCAATCATCCTCAATGAACCGCTGCGCACGGTGCAATCCAGACTACGCACAGCCCTAAAAGCTCTCGAAAAGAGTCTTGCGAAAGGAGATTTGTTATGAGTAAAAACTTCCATCGGCAGCTGGAAAATAAACTGAGCGTTCAGCCCCCCATAGCGCCGTCTCAGGCTCATCTGGCTGATACAATCAGGCTCTCGCAAATGGCCTATTCGAGCCGAAGACAGATTAGGCATATCAGCACCACTCAAATGATAGATAGTCAGCTTCGATTCGTCGCAGGTCCGGTGTGGATTTTTCAAGGAATAGTTCTCCTCTTCTTATGCGCTTTAATGCAGTTCGCCGCTATAGGCGAGAGCGAAGAGATTAATATCCCCGCACTGCTCAGCGCATTTCCGGTTTTTATTGCGATGACCGCCCTGCCGTTTTACGGACGCTCACGGAAATATAAAATGCGTGAGCTGGAGGGCTCCACCAGGCTCTCCCTCTCGCGTCTGACTCTGGCAAAGCTCTGCGCAGTTGGCGCGGGGGATGCTATCTGCCTCGGCGTCGTCATTATTTTTGCTCTGGCAAAAGTGGAAGCCCCGGCAAGATTCATGCTTTTATTTATAGTTTTACCTTTTTTGCTGACCTGTGCCGGGAGCCTGTTTATTCTGAATCGGGCGGGGGAGAGCTACGGCGCTTCCATTGCAGCTGGATTTGGCATTGGAATTAGTGCTTTATACCGGGGGCTGGCTGTAAACATGCCGGATGTGCTGATTCGGCTCTCGACCGGCGCGGCCTCGCTGGTCTATTTGTTTCTAATTCTGGCACTGGTTACTGAATGCCGCAGACCTTTGGTTTTTACCCGGAATTTACGGTGATTGATTACCTGGAATATGTGGCGACCTTAAAGGGACTTTCTAAAAACGAATATTGGGTGAAGATAGATGAGCTTCTTACAATGCTTTCCTTGAGCGATGTACGCAAAAAGCACATCAAAAAACTCTCTGGCGGTATGCAACGCCGCGTAGGCATCGCCCAAGCCATGCTGAACGACCCCGATATACTCATTCTGGACGAACCCACCAGCGGGCTTGACCCCGGAGAGCGTGTGCGGTTTAGGAATCTGCTGTCCGAGTTTGCTCAACACCGGATTGTGCTGATTTCGACTCATATCGTTTCTGATGTGGAGTACATTGCCACGCGCAACGCCATCATGAAACAGGGCAAAATCATCGGCCTGGGCACGACCGAGGAGCTGCTGGGCGCTGTTGCCGGCAAGGTGTTCACGGCAAAGATACGGCATGAAGAGCTTGCACATTACGAAAGGATAAGCCGTATTGTCAGTCTTAAAGGGGAGGACGGCGGGAGCATCAGCGTTCGCTATATATCTGAAACTCTGGATATTCCAAATTCACAGCCTGCCCAGCCACGGCTTGAAGATTTGTATTTGTGGCTGTTTCGTCAGGAAGCGGCGAGCAATGAGGGGCTTTGATGTTAAAGGTTGAATTAAAACGTATTCTCAAGACCCGCTCTACCTGGTGGCGGATTACTATTGCCTTGGTAATTTGCCTGTTTTTCGGATTTTATGCCGTTCAACGCAATTTTTACGATGAAATATTTACGATGCAAACGGCCAGGTAGTCAAAGAGGGACGGTTCATAAGGGGCGTGGAAGCCGATGAAAAAAACAAAGAGAAGATAAGGGGCGAGGTTAGGCCTGAGCTGATTTCCGAGGCTGTGAGGGTTTATCATGAGGTTATTGAAGAGTATGGTGAAGAGTATAATATCCCATATGAAATCAGCAGCAAAACTCTGGGGCCTTACTCACCGGTTTACACCTGGATATATCGTTCATTCTCAGATCAAGGCGGCGACATGCTGATGGCTGCCAATATCTCTCAAGAGCAGGCGCTGAACTTTTATCAGGAGAGGCTTCTGACACTGGAGCGGCAACTGGAGGAAAAATACGAAAAACAGCCGCAGGTGGTGGAATATGCCATGTCCCGCGCGGATAGCGGCGAGAACTTCAATTACAGTTATGGCATCGGTTCAACCTACACCCTTGATGAGCTTGGAATGTCTACTTTTCTGATAACACTGATTTGCCTGATGATTGCCGCGCCGATTTTTTCCTCGGACTACGCCAGCGGCGCAGATGACATTTTGAGATGCACAAGACACGGCAGGGGACGTCTGGCTCTGGCTAAGCTCAGCTCGGCGATTATTATTTGCCTCGGTGCTTTTATCCTCTGCATAGGCGCGTTCCTTGTCATCGTATATCTTGCGTTCGGCTTTGATGACAACACTTCGGTGGAGCTTGGAAGCTTGCGCTTTCTTTGGATAGGCGATTTTGTCACATGGTCGCCATACGTGATGCTCATAGCGTCGGCGGTGCAGATACCGGTTTGGATTTTCCTGACAGTGCGCTCATATAATAAGCACGAAGCTGCATAAATCCACACAATAGTATACTTTCAGAAACGCACTTGAAACCCTGGGATACAAGACAGCGGAACGGTTTGGGAGTTGTATGGCCAAGGCAACAAAAATAGGGAAGTATGAGCACATAAGAAAAGCCTGTCTTAATACAGGCTTGGAGCAATTTATTTATATTGTAGTTTTATGCTTTTTTACCCATGCAGCAAAGAACGGGAAATGATAAATCCAGCATTTGAAAGTGTTTGAGAATGAAAGAATCTCACTTTTCGATAAAAAAGTTCGAAAAGCGAGACTATTTCAATATGGTGCGAGTGGCGATGCAGCATTATTCTACAAACCCAGTAGAATCAATGCTCTACAAGATGGCATTTTAGTCCTTATCAACTACTCAGCCGTCTCTGTTGTTGCTGTATTTTCATCAGCCTCTAATTCACTTTCTTCAAACTTTTTGTGGGCTGAAATTGTAACCACTAAACTATCAAGTGGGGTTAATATCTCAATGGAACTTTCCTTTGCAATCTCAAGATCAGCGACAGTTGTGGTGTAGCCGACTTCTTTACCCTTAAGATCGACCTCTACTGTTTCAATAAGATTTGAAGGAAGAGCCTTATATGATACCTCATTTAACGTCCGTTGTACGATTCCATCAATATTCTCGGTATTAATTAAAACAATATGAGCTACGCTTGTAATTACTTCTCCAGCCTTTAGCGCTTGAAACTCTAAATGTTCTAGCTTGCGACTTAATGTATCGTAGGTAACATTTTTCAATAGAACCATATGGTTTTTTCCACCTATATCCAGTTCAAGCTTGTAACCGACCTTATTTGTCTTTAACAAATGCTCGGCATCCTTTTGAGAAACCTGAATACTTATGGATTCTTCAAGATGCTTCCCAAAAACTACAGCAGGAATAATTCCATTTCTTCTTAGTTGCTTCCCTTTTGAAGACTTATCACGACTGTTTGTCTTTAATGTGTACATAAATATTCCTTTCAGACAGTAAATTATTTTAACTTAATCTTTTACTTATGTTATCCATATTATCATTTAATCAATCTTTTTGCAAATAATGAGCCAATTTCTAATTATAAAAAGACTGCTTGTATAGGAATAAGCTTTGTTAGTTGCTTTCTAATTAGATGTCTGTACTAAGATTCAGGCTTTGAATGAACAAAAAAATCTTGAATACAAGAGTTTATTGCCACATTACAATAGTGTTATTTATGGTGTAAGAGCAGCTTTTCTAATTTCCGATTATCCCGACATTTCCATTTAACCTTATGCACGGCCGTATCCTTGGGACAATTAGGCTAGATGTATCTCTCTACACAAATTCTCATGTATTCAATTGTCATACACTTATCCAGCAATTGACGAGGAGAGGGCTTCTTCTGTCAATGAGTCTTTCTCGATGATATGCATTACGGAGTGATAATTGGCGGCAGTAAAATAGTCTATGATGAATTCGGAGCCGGCTCTTCGTCTTTTTGATGTTATGTTAAATTCATCAAAAAGCATAAACAGGGTTTTTGCTATCGCAGAACTTACAATTTCGAGATAGAATTCCTTAAAGCCGCTCCATAGCTTGAGGCCAACACTTTTCTGTAGAACGGATTGCCTATAAAGCACTGTGAAAGATCGGGCAAATCTCCCGCAAGAATATCCTGTGGAGCTCTGCCGATGCCGGCATTATTTATCATTCGATGGAACAGCTGAACTTTTCCTGCGTCCATTGGCTCCGAGAGAATTGTCGGCGGCATCTCAATAATGGATGCCTCGTTGCGGAACATCTGAAGGTGCAGGGCGGTCTCAACACCGACTTCGCCGCCGATGACTACTATCTTCCCCTCGGGGAAGCACTTTTTCTTGAGTACATCAATTGCGGTGACCACTTTGACTTTGTCAATGCCCGGGATGGACTCTGGCACAAGGGCAGGCCCGCCCGCCGCGAGCAGATTTCCGCCCAACGCGCCGGTTTTTTCCCAAAGCTCGACACCATGCCCCTCGTCAGCAGCCGTGATGGCCGACTCACAACCTCCCGGGCCGCCGCCAATTATCAATACCTTCTTGGGCGAAGTCTGCCGGATTCCCCACTTGTTTTCTCGTCCTGTAAGAGGATTCACCGCACATCCGATGGGTCTGCCGACGTGAATCCGTTCCTGACAGCCGGCCATGCACCCAATGCACGGGCGAATGGACGTAAGCTGTCCGGCCTGCGCCTTGTTCGCCCACTGCGGGTCGGCGAGCAACGGCCTGCCGAGGCAGACAAAGTCGGTTTTGCCTTCATTCAGGACACTTTCAGCAAACTCGGGATGGCCCAATTTTCCAGAGGTCATTACCGGAATGCTCACTTCTTTTTTATGATATCAGCATACCTGACATGGAGGTTGCTGCACTGCTTATAGTCCCCAAAAGACGGCGGAATCATCGTATACCAAGTCTCATACGATCCGGCATCAACGTGCAGGGCGTGGACATCGGCAGACTCCAGGATTTTTGCCATTTCAATGCCTTCCTCGACGCACCTTCCGCCTTCAAAAAACTGGATAGGAGTAAACTTCGCAATAATCGGAAAGTCATTGCCGCAGGACTCTTTTATTGCGGCAATTATTTCAGTCATAATCCTCATGCGCCCGCCAAGGTTCCCGCCGTACTCATCGGTACGGTGGCTCCACGCCGAGGACATGAACTGGTCGAGCAGATATCCGCCGTACGCATGAAGCTCAACGGCATCCGCACCGCATCTTTTCACATAGGCCGCGGACTTGCCGAAGCAATCGACCAGATAATATATCACGTCCACGGTGTAGCCCCTGTGAGTATCTGACGGGTCCCAAAAATTTGGAATATCACAGGCGGCCGGCGCTCCTTCCGAGCCTGGGAACTTTCCTCCTACACGGCCCGAGCCAGCGACGAGCTGGGCACACACCTTTGAGCCATAGGCGTGCATCTCCTCCGTAAACACGGAAAATCGTTTGGCGAGGGAGGCATCCTGCCACGCGGCAGGCGTGTTTCGCATTTCAAAGCGGTTTCTGACAACATAGACACCACTGAGGGCGAGAACGAACTTGCCCCGATCCGCAATCTGTTCAACGAGTGGTGCGCCCGCGATATAAGCAAGAAGCGCCGTATCAGCAACAAGGTCAAAGGCAGCTCCGGGGAGCCCCTCTCAATATGGCTTTATGAAGGACCCGGACGATCCGAAACGCTGGATTGCGGAGGATGAAGCGGCCCAGGTGGTGCGACGGATCTTCCGCATGACCTTGGAGGGGCTGGGAACGGAGCAAATCACAAAATTTTGATTTTTCATCCACAGTTTTGTATTGATTTGATATTTACTCTATTTTACGCCCGTGCCTTTTGGAGCAGTTTCACTACTTCATTCTTTTTCAATACCTTACCATATGACAGCACTTTTCCGTCAACAATAAGCGCGGGTGTGGTCATGACACCATAGGCCGCGATCTGCGCAAAATCCGTCACATGCTCGATGGTCGTGTCCATGCCGAGCTGCTCTAGGGCCGATTTTGTGTTGACCTCCAGCTCGTTGCATTTTTTACAGCCGGAGCCGAGAACCTTCACCGACGCCCCGCCATCGGACTCAGCTTTGTCTACTTCCTTTTTGCTAAACAAACCCATAATGAAATCCTCCCATTAAAGTAAATATTGAATTGCGTTGAACAGATACCCCACAACGACAATGCCAAGGGTGCAAATCCCGATGAACAGCGCCAGCAGCTTCGGCTTCAAGGCATTCCGCAGCATAATTAAAGAGGGCAGGGACAGGGTGGTCACGCCCATCATAAAGGCGAGTATGGCGCCAAGCTGTGCGCCCTTAGCGTAGAGAGCCTCAGCCACCGGGATCGTGCCGAAAATATCGCCGTACATGGGAATGCCGACCAGCGTTGCCAGTATGACAGAAAAAGGATTTTTACCACCCAGCACCGTTAAAATCCAGCTTTCTGGTATCCAGTTGTGAATGAGCGCGCCGATGCCCACGCCAAGCAAAATGTAGGGAAACACCTTTTTGAAGGTGTCCCGCATCTGCTCCCATGCAAATTGCAGTCGGTCACGTTTTGTCAGCTCAGCTTCTTCGATGTCCACGCCTTGCGCCGACGTGACGTATTCCTCCACATGTTTTTCCATGTGCAGCTTCTCAATGACGGTGCCGCCGATCACGGCGATTACAAGACCAAACAGCACATAGGTAATCGCTATCGGAGCACCGAAAATACTCATGAGCAACACCAGCGAGCCGAGATCAACCATGGGTGAAGAAATGAGAAAGGAAAAAGTCACGCCCAGCGGTAAGCCGGCGCTTGTAAAGCCGATGAACAGCGGAATAGAGGAGCATGAGCAGAAGGGCGTCACTGTTCCCAGCAGCGCCGCCACGCAGTTTGCGCCAAGGCCGTGAAAGCGGCCCAGTATCTTCTTGCTGCGTTCGGGCGGGAAATAGCTTTGAATATAGGAGATGCCAAAGATCAGAACACATAGCAACAGCACAATTTTAATAACATCGTAGATGAAGAAATGCACGCTGCCGCCAAGCCTTGATGTAATATCCATTCCAAGCCCGGCGAGAAGACTGCCAATAAAGTCATTGAGCCACTTCATGCCGAGGACCTGGTGCTGAAAAAAGTCCCACACTAGCCGCATACAGTTTCACCCACACTCTCAATAACGCTTACGCTTGTCAGCCTTTTCAAGAGGGCTTGCGCAGCCTCCACTCCCTCGGTCGAAATGGAGTAGTGCGTCCACCGACCCTCCTTGCGCGCCGTGACAATACCGCTTTCACAGAGAATTTTCATGTGGTGCGACAGCGTGGGCTGGCTTATATGCAAGTTCTCCAGCAGCACGCAGGCGCATTTTTCCCCAGTCTGTAATAGTTCCAAAATTTTCAGCCGGTTTTCATCACAAAAAGCTTTGAAAACTGCCGCATGTATCGCATGTCGATTTTCCATGACCTCACCTCATATCGATGAACTTCAATCTATCATCATTATATGCGACACATTGAAATATGTCAATGTGTAAGTGAAATTTATTTACTTGTCTAGCTCCTGAGAAGCAAATGTAATCACAACAGAGTGTGATACAAACGCTTTAGAAAATAAAAGAGGTCGAACTCATTTGAGTTCGACCTCTTTTATTTATGTATCATTTTGAGTAAGTTTCACATCAAGGCATTTAACAGCACCTGCGTAAATTTCCCTGCCTTAAACGGAACATGTCCGGCTATATTAATCAGAATAAATTCCTTTTGAGGCGCAGAAATACTGTCGCAATACTCCTGAGCTTTGTGATAGGGGTAATCCAATCGCAATCACCAGCAATGATTACAACAGGCACATTGTGATGAGAGTAGTCATACGCCGACAATCTGCTTTCTGAATAAAGATTATTGTATAGCCTCTCTTGCAGTCCTATTAATTTTTCAAAGCCAAATAAGGGCATGAAAAACCATCTTAAGTCGTTCAAGGTCATTTATGGCAAAAACAATCTAACTGAGAATGATGTATTTTCTCCTTCGGGCAGATATTTTCCCGTAAGCTGACGCGCTTCAAAAACTCGCGCATGTTGACCTCTTGACGGGAACGCACAAGACCAAATTGCGCCTTAATTTTTTTGCATCTTGGGCTTTTCGGCCTGTGTATTCCGGTAATAGGTATTTCCGCAGCCACGCTGATCCCAGTGAACAACCGCGTAGCTGCTTATAAAACCACCTATATCTAATATTCTATCTTATTCCCAGGGATGCGCTCCCCGATGAAAGTATCAGTAAAGCTCGCAGCCCTCTTTAGGCATAAACAGTGTGTCCAGCGCTTCCATGGCCTCGCCTAACAGGTCGCTTTCGCCCCACTGGAAGCACCACTTTATATTTACACCGCGAATAATGGCGTATGCCGTCCATAACAAGCGTGTCGGGTCTTGGGTATTTCGAATAATTTCCTCCTGCTGAGCCAGAGATATGAGCCTTGTTATGGATGAGGCTAGCCTATTATCAATATATGAGTAATAGTCTGAACGCCCTTTCAATGTACGCGATGCACAGACATGGTTCATTATTTCTGGGCCTAACTCAATCTGCGTTTCAAAATATAGCTTGAATATATTCCATACCTGCTGATAAGCGCTTCCCGCGCCAAATACTTCCGAAAGGCGCTTTTTGGCGGCGCGACTACACCAATCACCAATAGCGTCAAAGACGATCTCCTTGTTTTCAAAATAGTAATAAAAGCTGTTGCGCGTGACGCCTGCAGCATCACAGATGTCTTTTACAGACACCTGATTATAGGGATTGTCCTTAAATAAATCTATTGCAGCATCTACAATTTTTTCTCTGGTTCCTTTTTTCTCATTCATTTTTGGTACACACAACCTTTCAGTGTATTAATGTACTGGGGAAAAACCACAGTAGCGATAAACCAGACTTAAGCAAATATACAAAAAGCACAAAAAAGATTGACGAAAAGATGCCAATCTGCTATATTTGCGTCAGGTTTTTCGATACACGTGTATTGAAAATAAAAGACTATACGCGATAAATAACACATGAGTATGGTTCATGTGTACACGTGTGAGATTATCACAGCAACAACTAACTGTCAACAAGTGGGAGACGAGATAATGAAAGGATTTGGAATTATTAAGCCCCTTGAACAGGTCGGCTGGCTGGAAAAGGAGGACCCGGTTGCGGGACCGTATGAGGCCGTGTTAGAGCCTGTGGCACTTATCCCATGCACTTCGGACGTAGACACCGCGGCAGAAAACCCTAATGTGCCGGTCGGACGGATCCTGGGACATGAGGGCGTTGGACGTATTGTTTCGGTGGGCTCGGAGGTAAAAGACTTTGTCGCAGGAGACATAGTTGCTGTTCCGGCGGTTACTCCCGAGTGGAGAAATCTTGATGTTCAAGACTGCAATCACCAACACTCAGGCGGATACCTCGGCTCGCGCTATCTATCCTCAAAGTGGGATGGAATGTTTGCTGAGAGATTTAAGGTGCCGGATGTGGATTTGAACGTTGCAAGAATCCCCGAGGGTGTTTCTCTGGAAGCTGCTGCTCTGGTGGGCGATATGGTCACAACGGGATTTCACGGCGTTGAGCTGGCGGATGTGAAATTTGGCGACAGAGTTGTCGTGATTGGCATTGGCCCTGTCGGTCTGATGAGCGTGGCGGGTGCCGCCTTGCGCGGAGCCGCAGAAATATACTGCGTGGGTCATCGGCCTATAACCCGTCAGCTTGCTATGAGTTTTGGTGCCACGGCAACGGTGGATCATCAGAGCGGATCTATTGTGGAGCAGATAATGGAGCTTACCGGCGGCAAGCAGGTTGAGAAAATAATAATTGCCGGCGGGGAGCCCACAGTATTCAACGATGCACTTGCCCTTTGCAAATACACAGGTACGGTTGCAAACGTGGCTGGACATGGGCGCACTGAGCTGCTTCTGCCTATCTATACCCAAGAATCCGGTTTTGGTTTTTGTGCGCACAAGACAGTCACAGGCGGCCTTTGCCCCGGTGGACGCAGGCGACTTGAGCGGCTTATGGGCATGGTGAAAAGTGGGAGATTCCAACCGGAAAAGCTTATTACGCATAAATTCTATGGGCTTGATGAAATTGAGGATGCTTTCATGCTTATGAAAGGCAAGTCCCCAGAAGTCGTAAAGCCCATCATATACTGTGACAGGTAACAAACCGAATGAAATTCAGTGGGATACGAAAGGAGAAACTATTATGAACTATTCTTCCTTGTTTACTCCCTTCAAAATTGGCAATGTGGAGATGAAAAACCGCATAGTTCTGTCCGCAATGGGCAATTTGATGTCTAATAGCGACGGCACTTTCTCTGAAACAGAGATTACATATTTTGAGGAACGTGCCAAGGGAGGCACCGGGATGATACTTGTAGGGCAGGGATATTTGACTGCTGACCTTGGTCAGGGAGTGTTGGGCCACTACTGGGATCACTATCATATGGTGCCAAGCGCAAGGGCGCTTACTGAGCGCGTCCATGCCCATGGCTGCAAGGTTTTTACTCAGCTTAGCTGCGGTACAGGTCGAAATGCCAACGAAATCCATGGCAAGCTGCCATACTCCTCCTCTGACAATACATGGGTCTGGGACTCGAGGGTCAAGTGCCATCCGCTCACTCTTGAGGAGATCGGCCTTATCATGAAGCAGTGGGAGTACAGCGCAAGACTGGTGAAGGATGCCGGCTTTGACGGTATTGAAGTGCATGCGCACGTGGGCTATCTTATCGACCAATTCCTTTCGCCAATATGGAACAGAAGAGAGGATAAATATGGTGGGAGTCCGGAAAACAGAGCAAGGTTTGCTACCGACATCCTCGATGCGATCCATCGCGGCGCGGGTAAAGATTTCCCTGTAATTTTCCGCATTTCGATGGATCACCGCATACCCGGCGGACGCACTTTGGAAGACAGTATTGAGATATTGAAGGTGCTTGGTGAGCATGGCGTGGATGCATTTGACGTGGACGCGGGTTGCTACGAGACGCTGAAATATGTCTATCCTCCCATGTATATGGGTGATGCCAGCATGGAGTATGTCTGTGAGACCGCGAGAAAGGCTACGGACAAGCCTATCCTCAACGCAGGTTCTCACACGCCCGAAAGCGCGGTCAGACTTATTGAGTCGGGGCATGCAGATTTTGCAATATTTGGCCGTCAGCTCATAGCAGACCCGCATCTGGGCAACAAGCTTCTTGAAAATCGTCCGGAGGATGTTCGCCCCTGTATGCGCTGCAACGAGGAGTGCATAGGCCGCATATTGCGCTATCGCAGCAAACTTAGCTGCGCGGTTAATCCTGCTGCCGGAGACGAGACTGCTTTCCGCCTTAGCAGGGCAGAGACAGTCCGAAATGTGGTGGTTGTCGGCGGCGGTCCCGGCGGTATGGAGGCTGCATGGGCGTGCGCAATGCGCGGTCACAAGGTGAAGCTGTACGAAAAGAACGTGTTGGGCGGTACGCTTAACGCACCGGCAACCGCGGAGTTTAAGATTCAGATCCGCAAGCTGATAGAGTATTACAGGGTTCAGCTTGAGAAGCTGGGTGTGGAGGTACATGAGCACAGTGAGCTTGCGGTGGATGATCCTGTTTTGGAGCAATGTGATCGTATAGTTGTCGGCACGGGCAGCAAACCGCTGATGCCTGATATTCCGGGTATAAACGGTGACAATGTTGTTGGCGTTATCGATGCACATCTCAAACCCGAGCTGGTGACCGGACAGAATCTGGTGATTTGCGGCGGCGGAATGTCCGGCTGTGATTTTGCCCTTGAAGCGGCAACTGCACTTGGGCGCAAGGCGACCGTTATTGAAATGAGAGACGATGTGGCAAGCGATGTCATTATCATGAACAGGCTGTCTCTCAAGGACTGCATGGCAGATGCCGGCGTTACTTTGCGTTGCTCCTGCCGTGTTAAGCAGATAAATGCCAATGGTGTGCTTGTCGTCAACGAAAATGGTGATGAAGAGCTTGTGGCCGGAGATCAGGTCATATCCGCATTTGGCCAGGTCCCCGATAAGGCAGTGGCTGATGCATTCCGCGCCAAGTATTTCAATAAATGCATTGTGATAGGCGACGCTGTTAAAGCGGCAAAATCGGGGGACGCCATCCGCGGGGGATATTACGCCGCACTGAGCATTAACTGATCATAATACACAAATATTATAGGGAGGAAAAAGAATGTTTGACCTTACAGGAAGAGTAGCGGTGGTAACGGGCGGCTCATCGGGTCTGGGCGTGCAGTTTGCGCATGCACTGGGCAGACAGGGCGCCACAGTAGTCGTTATTGCGCGCCGTGTAAACATGCTGAAGGATGTTGCAGAGTCAATTGCGGAAAATTATGGCGTAAAGACAGGGTATTATTACTGCGATGTAACCGACAGCAAGCTGGTTGCCGAAGTAGCAGAAAAAATTGTTGCCGATTATGGCAAGATAGATATCGCTGTAAACTGTGCGGGTGGCGGCAACTGCGATAACACCGAGAGTATATCCGATGAAAAGTGGCACAAAACCATGGACGTCAATATAAACGGCTTGCTTTATTGCTGCCGTGAGTTTGGCAAAGCTATGATAAAAAATGGGTATGGCAGAATGATTAACATCTCGTCTATGCTCGGCTCTGTAGGTATTGATTTTGCATACGGAATGGGCATTCCTGAGTACGCCGCATCAAAGGGTGCTGTAAACAACCTGAGTAGACAGCTTGGAGCAGAGTGGGCGCGTTATAATATAACCTGCAATGTCATTGCCCCCGGATTCTTTGCGTCCGAGGTTTCTCCGGTCGGAAATGAAAAGTTTGATAGCTTCCTCAAGAGCAAATGTCCCATGAAGCGGCATGGACGTCCCGGCGAACTGGACTCCGCAATAGTGTTCCTTGCCGCCGACGAGAGCAGCTATGTTACCGGCCAGATCGTTGGAGTTGATGGCGGGTGGACAGCTATCTGACATTCTATGTATCAAAACAGGTTCCCAGCGCTTTGCCCTTGGGAACCTGATTAAGGCCAAGCATAGTTATAAAATAAACACAAGGAGAGTTTTTATGAAAAACGAAAAGAAATCGTTTCTTCACTACGCATGGGTTGTCCTCATTGCTACGGTTGTTATGAACTTCTTCTATTCTGTTACATACAGCTCATTCAGCATGTACGCGGCCTCTGTCCTTGAAGCAAACCCCCATATCACAAGAACTGCATATTCGATTATACCTACGCTACATTCTGTTTTTGCAACTGTGTTCCTTCTCCTTTATGGAAAGATTCTTCAGAAGCTCAGCTTCCGCAAAATCATGTTAATAGGCGGCATCTGCCTCGCTATCGGTTATTGTATTTATTCCTTCTCGAACAACATGTTAACCTTCTATCTGGGTGCCATTTTTGTTGGTGTATTTCCTGCATTCTGTTCTTCTACTACTACCGGAGCGCTTGTCAACCGCTGGTTTGGCAAACTCAATGGCACACTGCTCAGTATTTCCATGGCTATCGGCGGTTTTGGAGGAACGGTGGGCAGCGTGCTGGTCGGCAAGTGGCTGACCAGCATTGGCTACAAAGCCAGTATGCGTACCATGGGTCTTTTGATGCTCGCTGTAATGGTCATAGTTTTCCTCGTCGTCCGCAACAATCCCGCTGAAAAGAACACCACTATGCTTTGGCCCACAGAGGCAGACAAGAAGGCAACGAGACAGGAGGAGCGTACCGGTCTTACCATTAAGCAAGCAATGAAGACATATAATTTTTGGGCAATCGTAATATTCTTTGTACTCTATGCAGGGGCTTTCTATGCTGCATACGCGAATGTGGCCCTGTACATGGCAGACCTGGGCTGGGAACCCGCTGTTTATGGCGTTGTTTTTGGCGTCGTTTCTACTGCCAACGTGATAGCAATGATACCCGGCGGATATGCTGCCGACAAGGTAGGCTCTCGCGTTACCGTCCTGATCCTTTGTGTTCTGTATGCTGTAGTGTGTGTGATCCTTGGTTTTACCACGCCTACCACCGGCATGATGTATCTCGTATGCGCGCTTATCGGTATTTGCTGGCTCTTTTGTAAAGTACTGTGCACTCCGCTTGCTCTTTGCTTTGGCAACCGAGATTCCGCTACCATTATTGCAATTCTTACTGCCGCTGTTACAGTCGGCGCATCCATCGGCATTCCCGCAGCTAACATTGTGTACGATGCCACAGGTTCCTATGCAGGTCTGTTCAAGGTACTATTGGGTGTACTCGCTGTTGGACTTGTCCTTGCTCTAACCGGCATAAAGAATGTTCCCGGCTGGGACAAGGTTGGCGGTTCGGATGCAATAAAAAAGTAACGGGGTAGGAACCACAGTATTAAAGCTCCTGGGCAGTTTAAAACTGCTTAGGGGCTGGAAAAGGGTGAAATTATGGGTTATGTAGCTATTTTTATGGGATTTGCTGTGCTGGTAGTTCTGTGTATGTTAAATGTAAATGTAATGGTCGCATCCTTCGTGGCGGCATTTGGGGTCACGATACTTGCGGTATTGCCGTTTACGGAATCGTTGGTATCTGTATTTTTTACTCGCTTTGGTACCATTGCAGGCAGTCTGTTTCCCATGTTTTTATTTGGCGCGATATTGGCAAAGCTGTATACCAACAGCGGGGCTGCAACATGTATAGCAGATAGCTTGTGCTCAACTTTGTTTAGAGGTGCAAAGTCGGATAAAAGCAAGTACACGCTCGGCTTTTTATCTGTTATTATAGCATCCGCGATACTTTGCTACGGAGGTATCAATGCTGCAGTTGCACTTATTGCAATATATCCCATAGCAATCGGGATTTTCAAACGCGCAGGTATCCCAAAGCGCTTTATTATGGGCGCGATATGTGGCGGCGCATTTACATTTGCTTTAAGCGGTCCCGGGTCTCCGCAACCTACCAATGTGGTGGCAATGGCCATCGGAAGCGAGCCGTACTGCGGCTTGGTTGCGGGCATCATAGGTGCGCTGGTGGAGATCGGCGTAATGCTGCTCGTATTCACAAAAATGTGTGTCAAAGCAACAGCAAATGGTGAGGTTTTTGTGGCAGGACCTAAGGATGTATTTGTAGAGGAAGGCCAGGAAAAGCCAAAGTTCATTGCTGCGATGATACCCATTGTGCTGCTGCTTGTGGTTTTCAACGTATTTGAAATCAATATTTCATTGTCTATCCTGTTGACTGCACTGGTAGCCGCGGCTGTCTTTTTCCCTAAACTTGGCATGAAGAAAGTTATGGCGGCCATAAACGAAGGAGCTCAGAGCTCTTTGGTGCCCGTAGGGGCTATCGCGGGAGTTAACGGCTTTGCCGCAGTAGTGCAGTGCGTGCCTGAATATAAGCAGATGATAGACGGGCTTCTGGGCTCTACGATGTCACCGGTACTGCTTCTTGTGCTGTGCGTGGCACTCATTTGCATGATGACAGGCGGCTCTACTACCGGTACTCAGATCGCATTGCCTATCATAACACCTGCGCTTACCAAGATGGGTCTCACACTGCCGTTCATACACAGAGTTGGCACATTTGCGGCAACTACGCTTGACTCTCTTCCGAACAGCGGTGCTGTGATAATGGCTGTCGGCATTGCAGATCTGAAGATGAAGGATGGCTATCCGCCGGTATTTGTGTCTACGGTATTGGCGACAATATCAGGGACCTCCGCAGTTGCGATAGTGATGACGCTGTTCCCAATGCTGCCGTAAAAGAGAGGAAACAATATGAATTATATAAATATAAAGGGGCTTACAACAAAAGCCTCAGATATATGCTTTGGCACTGCCACGTCAACATTGGAGGATGAAGCCCAAATACACGACATGCTGGACTACTATGTAAGTCTCGGAGGTAATTTTATCGATACTGCGCGTTTTTATGGGCGCGGCAGCGGCATCCAGCATATAGAGGAAATACTTGGCAGGTGGCTGGCGAAGAATGACAACCGAAGCAAGGTCATAATAGAGTCAAAATGCAGCAACCCGTATATGGACAGAAATTTGAATATGTTTGAGGAAATGCCCCGTGTTGGCAAGACGTTCATGTATGATGATATTCTTTTCAGCAGAGACCATCTGGGCGTTGATACTATAGACCTGTATCTCGCTCATCGAGATAATCCAAATATTTCCGTGGCAGAAATAATGGATACCTTTGAAGATTTTCTGCGCAGAGGATGGATCAAGGCATATGGCATGAGCAACTGGCGTCTTGACCGTTTTGCAGAAGCGTATGAATACTGTGAACGGATGGGGTATCAGGGGCCGAGCATATACAGTCCATTTTTTAGCCTCATAAAGCTTGAAAAACCTTGGTACTATCGTATACCGCCCTTTAGGGAGGAGTGGCTCGGCTGGTTTGAAGAACATAGGGACGTGACGATAGCGGCATGGTCGGCTCAAGGCAGGGGCTTCTTTGGCAGCTATCCCCAGTACGACCCGGAAAAGGCTGATGCGGCCACTCGTATGGCAGTCCTTACTGAAGAAAATTTTGCAAGAAAAGAGCGGGTGCTTGAGCTTTCCAAAAAGAAGAATATCCGCCCATCTCAAATATCACTTCTTTATGTGCTCAGCCAGAAGGCGAATATGGCGGCTATTATCGGACCAAGGTCGTGCAAGGATATCGATAATATCCTTGCAGCAACAAAAGATCGCCTGTCTCAGGCAGAAATAGATTTCCTAACGTTAAAGAAGGATTCTATCTAAGGACGGTAAACTAACATAAAAAAACGAATTCAGCGGCAGGTGTGATCGATTCACCTGCCGCTGTTTCATGTCATGGGCGTGGTTAGCCATGCTTCTCCTATTGACAGAACAATGTTCTTTGGTTTATAATTCGAGACAGAACAAAGTTCTTTAAATTTGGTTTTCAAGGAGTTTTACTATGTCACGAACGGTTAAGAAACCAGAAATCCGGCGACAGGAACTCATTGATATTGCATTGAGGCAATTTATTTCGCTTGGTTACGAGAAAGCTTCGATACGTTCCATTGTAAAAGAGGCGAATGGGGAAATAGGCATGTTCTATCATCATTTTGCTTCAAAAGAAGAAATGTTTGAAACGGCATTGAAACGATTCAATTCTAACTATATTATTGCTATGGAAAACATAATAGATAAAAATCTTGAAATGGGCTTCATTGAATTATTAGGAAAAATCATGTTGGAAACGGATGAAGCAATAGAAAAGTATAGAGATATTCAGCCCCAGAAGGTTAATTGGCAGATGTTATCCATATTTCATCAGAGTACGTTATCGGCGTTGCACCCGGTTATCTGTGAGACCATTAGTCGATACATTGAGCGGGGAAAAATTAGCCCGCCTGATGTGGAACTCGGCTTGTTGGCTAATTTTGTATTGTCAGGTGCAAGTGCAGTAATTCACGACAAAAATATAAGCGACATGAACATGAAAAATGAAAATCTGAAGAAAATGCTAACTCATTTATTCAATATTCCAAATTTAGAAATGAGTGCAGAATAGGGGTGCTGCTATGCGACTTCTTATTATTTCAACGCCATTCACAGGTCATATAACACCTGCATTCAGCATGGCAAAAAACCTAATTTCCAGCGGGCATATGATCGACTGCTCAACAACAGAGAAGTGGCAGGGCGTTATTGATGAAATTGGTGCGACTTTAATTCCGTTCAGAGAACATAAAAAGTTATCATCAATGATAATTAATGCATATAAGATGGCGTTGCTAATTGGAAATCAGTATGACGGCATTATTTATGACGAACTTTTTTTCCCGGGGAGAATACTTGGAGCGACACTTGGCGTGCCAGCGATAAGATATTTTCCCTGTATAGCAATCAATCGGCAGATTATGGAGCGACTTGTTTATGGAAGTGGGTTCATGGGAATTTTCCGCTCGCCATTTATTAGAAGAAGATGGACAAGAGGAATATGCAGAAATCTCATTCCTGGCATATCTGATTGGACAGAAGAGGCGGCTCTAAACCCACCAGAGTGTAACATTGTCTTTGCTGCCGACTGTTTTCAGCCTCATAGAAATAATTTTCAAGCAGATAAATATTTTTTTGCCGGGCCATCAATATGGAATAGTGAGGATATAAATATTGAGCATTGGCTCCAAAATACAGGCGGGCCGGTAGTTTACGTTTCTCTAGGAACAATAGATAATAAGCAGGTGCATTTTTACAGAAAATGTTTAGAAGCATTTAGAAATAAAGAAGCACAATTTATAATATCTGTCGGCAGCCGTATACCGGTCAGCAGTCTGGGTAATATTCCGAAAAACTGCGCGGTGTATTCAACAAACTCTTTATAATTTGAAGTTTTCTTTGCATAGGAAAACTGCAATGCTATATAAAATCCCAGAGCGACAACAAGGCCTGTCAAAAGAGGTGTCCAAACAGATGAACATCCATACCGTCCGAAAAAAGTCATACTTATTTTCCCGGATTCATTTCCCGATCCCCAAGCTGTGGTGAAATACGTACATGCTATGGTAACAAATGCTGGAACTGCCATACGCTTTTTTGTACTGCCTGATGCGGATGCTGCAGTGAAATTGACTTTGCTTTTCATAATACTTCCCCTGATACTGTTTTGTCTGTACCCAATAAATGAAATATCCATTGAATATCCGGCATAAAAGAATCTTTTGTGCTCATCGCAATTTATATGTATGTTAAATTATTGTCGTTGCCATTGAAATGGTCAGATTGCTTGAATTGGGTACTTTTTATACTCGAATCTAAATCTGACCTGTTAAAGAAGAGCAAAGCAAAACGGACATCCTTTAAGATGTCCGTAGATAGTAGAAAGTAATTCAGATATTTTCGTTGATATATAAAGCCACTGCCATCTTTACCATATTAGGAAGTTGATCCAGGCGTTTTTCAGCCCTGGCTTTATATCTATCTAGATCAAATCTATCGTCATATATTATAATATTAGTAACTGTAGCAAAAAAGGCGTTTGCAAGGAAGGTTGACGTGGTCTTCTTCGTATTTTCAGGGTAATCTATTACAGAATATTCAGCCAATACTTTTGTGAAAACATCATAGCAATAATTATTATAAATTGAAAATACATAATCCAATACAATTGGACCATCTTTAGACTTGAAAATTCTTGAGTAATACTTCTTGGTACATATAGAGAGCAATATCCTGAATATTGCCTATACTGTCAGGGCCATCCATAAATTCTTGAAGATTAGATTCAAAAATATAACATATAAGATCAGCTTTTGTTTCGAAATGATAGTAGAAGGATTTCCTGTTTAGATCGCACTCTTTTGCAAGGCGTTGCACCGTTATAGAATCTGGGCTGTTGATTTCGGTCAGCTCTATAAACTTACTTGCAATAAACTTCTCCGTTATATCCGGCTTGGCCACGGCAATCCTCCTAATTAGACACCGCTACAATTGTTTAGAGCCTATCATTGTTGCCAAAAAATCCAAGCCTAATATGCAAAGCTGTACGAGGGCACCAAAATCTTTCTCTATTTCATAATTTAAAAACAGTAAAGCTCTGTTACCTAGGTTTATTAGGCAACAGAGCTTTACTATTTAGTTCTTGTATTCGTCTCTTATTGGCTATTCACTATTTCGGTAAAAGCGTTGACTGCGAGATATGCCTGCCATCTGGCATTGATGATCTTGCCGGTGGTTATAGCGTCACCCACTACAGAAAGCCTCTTAACCTTGCCGGCCAGACTATTTTCAAGCGTTTTGTCAGGTCTGAAGCCCATGGCCAAAACCACATTGTCGCAGGGGAGGCTTACTTCTTTGCCGGAAACATCTGTTACCACACAGGCATTCTGCGTAACTTTTGCGAGCTTGTGTCCAGGCATCTGCTATATATTGGCTCGTCCATATTTTTGAACAGGCTCTGTCTAGTGGCGATGTACATCTCCTCCGCAAGAAGCTTATCCTGCATTTCCACAAGCGTGACCTTCTTGCCGTGATTGGCTAGTTCAAGTGCGGTCTCCGCGCCAACATGGCCTCCACCAATAACAATAACGCTGTCTCCCACAAAAGCTTCACGCCTTAAGTAGTCAACCGTTGTTACTACATTTGCGCCATCCAGGCCGGGCAACGGTGGAACAATTGGCTTGCCGCCAATGGACAGGACTACCAGATCCGCATCTTCTGCAATAATATCTTCTGCAGAAGCTTTTTTTAGGAAAACAATTTTGACGCCCAACTCAGCAAGGCGGAGCTTGCCGTACTGAATAAAGTTACGAAGCCCGATTTTGAATTCAGGAGCGCCGGCTGCTGCCATATGCCCCCCGAGCTGGCTGCGCTTTTCCCACAATGTCACACTGTGGCCGGCCTCTGCGGCAGTAATTGCCGCGGTCATACCGGCGGCATCCCCACCAATAACGAGAACACGGCGAAATGTGTTGGCTTTTACAAGCTGATACTCCTTCTCTTTTCCGGTGAGAGGATTCACGGCACAGCCAACGCGCCTGCCGCTCTGGACTCTTAAAGAGCACTCATTGCAACCTATGCAGGGAATAATATGGTTGATATCGCCGGCCGCAACCTTGTTAGCCCAATGGGGGTCCGCAAACATTTGCCTTCCGAGGACGACAAAATCAATCTTCCCATCCCGGACGAGAGATTCAGTATATCCGGCGTCAACGCCAAGATTGGCAGTGGTCATAGCAGGAATGCCAACATCTTTCTTTACCTCTGACGCAACATCAACTTTTATTGAATTCTTGTATTCGTAAGGTGTGAGTTTAATCAGATAGTTCGACTCGTATGTACCGCAATCAATGAGAAGTGCGTTAACAGTTGCCGCTTCAAGCATCTTTGCAATTTCGATGCCCTCGGGCAGTTCTCTGCCCCCCGGAACGCCGTGATAGGGCGTATAATTGGATAGTCCGGACCACAGTATTTCCTTATGGCCTTAACGAAGTCAAGCGGTAACTTCATGCGTCCGCTCAGATCTCTGCCATATTCATCGGTTCTCTTGTTCCACAGCGAGCACATAAACTGATCGGTGATATATCCGCAGTAGGCGTGAATCATTACGCTGTCAATGCCGGCTTTCTGAGCAATTCTGGCGGCATTTCCAAGGTCATCAGCAAGCTCCTCGAGCTCGTCTATCGTCGGAGGACGGCACATTAAATCGGGTTTCCCGAATACAGGAATTGGAGAAGCAGACACAGGCAGGCCGAATCCCGGTAAAAAACCTGCAATCCTGCCTGCTCCTGGAAAAAGCTCTATGCAGGTTTTAGCTCCATAGCTGCTGACAGCCTCCTGTAGTTGCTCGAGTGAGTTGATGGACGCTTCAGAAAGCGGTGTACCCCTTGCGCCATCCAACTTATCTGTAACAACGCCGCCGAAGCAGATTATTACAGCGCCGCCATTAGCTCTTTCGGCAAAATAGGCCCGACTCTCCCGGGATATGTCTCCATCTTTGTCTTTTAGGTTGTGCCCCATGGGTGCAAGAAAGATGCGGTTCTTTAATTGCATAGTACCGATCTTTCCAGGCTCAAATAATTTCATATTCAACGTATCCTTGCATAAATATTATATTGCTTCTTTATCAATAATTACTATCGGCTTCAACACATCAGGGCTATGAGACGCCATAAATTCCATCGCATCCTCAAGCTCATCCCATCCGTAAAACTCGTGCGTTATCAGGGCCGACGGGTCTATCCGTCCTTCCTGTATAAGGCCCAAAAGCTTTTCGGTAATGGTGCGCCCCATAATAGGCGATCTGCACCCCTTGAAATTGAAAAGAGCGCTGCCGTTAGCCCACAGCTTGTTGGGAATGATGGTGGCTTCATCGTTCATAAAGGTAGCTACGAATACAATATTTCCGCCTTGGTTGACAACCTGCATAGCCTGAGCAACCGTATTAACCGAGTCTCCGCCGCACAGCAATACATGGTCAACTTTTTTGCCGCCGTTCGCCGCAATAATCCCTGCGACATCATCATCTGTCTTATAGTCCACGATTGCGCTCTCACCGTACTCCACTGCGAGTCTTTTGGTATTTTCACGATGACCTACACCAATAATCTTGGCCGCGCCGCGAATTGAAAGGAGCTTTACAGCCATGAGTCCGACAGGGCCAATTCCAATAACAGCAACATTGTCGCCCATCTGAATTTCGCCCATATGTACCCCTGCCCAAGCGGTCTTCATCATATCTGTATACATCAGCGCCTGCCTATAGGTAACGCCTTCTGGAATCTTAGCAATATTCATATCTGCATCATATACCCAAACATAGTCTGCAAAATGCCCGCCCCGCTCAGGGGTGCCTCTGTTGGTAAAGGAATAAGGACCCTGATCGGCCATATATGCCCTCACATTTTGAGCGTCAAGACTCCTGAAGTTTGGCATAGAGTGGGGAATAATAACACGGTCACCGGGTTTAATATCCCTCACTTCAGAGCCGACCTCTACGACCACGCCAACCGACTCATGGCCAAGCGCCTTTCCAGTCATCTGAGGCCTTGCGTCAGCATTTTCAATAATGTGGATGTCGCTTGTGCAGGTTGCAACTATTGTGGGTCTACAAAGACAGTCGTATGGTCCAAGCTGAGGTATAGAAATCCTTTTCCATCTGGCATCATTAGTTCCATGCAGGACGTATGCGTTCATTGTTCCTTCCGTTTGATTACCTCCAAAATAAATATTGAGCTGAAGTCGTAACACACATTCATTGTCAACAATATGTCATATTTCTCAGACGATTAATATGGACATTTGCAAAAATTTGGGGAACATTTCAACAGAATTTGTTATGTGCCCATATAAAACAGATCAACCCTGCGTCAATACTAGACTTAGGGTTGATCTGTTTTATCGACACTAACCATCATTATTCTCTTTCTATACCAATGTTGCCACAAACTTATCAATTTGTGGATTGTGAGTACACTTGCAACAATGATAAAATTTGAACAAATTACGTAGCACACATTCAGACGTCAAATTATGTCGGCCATCAATTAGAGAAAGGGGGAGACTAGGATAACATCTGTTACATAGATTTGTTCACTTACTAAGAGGAGGAGCCGTTAATATGGAAAAGAAGAAAAGCAATACCAAAAGAACGAAGCAAATAATCTTCATTGCTATTAGCATTTTGTGTATCGCACTCGGAATGGTTACACCCTTTTCAGGTCTCGAACGGGCGGGAATGATTTTTATGGCCGTATTTATTTGGTGGATTGCTGGCCAAGTGCTTAACATAATGATTCCCGGGATGATATCCATTGCGGCACTTGCACTGTGCGTTATATTCGGTATCATAACATTTGAAGGAGCTTTTAGTGCATTCGCCGGATCAATTGTCTGGACGCTGATAGGAGCATTCGGTATGGCTGCTGCCATGACAAAAAGTGGCTTGCTGAAGAGAATTGCGCTTAATATTATTAAGATTTTTCCGGGTACATACACAGGCCGGCTTGTTGGACTGTCGTGCTCGGCTTTGGTAATAACGCCCTTCATAGCCAGCACCGTTGGAAAGTTGGCTCTGTTCACCCCGTTGGTCAATACAGTGATTGATGAAATGGAGTATAAAAACAACAGCAAGGGTGCGGCAGGATTGTTTATAGCACCGCTCATCATATTGGCTTTTGTCGGTACCGTGTTCCTTACAGGCGGGTCGTCGCCGCTTACAATGATGTCAGCCATGGGCACAAGCCTCTCCTGGATGGAGTGGCTAAAGACGTTTTGGCTATGGGGTCTTATTCTCTTTGTGCTGACGGTAGTTTTCACACGGGTACTACTCAATCCTGAAAAAGGCGCCCAAAAGAAAATTATCTCAAAAGAGGTCCTTAAGGCCAGAACTGAGGCACTGGGAAAGATTTCGAAGGATGAGATAATTGCGGCAATTGGTCTTGTTGTTGCCATGTTTATGTTTATAACGGAAAAAAGGCTGCATAATATTCCAACCCACGTCACTGTTATTGTCATATGGGTATTCTACTATCTAAGCGGGCTTTTCGAAGCTAAAGATATTGCTACAGAAATTAGCTGGAGCACCGTATTGTACGTTGGCAGCCTGCTAGGAATAATTACATTAATCAGCACATCGGGTTTCGGTGGCTGGATCACAGGATTTGTCGGCCCCAGCATGACACGAGGGCGGGTTGAGCATAAGGATATTGTTCCTATGGCATGGGGATATCTAGTAGCTAACTGCATTGCAATATTAGTCAGCATGCCTTGGTGGAGCGCGATAGGTCTGATCTCATAGTAGAGGATTAAAAGCATTTCATTTTAAGTGGAGGTTTTACAGTGGCTAAAATTAAGGCATATCAATTTTTAGAATATCCAAAAGTTAATGGTGAGCGCGGCATTACCGGCTGGATTGATGTTGAAGGACCAACTTGTGATGACTTTGGGGCATTACTCAGACCTGTGGCGGTGGCAATATGCACTTCAGACGTACACCAGATCAGGAACATAAAGCCGGCAAAGCTTCCGGTTCAATTGGGACACGAAACTGTTGGCGAGGTGCTCAAGGTAGGTAAATATGTCAAGTCATTCAAACCTGGTGATCGGGTTGTTATCGGCTGTGCTCAGCCCAACTGGGGCACTCCTGAATCTTATGCCTATCCCCCAAAACTGGCAAGGCCGGATGTTACAAAGGGAAATAAAGCCGTCAGGACATGGGTAGAGCGCTTTGCTGTCGAAAATGCAGATATGAATCTTGGACTTGTACCAGAAGCGGTGAGTAGTTTGAAGGCCGTGATGGTACCTGACATGATGGGCACTGCATTTGGAGGTGTAGAAGCAGCCGATATTCGATTCCGTGATTCTGTGTCCGTCATAGGCATAGGTCCTGTTGGACTTATGGCGGTAGCGGGCTGTGCAATACGCGGTGCGGGAAAAATATATGCTGTTGGCCATAGGGAAGTTTGCAAGGACATAGCTTTGCAGTATGGAGCAACTCACATCATTAATTATACAGAATGTGATGATATTTATGAAGAGACACTGAAAGCCAATGGCGGCAGGGTGGATGCTGTTATTGTTGCCGGAGGGGAAGACAACTCCTTTATAGGAAGGGCGCTGAAGTGCACCAAAAACGGCGGACATATCGTAAATGTAGCAGCGTTCAATGATAGAAGCAAAGATTTTTTGATACCATCCTCCGAATATATGTTTGGCGTATGGGATACAATCATCAAAGGTGTAGTAGGCGGCGGCAGGCATTTTGTTGAGCGCTTGCTTTCACTTGTTGAAAATAACCGAATTGATCCGTCACTTGCGGTTACTCACGTCCTTCATGGATTTGACGCCATCCCAGAGGCTTTGGCAATCATGGAAGATAAAACAAACGGAAAAATGATAAAGTCCGTTGTTCTACTGGATGAGTAGTCTCAAAATTCCATATGATGCAGGGGTGTTGGGAGAAAAATGTAGTTTGTTGAATCCCGTAGTCAGAAAAATGGCGCTGAATCCTGCACACAGGGTTGTATAATTAAAGATATAGTCATTAATGATCCAGACGCAAAGTCGCAGAGCCGATAACGAGATTATGTTCTCCGTTATCGGCTCATTCTTTGTAAGGCCTTTATTTCGTAATACTTGACTTATTTTCTCGCAAAATTGCAGGGCACATAATGCCACGAAAAAATAACATTCAACTTGTCAGCGGAGACTCTTTCAATATGGCGCGATGCCTCATATAGAGCATCGAAGAACACTGATAAATCAATGCTTGCAGTTAACGGGAAAATTGTAGCGTGGTCTTTTTGCCATATGTAGGGGCGGGCATAAACAAAAGCGGGGAGCATATTATTCTCCCACAAAAGCTGAATTTCGCGAGAAAAAGAAAAGGAGGAGAGTATATGCGAGTAAAAACCGTCTCCCGTTTACTAATGCAATATATTCGATTATATGGCGTGTCACGTTGGCAAGCATCCGCATACGAAAGCAACTGCTATAAGACCGTCCTAAGTATATATGCAACAACAAACTAAATGCACTAATTCATAAGACCGTAACTCTGTCAAATTATTCACCAACAGCGGTTTATACTAGAATCTGAAGAAGGGAGGTGTATACGCAAAGGATGATATCTTCTATCTTGTTGGAGTGATTGAGGGCGCAAAAGATCCAACATTGCGATAAATTGAGTTAAATCCTGCCACCCGTTTAAAGTCTACCCCAAATTCACACCAGAACAAAGATGGTGCGGGTGTATGGGGTGTTTGAGCGACGATGCTGCCGCCTAATAGTTAATATGTTGTTTTATCTGTGCACTTTCCAATATAATGAGAAAATGTAAAGAAGTGGTTTCTTATGAGTATAGCAAATCAAATTCGAGGGGCCGAATATATCCAGCGCACACGGGAGCGCAACGAAAGAGGCCGCTTGAGAGGCGCGGACTGCTGCCGCCCCGCCCTCCAAAGTCAAGGGGTTAGAGGAAGCGTACTTGATAAATCTACATTTAATTTTTCTCTAATTAAGAGTTTCATTAGCGCTATTTTTTTCTCATAAAGAGTTTCGTCCCTAAACTCATTGCCTTAAACGGGAGTTTTTCCATGGATTTTTTCACTTCATCCAAAGACTCTCTAATAGGGATACTTTGTGGACAATGTGGCTCGCATTTTCCGCACTTTTTACACAAACCAGCATACCCCGGCTCGCCTGAAAGAAGGGTACCCATTGAGTATTGTATGATGCCCTGACTTTTGCTGATGGAGCTATAAGTATTATAGGCGGTAAAGCAGCTGGGGATGTCCACACCAAACGGGCAGGGTGTGCAGTAGTGGCAGCCTGTGCAGGGAATTTTTGTGGACTTGTTAAATATCTCTTTAACGTCTCCATATGCTTGTATCATATTAGGAACGCAAACTGCCTTTGGGGGAAGCGGTTAAACCGCTTCTTTTTGTTTGCCCATTTCGATATATTCGGCTACCCGGCGGTACTCGTCGGCAAACTTAAACTTGATACTAATATCGCCGCCCTCGTATATCTTAATATGGTCAACCAATTCAAACAGGATTTCCCTTGTCAGCTTGTCGATGTTTTCGTATTTGCTGAATGTGGATAAAAACAAGTTTTCGCTGTCAACGCCGTTTTCGATTTCCGATTGTTCGGCGGTCAACTTATCAATAACCGCGCTGATTGCCGCCACCTGTTCCTCGTAGTCCTCCCGCATTTGGCGATAATCCTTGTGGGATATTTCACCGTCTTTCCAGTCCTCATAAAGTGCTTGCTTGTACCGTGTGATTTTGGCAAGCTCTTTTTCTTTTTCAGCTATCAAACTGTCAAGCCGGGCCGACTGGCTTTTTTTGAGCGGGGCGGTGTTGATGTTTGACACCATCTCCGAGTAGATAACGGCCAAATATACCTGTTGCCGGATTGCGTACAGTACAGCCGCCTCCAGCCTGTTATGCTTGATGGAGTGCATGGTACAGGCGGTGCGAGAGCGCACTTTGTAAGTTGAGCAGTAGTAGCGCACATTCACGCCGGAGCCGCCACGGGTCACAGCCTTGCCGCAATCGGCGCATTTGAGAAAACCGCTAAACAGGTAAAGCTCCTTTTTCTTCGGCGCTGTGCGCGTGTCGCGCTTTAACATCTGCTGTACCTTTTCAAAGAGGGGCTTTTCAATAATCGCCTCATGGGTATTTTCAACAATCACCCAATCCTCTTGCGGTACATTCTCAATGTCATGGATTTTGTAGCTCTTTACCCTGCGGCGGCCCTGCACCAAATCCCCGGTATAAAGCGGGTGGGTCAAAATGTTGTCGATTGCCCTTGTTCCCCACATGGCCTTGCCGCTATTGGCAAGCTGCGTTTTGTAAACCATGCCTTTGCTCCGCTTGTACTCGGAGGGGCTTAATACGCCGTGTTCATTCAGATACATCACAATGGCGTTTTTGCTCATTCCGCCAAGAAACAGGGAAAATATCTCTTTTACCACTTCGGCGGCTTCGGGGTCAACAACGAG
>CAZHUG010000006.1:24003-55324 GCA_964535405.1 uncultured Oscillospiraceae bacterium | reverse complement strand
CCGAGAAGGGTGTGTCTATGGGGAAATTTACAGTCTCAGACGCGTTGTTGCCGCCGCCGGACTGAAAACCGCCGAAGGCGAGATTATAGTCCCAGGGAACGAGGTTTAGCTGACCGTCTTCCTCGTACAAATAGTAGTTGTGTGCCATTGAACCGGACAGACTGTCGAGGTTCACGACGAAGCTGTGTACCGCCATATACTTGAGCATATTGTCAACATCGAGATAGGTCTCGACATCATTCTGCTCACTGATGTTTTTGAGAGCCTCGACGACACGCCTGTGGTCTTTCGTACCCGTCGAGCCGACTTCGCCGTCCCATATGGTGGAATAGCTGTCAAGATCGTCGTCTGTGTAGTTGAGATCGGCTCCATTGCCCGACATACCCATGTTGCCATCGCCCATATTCATGCCGCCGCTTCTGCGCCCGGCAAAACCCTCGGGCATCGTCTGACCCCCGCCCATATCCGGCATTTGCTTGGACTCATCTTCATCCCCCATGCCGCCCGCGCCGCCGACATTCATGCCGTCGGGCTTATACAGCTCGCCGCTGCCCGCACCGTAGTTTCGCAGAAGAAAGCTGTCCTCAACGGCCTCAAGCGCGAGGTATACGCCCCAGGTTTCGCCGTTTACGGAGATATCGGCATAGTTATAAAGCGAAGCATCTGCGCCCAGATAGGCGAACATGTCGTACACGATAGCTTCCTTCATGTTTGTGGCATCGGCATAGTTGTTGTTTAGAACGAGCTTGTCCAGGCCGAAGCAGGTCTGCCCGTCGATGTAATAGTCAAATTCAAGCTTAAAACTGTAGCGGTCGGTCGTGGGATCGGATGCAATGGTGGACAGGCTGGTATTGCCCTTTGCACGAATGCCCACGCTGTAGAATGTCCTGCCGTTAATCTTGACATCGCACTGATAGTATTCCTCGTTTATGGCGTTTTCCAGAAGATCGCTCCAATCGTCCTCGTCCATGATAATATTCAGCGATATTATATCCGTGGTATTAAAAAGCTCGCTTTCATATTCCATGCGCACACCCGAATCGCCGGGCGAGTCTGCAAGCACGTCTGGAAACTGCAGCGCAAAAAGGCATAAAACGATGGCGACCGACACGATTACAGCAACAATTTTTTCAATGTGCCTGCTGACAATCATTTTATCGCCTCCTTATCAGGATATGTAATCGCCGTTATAGCTTACAAGAACGGCGGAACTGACACCTGCAAAGCTCTGAAGCTCGTTCACGAAAGAGGTCTCGGCGTTCTTCATGCGAACCTCAATCGCCAGCTCAACTCCGTCAGCACTCACGGTTTTGGACTTGACGGAATAGTCCTTGCAGGCGCTTTTCACAAGCTCCACCGCGCCCACCTCGGCATTTTTCCCGTCACAGCTCAGAACAAGGATGTATGGATTGTCCTTGGCCTTGTGGTTTGCAAAAACGAGCAGTATAATCCCGATGATTGCCGAGCCGAGAACAGCAAGCGGAATCATCCCCGCGCCGACCACGATTCCGACTGCGAGTGACCAGAACAGGAACACGATCTCCATCGGCTCTTTAATCGCGGCACGAAAACGCACGATGGACAGGGCACCGACCATGCCCAGTGAGAGCACGACGTTGGAGGTGACCGCAAGAATGACAAGGGTGGTGACCATCGACAAGCCGACGAGCGAAATTGCAAAGCCTGTGGAATACATTACTCCGGCAAAGGTCTTTTTATATATCAGAAATACGAAAAGGCCAATTGCGCAGGAAAAGAGCATGGCAAGCAGCATATCAATGACAGAAAAGCCTGATACGCTCTCAAGAAAGCTGGATTTAAAAATATCGTTGAATGACATGGGACTACCTCCGCTTATTGGTTTATAAAATTTATCCGAACTGCCGACATGCGGCGTATTTTGAAAAAGACTGCACGCGCGGTGCACCGCTCTGCACGAGTGTCCTGATTATCTCTGGAAGAAACTCGTCATACTTAATCTCAAGTATGACCTTGCCGCCGGGAAGAGCCTCCATAAGCGGCCTGTTTAAGTCAAAGGGGTCGGTTTTAAACAGGCTGCTGCGAATATCCGTGTCGAAAGTCACGCGAGTGTTTCCGGGCATAAAAACAAGTGCCTGCCTCGTGTAGGACACTATCGTTTTTGGTCTCATAAGCTGCGTGATCTGCAGGGCGTAAAATTCCCGCAGCAGCGGCCTTGCGCTTTTTGCCATCCACTTGTTGTCACCGCGCAGGATGGACTTGCACTCATCTTCTGTGATGCGGCAGGATGTTTTAAGGCACAGGCTGTTGCGCTTTGACTTTTTTTCAAGCACAATATAGGAAAAATCATCGTTATAATAACGAATCCGGTATTTATCACGCACATCGACTCCGTTAATCTTCTCCAAAAGCGCCTTGTCGTAGCAGTTGTCAAAATACAGACTGGATATGCGATAGGTTCCGTCGGCTCCTGCGTGCCTGTCGCGCTGCATGACGCTCGCAAGCCGCACTTCCAGCAGCAGGTATTCACCATAAGTTATCTCATATTTTAGCTCATGGCGATATTTTGCCTTGGCTTTCATGGGTTCACCTCCGATCAAGCTTTACACGCACTCTACACGAGCTTCCTTGAAGAAAGATTGAAAGCGGAGTCCAATTTGTTCAATCTTTCTTCAAGGATATGGTGTATAATATATTGTGACTTTAAAAGGAGGCGGAGACCGTGAAAATTCTATTGATCGAGGACGAAGCCGGCCTTTCTGATGCGCTCTGCCAGACCTTGAAGCACGAAAACTATTCAGCCGAGGCGAGATACGACGGTGAGAGCGGCTTATACGAGGCGCTGACCGGTGTCTACGACGCAATTATACTGGATGTCATGTTGCCGAAGAAGGATGGCTTTGAAGTGTTGCGTGAGCTGCGGCGGGAGAAAATAAGCACTCCTGTTTTGATGCTGACCGCAAAATCGGGCGTGGAAAGCAGGGTCGCCGGACTCGATTCCGGCGCCGACTATTATCTCACCAAGCCCTTCGAGACGCAGGAGCTGCTCGCCTGTATCCGCGCGATCACGCGCCGGCCCGATACAATTGAGGATGAGGAGCCCGAGTTCGGCGACCTCGTGCTGCAGATCAGGCAGGGCGGCATTTTCTGCCGCACAAGCGGACAGTTTGTGAAGATGGGCGTGAAGGAGCTGCAGCTGCTTGAGCTGCTGATGAGGGGCAAGGGGCGCATTGTGGAAAAGGAAGTGCTCATTGAACGCATCTGGGGCTTTGACAACGACTCAGAGTACAATAACATTGAGGTTTATGTATCCTTTGTGCGTAAAAAAATCTCGTTTGTCGGCTCTTCCGTCAAGGTAAAGTCTACGCGCGGCCTTGGATACTCGCTGGAGAATTGATGATGATTAAAAAGCTGAGGCACAGAGTGCTTATTACAATAATGTCCTTCGTCACGGCGATTCTGCTGGCGTTTATCCTGGCGATTACCCTTATTCCCGCCGGGCGCGACAGGCACGAGGTCCGGAGCTTCCTCGAGCAAGTTACAGATGCGAGCATGGCGGCGGTCAAGGGAAAACCCGGCGACGCAATGCCAAATGCTGTTCCGCCGCGCGATAGCTTGCCGATGACCCAGCCTCAACCTGGCAATGGAGGCAATATGTTTGCAAGCTCCAATATGCTCACGGCGGCGCTGGACGCAAACGGCGGAATTCTCTCCTGGTTCAGCGATCGGCGGGATTTATATGACGAGGAATATATTGAGGCCGCCGCACAGAAGATCATAAACAAGGCCGAGCGCTTCGGCTCGTATGACGGACAGTACTATCTGCTGCGAGACACGGAAAACGGCTATATGCTCGCCATGCTGGACAACAGCGTCGGCTTTGAAAACCTGAGACGAACGCTCGTAATCTCTTCGGCTGCGGGCGTTGCGGCGTGGATTGCCCTGCTTATTGTGTCGACCTTTCTCGTGAACAAGATGACCAGGCCCGTCAGCACAGCCTTTGAGAAGCAGCGACAGTTTATCTCCGATGCGGGTCATGAGCTTATGACGCCCATATCGGTCGTGGCGGCAAATGCGAATGTGCTCCAGACGGAGATTGGTGAGAATAAATGGCTGTCGTATATAAATGAGGAGTGCAAGCGCATGGAGCTTCTGGTCCATGAGCTGATGGCACTTGCGGAGGTAGACGATGAGCGCAAATCGGTTGAGCACAATAGCTTTGATATGAGCAAGGCAGTGCTTGCCGCGGCGCTTCCGTTTGAGAGTCTGGCGTTTGAGCGGGGCATGACAATCCGGTTTGAGCTCAGGCCTGATGTGCGCTGTAGGGGAAACGAGGAGCAGATAAAACAGCTTGTCACAATTCTTATGAGCAATGCCGTGAAATATGGCAACGAGCGCGGCGTGATCCGCATATCGCTGACGCAGGAGCGCAAAAGGGCAGTGCTGTGCGTTTACAATAGCGGCCAGGGCATAGCGCCCGAGGAGCGCGACAGGATATTTGACCGTTTTTACCGCGTGGACAAGTCCAGAAGCCGCGGCAGCGGCAGCTATGGCCTGGGTCTTGCTATAGCAAAATCTATAGTAGACGAGCACGATGGGCAGATAGCCGTTGACGGCGAGCAGGGCTCGTGGATACAGTTTTCAGTCACGCTGGGTGATAAATAGCGCAAAAAGGCCGGGCAGGAATTTTCATCCCTGTCCGGCCGGCCTGTTTAGCATCTGTATATGTATTAGCTAGCGTATCAGTGTCACGAGCCTGCCCTCTGTCACGATCGAGCCTTCGTCCCGCAGAGCGCGCAGCTCACGCATGAGGCTGCTCCGGTCGGCGCAGAGGTATTCGGATAGCCTCGACCAGGACGTGCCCGCATCAAAGGTGGCAGAGCCGCACTTTTCGCTCGTGTACAGAAAATATGCCCAGAGTCGCTGACGCACGGTCTTGCGGCTGAGGAGGCTCACGCGCAGGGCGAGACTCTGCGCACGCCGCGCCGAGAGCCTGAACATATTGGCGGTCAGCCTGCTGTGGTGCTCGCAGGCCTTATGGCAGCGTCCGCAGATGGTCTCAAAGCGGAGAAACATGACCTCGCAATCCGAGTCAGCCTCCACAAAAAAGCCGAGACCGCCGTAGGGCATGGAGAAGGCGTCGCCAAAGATATCGCCCTGTTCATATTCCTCAAGCAGCCAGGTTTCGCCTTCGTTGTCAACACTGTACAGATGTGCCTGGCCGGAGAGGAGAACACAGACATGCTCCGGCTCGGCAGAGCAGAAAAGGATACAATCGCCCTTGGAAAAGCTCCTGTATTCCGGACGAAAGCAGTGCAGCATGCGGTCAAGCTCTGCTTTATCAATGCCCTCAAATATCTCGATTTGCTTCATAAAACGTCCTCCGCATGTACTAAATCTTTACACTAACTTATCACATAACTGTCTCATTTGCTACAGCTATATTGCGGCGTGCGTGATATAATACTGCCATAATAAACTAATATAGGAGGTTAACATATGCACTGTACAAAAAAGATAAGCCAGGACATGCTCTGGGTCGGCGCTGATGACAGGCGGCTCGCGGTCTTTGAGGGAGTCTATGGAGTTCGTGACGGCGTGTCCTACAACTCTTACCTGATTCTGGACGAAAAAACCATACTCTTTGACACCGTGGATAAGGCGGTCGCCCATAATTTCTTTGAAAACGTGGCCTATGGCCTGGGTGGCAGGGCTCTCGACTATCTTGTGATCTCGCACATGGAGCCCGATCACGCGGCGACCATTGAGGACATCGCTCTGCGCTATCCGAACGTGAAGATCGTCTGCAACGCCAAGATTCGTGATATGCTTGCAAAATTTTTCCCGACCGATCTCTCGCCCCGTGTTCAGCTTGTGGCAGAGGGCGACATCCTCTCCACCGGCAGGCATAGCTTCACCTTTGTCATGGCGCCGATGGTGCATTGGCCCGAGGTCATGATGACCTATGATATCACGGACAAAATACTCTTTTCAGCCGATGCCTTCGGCTCCTTCGGCGCGCTCAACGGGCGCATATTTGCCGATGAGGTCGATTTTGAAAGCGAGTATCTGGACGAGGCGCGGCGATATTACACCAATATCGTCGGCAAGTACGGCCCGCAGGTTCAGGCCGTGCTCCGCAAGGCGGCAGGACTTGAAATTGACTATGTCTGCCCGCTGCACAGTTTTGTCTGGCGCCGCGGCTTCGGCGATTTCCTTGAGAAATACAACCAGTGGAGCAGCTATCAGCCGGAGGAGAGCGGCGTGCTTATTGCCTACGCCTCGGTTTATGGTCACACTGAAAATGCTGCCAATATTCTCGCCTCCAAGCTCTCCGACAGGGGGGTGAAGGTCAAGATGTACGACACATCGGTCATACCGGCGTCATACATTCTCTCAGACGCCTTCAAGTACAGCCATCTCGTTTTTGCCGCCACGACCTATAACGCCGGCGTGTTTGTGACAATGGAAAATCTCCTGCACGATATCGCTAACCACAATCTTCAGGGGCGTAAGATTGCACTCATCGAGAACGGAAGCTGGGCTCCCACGAGCGGTAAGGCAATGCGAACTATACTTGAGCGGCTCAAGGGCACGGAGTTTATAGGCGACACCCTGACCGTTCGCTCCTCGCTTGCCGAGGGTCAGCTTGCCGAGCTTGACGCTCTGGCAGACACAATTGCAGATGACATTGTGCCGCCCGCAACAGAAATACCGGAGGCTTCGTCATCAGCTGCTGATGCAGCAGCCGACGCGATGTTTGAGGTTGACAACATGGCCTTCAACAAGTTCAGCTACGGTGTTGAGGTTTTGACGACCCGCGTCGATGGCAAGGACTACGGCTGCATAATTAACACTGCCGGACAGATCGCCGCGGGTGACCCGAAGAAGATAACGATCTCTGTCATAAAGAAGAACCACACCTGCGACATGGTCATGAAGGCGGGGGTGTTCAACATTTCCATACTTTCAGAAGACGTGCCGTATAAAACCTTCCAGCATTTCGGCTTCCAGAGCGGACGCGATGTGGACAAGTTTGCCGATTGGCCGGATGAGCTCCGCACGAATAACGGCCTGAGATATATCGGACAAAATACAAACGCGGTGCTCTCGGCGAGAATCATTGACTCGCGCGACTGCGACACCCAGATGCTCTATATTGCCGATATTATTGAGGCGCATGTGCTCTCCGACGTGCCGAGCTGCACCTACTCATATTATCACGCGCATATTAAGCCGAAGAAAAAGCCTGCCGCCCCGACCGTCGAGGGCTATATCTGCAAGATTTGCGGCTACTTCCACGAGGGACCTGAGCTGCCCGCCGACTTTGTCTGCCCGCTCTGCAAGCACGGGCCGGAGGACTTTGAGCACTATGTCCCGCCGGTAGTGAACATCAAAAAGGGCTATGTATGCAGGGTCTGCGCCTATTTCCATGAGGGCGAGCTGCCCGCGGACTTCGACTGCCCGATTTGCCACCACGGGCCCGAGGATTTTGAGCCTGCTGAGCAGGCGGTATAGTAAGAAATGATAAAAGCACAGCGCAACGGCGCTGTGCTTTTTTATTATCTTATTTCGAGGACTTTTGAGCCTTCATTCTCAGACCGTGATCGAGTATTTGCTTGCGCAGACGCAGGTTCTTGGGCGTGACCTCCAGAAGCTCATCCTCGTCCATAAACTCCAGGCACTGCTCAAGGCTCAGATTGCGCGGCGGCGTGAGACGAAGTGCCTCGTCACTGCCGGCGGCGCGCATGTTGGTGAGCTGTTTTCGCCTGCAGACGTTGACGTTTACATCCTCGCCCTTGGGCGACACACCGACTATCATTCCGGCGTAGACCGGGGTTCCCGCTCCGATGAAAAGTGCGCCGCGCTCCTGCGCGTTATACAGGCCGTAGGCAACGGCTTCGCCGGTTTCCCAGGCAATAAGACTGCCTGTGTTTCGGCGGGAAACCTCGCCCTTATAGGGTGCGTAGCACTCAAAGCTGCTCGCCATGATGCCCTCACCCTTGGTGTCGGTCAAAAATTCGTTGCCGTAGCCGAACAGGCCACGCTCCGGAACAAGGAAGGTCGCCTTGCTTCGGTTGCCGACAGGCAGCATGTCGAGGAATTCACCCTTGCGGGAGCTGAGCTTCTCTATAACCGCGCCAATGCTCTCGCTGGGCACGTCTACGACGACGCGCTCAATGGGCTCGCACCTCTGACCGTCTATGGTTTTGAACAGCACACGCGGAGGCGAGACGGAAAACTCGAAGCCCTCACGGCGCATGCTCTCGATTAATATGGAAAGGTGCATCTCACCGCGACCGGCGACGACAAAATTGTCTGTTGCGCCGTCGGACTCGGAGACGCGCAGCGACACGTCTTTGAGGGTCTCGCGGAAGAGGCGGTCGCGTATCTGACGAGTGGTGACATACTTGCCCTCGCGACCGGCGAAGGGGCTGTCGCTGACGGCAAAGGTCATCTCAATCGTGGGGGCGGAAATCTTGACAAATTCAATGGGTTCTATGCAGGACGGCACGCAAATCGTGTCGCCGATGGTTATATCGCCGATTCCGCTCATGGCGATGATGTTTCCGACGCCGGCACTCTTCACCGGGTCGCGCTGCAGGCCCTCAAACTGATACATGGAGACGGCCTTGGCCTTGTGTGACTTGTCGGGAGTATGGAAGTTGCAGACTGCAATCTCATCATTGTCGTGTATTGAGCCGCGCTCGATGCGGCCGATGGCAATGCGTCCGACAAATTCGCTGTAGTCAATGGAGGAGACGAGCATCTGGAACGGGCCGTCCTTGTCACCGACCGGCTCCGGAATGTAGTCTATAATAGTATCGAACAGGGGCTTGAAGTCCGTGCCCGGCACGTCGGGAGAGTAGGATGCGGTGCCCTGCCTGCCCGAGCAGAAGAGCATAGGGGAGTCGAGCTGCGCATCCGTGCAGCCGAGGTCCATGAGAAGCTCAAGCACTTCGTCAACAACCTCAAGCACACGCTGGTCGGGTCTGTCAACCTTGTTGAGCACCACGATGACCGGGTGTCCCAGATCCAGGGCCTTAGACAGCACAAAGCGGGTCTGGGGCATGGGCCCCTCTGCTGCGTCAACAAGCAGGATAACGCCGTTGACCATCTTCAGAATACGTTCGACCTCGCCGCCAAAATCGGCGTGACCGGGGGTGTCTATTATGTTTATTTTTGTATCGCCGTAGCGAACGGCGGTGTTCTTTGCCAGAATTGTTATTCCGCGCTCGCGCTCCAGATCACCGGAGTCCATGACGCGATTTGCGACCTCCTGGTGCTCGCGGAAGACACCTGATTGCTTCAGCATCTCGTCAACCATGGTGGTTTTTCCGTGGTCAACGTGCGCGATAATGGCTATATTTCTAAGCTTGTCCAAGGCACTCACATCCTTATAATTCCTCGATTTTCACGAAATTTAATTATAACACCAAAATGGTCAAAATGCAAGAAAGAGAGTGGTATTTTTGTTCATAATCATGATATAGGAGGTAAATTGTAACATAAACGCAGTTGAACCGGAGGGCGAGCGCATCTTCCAAACAGAAATGTTTTTGTTAAGCGGCGTTCTTTTGGCGAAACTCTAAAATCGCCCGATGTGACGGTTGCGTCTATTGCATTGCGGTATCCCGACATGATACAATATACGTTACGGTATAAGGAGAGAACAAAATGATTAACAAAAGAGATATGACCCAGGGAATTGAGTGGAAAGAGATATTATTCTTCTCATTTCCGATTATGCTCGGACAATTCTTGCAGCAGCTTTATAACACGGTTGACGGCATAGTTGTCGGAAACTTCGGCGGAGCAACCGAGGAGGCCTGCAATAACGCCCTGGCGGCAGTCGGCGGCGGCGTGTCGCTGGTCTTCCTGTTTTTGGCGATATGTATCGGTCTTGGTAACGGAGGCACTGTCCAAATTGCTCAGCTTTATGGAGCCAAGCGCTTTGAAGAGCTGAAGCGCGCAGCCTCAACTCAGATAATATCTATGAGTATTTTGGGCGCGGTGCTGGCCGTGGTAGGCAGCATTTTTGCGCGTCCGCTTATAGTAAATCTCATGAAGGTTGTTGACCCTGAGGTCAGCGACATGGCAGTTGCATACTTCGCCATCTATGCCCTGGGCCTGGTGTTCCAATATTCATACAACGCCGTGTCCGGTATTCTGCGTGCCGTTGGCGACAGCCACGCGTCGCTGTATTTTCTTATCATCAGCACGGTGCTGAACACGGTTTTGGACCTGGTTTTTGTTATCAGCTTTGGCTGGGGAGTTCCGGGTGTTGCGATAGCAACCGTCATTGCCCAGGCCGCCAGTGCATTGGCTAGCTTCATATATTTATTCAGGAAATATGATCTTTTTAAATACAAAAAGGGAGAGTTCTGCTTCGACAAGGAGCGCTTTAACATTTCCCTGAAGCTCGGTATTCCCGCAATCATACAGCAGGCCGTCATTTCATTTGGAAATATCTTCATCCAGAGGCTTGTAAACGGTTTTGGAACGGATCTCATGAACGCTTTTATCGTCGGCAACCGCATGGAAAACTACGCACTGGTTCCGATTTTTGGCATGAACATGGGTGTGTCCACCTTCACAGGTCAGAACGTGGGTGCCGCGAAGCTCGACCGCGTGAGGCGAGGCTGGAAGGCAAGTGTCATCATGTCGATTTGTGCCAGCGCTTTTATCTCGGCGGTGATGTACTTCATAGCGCCCAGCTTCTCAACGCTTTTTGGGCTGACGGGCGAGTCGAGGAAGATGGCAATCGAGTTCCAACGCTTCATGAGCTTTGCGCTTGTGCTCTTCGCAGCGTATATGCCCACGGGCGGAACTCTACAGGGCGCAGGCGATGCAATTTGGACGACAGCATCAAGCATTGCCACACTGGCAACTCGAGTGCTTTGCGCTTACGGCCTGGTCTATCTGTTCGACTATGGCTATTCCGCAGTCTGGGTGACAATGCCCGTTGGCTGGTGTGTGGCGATAGTAATCACTTATACGCGCTTCTTTAGCGGTAAGTGGAAGGATAAACGCATAATTGTAGATACTGTGGAGAAAGCCGGCGAAGCGGAGGAGGCTTGACGAATTGAGTGGATTTTTTGCTCTTATTTCACGCATGCGACATATATCGCGTTGGGGGCTTATGCGCAATGCCCTGCCTGAAAATGTTCAGGAGCACAGCCACATGGTGGCGGTCATCGCGCACTGCCTCGGCGTGATTCGCCGGGATGTGTTCAAAGGCGACTGCGACCCGAACGCGCTTGCGACCGCCGCGCTGTATCATGACGCGTCGGAGATACTTACGGGTGACTTGCCGACGCCGATCAAGTACCACAGCGGGGAAATAAGCGAGGCATATCACGAGGTGGAGCGGATCGCTGTTGAAAAGCTGGTAAATATGCTCCCGTTGGAGCTCAAAGCCTCATATGAGCCCATTTTGAATGAGGATATGGGGGACGACGCAAAAGCGCTCATAAAAGCTGCCGACCGCATCTCCGCATATGTAAAGTGTGTGGAGGAGCGCAAGGTTGGCAATATGGAGTTTTTGTCAGCAGAAGCTCAGACGCTCGCGAGAATTAAATCCATGAATCTGCCCGAGGCAGATTATTTCCTGGAGCACTTCGCGCCAGCCTTCGAGTGCAACCTCGATGAGCTGGGAACCATGTCCTGAAAGGGGAATTATTATGAGAGCAATTGCAACAGTTATAAGCCGTGACAGGGTTGGCATAATCGCGGATGTGAGCCAAATACTCGCCGGGTGCGGCGTGAACATTCTCGACATAAGCCAGACCGTTTTACAGGAGTACTTTACGATGATCATGCTTGTGGACGCTTCCGCCTGCGAGATACCGTTTGCGGAGCTTGCCGCTGCGCTGAAAACTGCGGGAGAGAGCCTGGGTTTGGAAATTCGCATCCAGCGTGAGGAAATTTTTAACGCCATGCACAAGATTTAAAGGCAGGGCGCATCCGGGAGGATTACTATGATTAACCGCAGTGAGATACTACAGACTATTGAGATGATAGACCAGCAGCACCTGGACGTTCGCACGGTCACGATGGGCATATCCCTTTTGGACTGCTGTGATCCCGACCCCAAGGCTGCTTGTCGGAAAATATATGACAAGATTACAAATTCGGCACGAGATCTTGTCAAGACCGGCGAGGATATTGAGGCAGAGTTCGGCATTCCCATAGTCAACAAGCGCATTTCGGTGACGCCGATAGCGCTTGTCGCAGGCGCGTCAAATACCGAGGATTATGTTCCGTTCGCCCGTGCACTGGACAGGGCACGCGCCGAGACGGGCGTCAACTTTATAGGCGGCTTTTCTGCACTGGTTCAGAAGGGCATGACCCCGGCTGACCGTCGGCTGATTGCTTCCATTCCGCAGGCGATGGCGGAGACGGAGCTTGTCTGCTCAAGCGTGAACGTGGGCTCCACCAAGGCCGGAATAAACATGGACGCGGTCGCGCTCATGGGCCGTACTATAAAGGAAACCGCCCGGCTTACAGCCGACAGGGGCGGCTTTGGCTGCGCCAAGCTCGTCGTGTTTTGCAACGCGGTGGAGGATAATCCCTTCATGGCGGGTGCGTTCCACGGCGTGTCGGAGCCTGAACGCGTGATAAACGTGGGCGTTTCCGGCCCGGGAGTTGTTCACCACGCCCTGCTGTCTGTGAAGGGAGAGCCCTTTGACGTGGTAGCTGAAACGATAAAAAAGACCGCCTTCAGGATCACCCGCATGGGTCAACTCGTCGCTCAGGAGGCATCGCGCAGACTGGGCGTACCCTTCGGCATTGTCGATCTTTCTCTTGCGCCCACGCCCGCGGTGGGCGACTCCGTGGCGCGGATTTTAGAGGAGATGGGGCTTGAGGTCTGCGGCACTCATGGCACGACGGCGGCTCTGGCACTGCTAAACGACGCGGTTAAAAAGGGCGGGGTCATGGCATCGTCACACGTCGGCGGGCTTTCGGGAGCGTTTATCCCGGTCTCGGAGGATGAGGGCATGATCGCCGCGGCCGCTTCCGGTGCGCTGACCCTGGACAAGCTGGAGGCGATGACCTGTGTCTGCTCCGTCGGTCTGGACATGATAGCCCTGCCGGGCAGGACAACGGCGGAGACGATTTCAGCGATTATTGCAGACGAGGCCGCAATAGGCATGATAAACTCGAAAACCACCGCGGTTCGTCTCATACCCGCACCGGGCATGGACGTCGGCGGCGTGGTCGAGTTCGGCGGACTTTTGGGCAGTGCTCCGATAATGTCCGTACACGAATATTCCAGCGCGGATTTCATCGCCCGCGGCGGGCGGATTCCGGCGCCGATGAACGCTCTGCGCAACTGAGGTGGATAATGGAAAAGGAAAGAATGGACAGAATCAGCGAGCTAACGCGAATTTCGCGTGAGCGAGAGCTGAGCCAAGAGGAAAAAAACGAGCGCCTCGAGCTGCGCAAGGAATATCTGGCGCAGTGGCGCAAAAGCACCGAGGCAACGCTGGAGAACACCTATATTGTCGATGAAGACGGCACCAAGCGCAAGCTGAAGAGAAAATAAACTGCATTTTATATCAAATAATAGACGTATGGAGGTAAGAAAATGAGAAGTAAAAAGAGCTTTTGGGGGGAGTTCCGCGAGTTTATAGCCCGCGGCAATGTCATGGATATGGCAGTTGGCGTCATCGTGGGCGCGGCATTCAAGGCAATCATCGACTCTCTGGTCAACGACATTCTCATGCCCTTTGTCGGCATATTTGTCAAGACAGATTCCTTCTCCAGCCTGTCTGTGAATCTGGGCGGGGCTGTGATTACCTATGGAAACTTCATCTCCTCCATCGTGAATTTTCTTATCATGGCCTTTGTCGTTTTCATGCTGGTGCGCACCATAAACCGCGCCTATGAGAGGCTTGCTACCCATAAAAAGACGCAGGAGCTTGAAGTTGCTCCGGCGGCTGGGGAACCTGCTACTGTGTCCGAGTCCGAGCTTCTTGCCGAAATTTTGTCCGTACTCAAGGCAAGGCAATGAAAGTCACTGTTATAGGAGCCGGAGCGTCCGGAATGATAGCGGCGCTGTCCGCGCGGCAGGCGGGGCATGATGTGATCCTTCTCGAGCGCCAGGCGAGAGCGGGACGAAAGCTCATGGCGAGCGGAAACGGGCGCTGTAATTTGAGTAATATGAATGCGGGCAGGGGCGGATATCACGGCGAGGAGCCGGGCTTTATCCGCCCTGCTCTTGTCGCGTTTTCTCCGCAGTCGATGCGCGAGTACTTCCGCGGCCTCGGCCTTTTGACCGTCGAGGAGGCGGACGGCAGAGTGTACCCGCTGTCAAATTCAGCAAATTCGGTTGTGGACGTGCTGCGCTACGCACTGGAGGCCGCCGGAGTTGAGCTGCGCGTCCTGTCGCCGGTCAAGAAAATCCGCCGAGCCCCAGCTTCGTTTGTCGTCGTGACGGACGAGTGCGAGTTTCGCTCGGATGCCCTTATTGTCGCCTGCGGCGGAATGGCGGGCGAAAAGCTTGGCGGAGTCAAGGACGGCTACGAGCTTTTAAAGGCGCTTGGTCACTCACGAACCACGCTTCACCCGGCGCTGGTGCAGATTACAACGGGAACAGGCTATCCGCGCTCGCTCAAGGGTGTGAAGGCCGATTGCGCGTTGACTCTGCGAGAGGGCGGGCGCGAGACGGCAAAGGGCGGGGGTGAACTGCTGTTTACGGAAAACGGAGTCTCCGGCCCTGCGGCCTTTGACCTTTCGAGAGCGGTCTCGACAGCCGGTGACAGACAAATGGAGCTCGAAATTGACCTCCTGCGCGCCTACGCCGCCGGCGAGGTTTACAGCATGCTCTGCGATAGGCGAGGGGCTGCGCCCGAGCTGCAGGCAGGGGAGCTGTTCACAGGCGCTCTGCACAATCGCCTCGGACGCATGGTGGTGAAGTACGCCCAGCTTGACGCAAACGCCCGGCTTGCGGAGCTTAGCGATAAGGATATTGCCCGCGCTGTGGAGTCCTGCAAGCAGTTTACATTGCCCGTTCGCGGAACGGAGAGCTTCAAGGACGCACAGGTCACGGTTGGCGGCATAAAAACCTCGGAATTCGACGCCAAAACTCTCGAGAGCCGCATCGTGCCGGGACTTTTCGCCTGTGGTGAGGTTTTGGATGTGGACGGCGACTGCGGAGGCTATAACCTTCAGTGGGCATGGTCGAGCGGCAGACTGGCGGGGAGGCTCGGAAAATGAAGACTGTAAGCGGATTGGTGCTCAAGCCCGGCGAGGACGAGGCAAGGCTTCTGGAGCTGGCGGCGCAGAAGCTCGGTGTAGCCCCGCGGGATATTGAGCAGCTCACAATAATAAAAAAATCACTGGATGCGCGCAGAAAGCAGAACATACACTGGCTGTTTTCTGCCGCTGTCCGTCTGCGGGGCGAGGCTCAGGAGCAGAGTCCCGGGTATGATATACCAAGGGTTCAGGCTCGGGGCGCTCGCCCTGTTGTCACGGGCTTCGGCCCGGCGGGCATGTTCGCGGCGCTGGTGCTGGCCCGTGCCGGACTCTGCCCGATCGTTCTGGAGCGCGGTGCGGACGCGCAGACGCGCAAAAAGAAGATCGAACGCTTCCAAAACGGCGGTGAGCTTGATCCGGAATGCAATGTGCAGTTCGGTGAGGGCGGCGCAGGCACTTTTTCCGACGGCAAGCTCAACACCGGCACGAAGGATATGCGCATCGGCTGGGTGCTATCCCAGCTTGTCGAGCACGGCGCACCCGCAAGCATTGCCTATGACGCAAAGCCGCATGTGGGCACAGACCTGCTCATCGGCGTAGTCGAAAACATACGCCGGGAGATAATCTCGCTCGGCGGCGAGCTTCGCTTCTGCCACAAGCTCACGGGACTCAATATTGACGGCGATAAGCTTTACTCCGCGCGCGTTTTGTCGCCGGACGGGGAGTATGAGCTTCGTTGCACGAGTCTCATTCTCGCCATAGGGCACAGTGCGCGGGATACCTTCGTCTGGCTGGAAAAGCTCGGTGTGCCCATGCAGCCCAAGGCGTTTTCGATGGGCGCGAGAATAGAGCACCTGCAGTCGAGCATAGATAGGGCGCAGTACGGCGCGGAGCGCGGCGGTCTGCTGCCTCCTGCGGACTACGCTCTCTCGGTCCACCTGCCCGACGGGGGCAGTGCATATACCTTCTGCATGTGTCCGGGCGGCGAGGTTTTCGCGGCGGCAAGTGAGGCGGGCGGGCTTGTGACAAATGGCATGAGCTATCACGCGCGCAATGGCGAAAACGCAAACTCGGCGCTGCTCGTCTCGCTCAGGCCGGAGGATTTTCCGCATCCGGGCGTGCTCGGCGGCATGTACTGGCAACGCGAAATTGAGCGTCGCGCTTTTGCCTACGGCGGGGGAAACTATTGCGCACCGGCTCAGCTCGTGGGCGATTTTCTCGCCGGGAGGCCAAGCCGCGCCGCGCGTTCGGTGAAGCCGAGCTACAAGCCCGGTGTTCGTTGGGGCGAGCTGCACGAGCTGCTGCCGGATGAAGTAAGCTCGGTCATGACCCAGGCTCTGCCGCTTTTGGGGCGCAAGCTGCGCGGCTTTGACGATGCCGACGCGGTTTTGACCGGTCCGGAGACACGCTCGTCCTCGCCTGTGCGCATAATAAGGAGTGCCCAGAGCAGACAGAGCAGTCTGCGCGGACTGTATCCCTGCGGTGAGGGCGCGGGCTACGCCGGCGGAATAACAAGCGCGGCAGTGGACGGGATGAAGTGCGCGGAGTCGCTGATTGAAGATACCGGGAGCAGGATTTAATCCTGCTCTAATATCTGCCGAATATAATGCGAGTTGACGGAAGCTTTTGTCAGTGCCAGACTAAAACTGTGTTAAAAAAACGGCAAATTCAGTGGAAGTGAGCCTGTGTATGAGAAGAAAAAACAATGGAAGCTTTATGGAAAGGGCCGCAACGTTTATTGTAGACAAGAGGAACATCTTTTTTCTTGTCTTCATAATTGCGGCTATTTTTTCGGTCTTTTCACGCAATTGGGTTGAAATAAACGAGGATCTGACCGCTTATCTTGACCCAGGAACTGAAACGAGGCAGGGCTTGAACATCATGGACGAGGAGTTTATTGAGTACGCGACGGCGAAGGTCATGCTCGCCAATATCTCATATGAGCGTGCACTCGCGCTGGTGGGCGAGGTCGAGGCGATTGAGGGCGTACATATGGTCGTGTTTGACGATACGGACTCCCATTATAAAAATGCCTGTGCCCTTTTCACCGTGACATTTGACGCCACGGAATCGGACGATATAAGCGCAGGGGCGATGAACGATATACGTGAGCAGCTGGCGGATTATGACCTTTATGTGAGCACTGAGGTTGGCAATCCGCTTGAAACGATTATAGGTCAGGAGATGGAGGTTGTTCTGCTCATCGCCATCATCATTATAATCGCTGTGCTGCTTTTCACCTCGCAGACTTATATGGAGATCCCCGTTCTGCTCATAACATTTATTGCGGCGGCCCTGCTCAACATGGGCACGAACTTTTTGTTCGGGACAATTTCGTACATAACAAACTCCATTGCAGTTGTTCTGCAGCTTGCTCTGGCGATCGACTATGCCATAATTTTATGCCACCGCTATACAGAGGAGCGCAAGACAAGAAAGGCCAGAGAAGCGGTCATTGCAGCACTCAGAAAGGCCGTTCCGGAGATAGGCGCTTCCAGTCTGACAACGATATCTGGTCTGGCGGCACTGACGCTGATGCACTTCGGCCTCGGCTACGACATGGGTATAGTGCTCATCAAGGCCATCGTCATGAGCATGCTCTCGGTGTTCCTGCTGATGCCGGGACTGCTGATGCTGTTTTCAAAGCTCATCGATCGCACACCGCACAGGAGCTTCGTGCCAAAAATTGACGCCTGGGGCAGGCTTGCGGTTAAAACCAGATATATAATTCCACCGATTTTCTTAGTTGTCGTCGTGTGCGCCTTTGTGTTCTCTTCGCGCTGCCCGTATGTCTACGGCTACAGTACCCTGGACACTGTAAAGCAAAATGATAATAAAATCGCCGATAAGCTCATAACCGAGACCTTCGGAAGTGAGAACTATCTGGCGCTCATCGTGCCCTCCGGCAATTACGAAACTGAAGCGGAGCTTTTAGGCGAGCTTGAGACCTACGCCCAGATCGAGAGCACGATGGGCCTTGCCAATACCGAGGCGATGGACGGTCACACCGTCACATCCGCACTCTCACCGCGCCAGTTTGCCGAGCTCACGGATCAGGACATAGAGACTGTGCGCCTGCTCTATATGGGCTATGCCGTCCGCGAGGGGGACTATGGGCGGATAGTCGCCGATATAGACCAGTATAACGTGCCGCTCATTGACATGTTCCTGTACCTCTACGATCAGAAGGAGGGGGGCTTCGTGAGCCTCGACCGCGAGCTGGACGAGGAAATTGATGAGCTGTATTCTCTGCTCAACTTTGCCAAGGATCAGCTTGAGGGCGAGCATTGGTCGCGCTTTCTCATATATCTGAATCTGCCGGAGGAGTCGGAGGAGACCTTCGAGTTTCTCGACACCATACACGCGGTCTCAGGCAAGTATTATGACGAGGCATATCTCGTCGGCATGTCCGTGAACGAGCGCGATCTTCAGGAGTCCTTCTCCGAGGATAACCTGCTTATCAGCATACTCTCGGCGCTGTTTGTCATTGCGGTGCTGATTGTTACCTTCCGCTCCGTGGGTCTGCCGGTGCTTTTAATAATCGTGATTCAGAGCAGCATATGGATCAACTTCTCCGTGCCGTATCTCACGGACAACAACCTGTTTTTCATCTCCTATCTCATTGTCAGCGCCATACAGATGGGCGCAAACATTGACTACGCGATTGTAATCTCGAACCGCTATATTGCACTCAAGCAGGAGATGCCCATCAAGCAGGCAATTGTTCAGGCGCTGAACCAGTCATTCCCGACTGTCATAACCTCCGGAACGATGCTCGCCTCGGCAGGCTTTATTATCGGGCGTCTGACCTCGGACAACACGATTTCCTCAATCGGCACCTGCCTGGGGCGCGGAACGCTGATATCCATCTTCCTTGTCATGGGTGTGCTGCCGCAGATACTGCTGCTCGGCGACCTGCTGATTGAAAAGACACAGTTTAAGACCAAAAAACCTGAGCTGACCCGCGTGGAGGGCAGCCAGATAAAGGTTCGCGGACGTGTGCGCGGGCAGATATCGGGATATATCGATGCCGAGGTCTACGGTGTGTTTCATGGCTCGCTTGAGGCGGTGGTGCAGTCGGGTGAGCGGCTTGAAGCTGAGCCGGATGATGTGAAGGATTTGTTAGATAGGGAGGAGGCTGACTGTCATGCAAAGTAAAAGACTCGCCGCCGGACTGTTGGCTGTCCTTCTGTGCTTGTCGCTGCTGCCCGTATCAACGCTTGCGGACTCAGGAAACTCCTACTACGTGGAGACGGCGCAGGAGCTTATGGAGCTGTCGGATAAATGCGCGCTGGATACCTGGAGCCGCGGTGTGACGGTGGTCCTGACTGCCGATATTGACCTCGCAGAGCTTGAGTTTGAGGCAATTCCCACCTTCGGCGGCATTTTTGAGGGTAACGGGCATACGATTTCGGGTCTCGATATCAGCTATTCCGGCTCACACATGGGCCTGTTCAGGTACATACAGGAGAGCGGCGAGGTGCGAAATCTCACCGTGCTCGGCACGGTTGCGCCGGGTGGCACTGCCCAATACGTCGGCGGCATCGCGGGCAACAACTCCGGCAAGATATTAAGGTGCGTGTACTCCGGCTGTGTTGAGGGGCTCATCACCGTCGGCGGCATAGTCGGCGCAAACGAGCAGACAGGAGTAGTTGAGGATTGCCGCAGCTATGGCGCCGTCTATGCTGAGCATTATACCGGCGGCATTGCCGGTCGCAACCTCGGCAAAATTTCCGGCAGTGACAACAGCGCCGCAATAAACGTCACCAGTGAGGTTCCCGACTTTGCATTTGCGGAACTCAATCTGGATAATCTGATCTCGACAGAAAACTTGAGCGAATTTACGGATACCGGCGGCATTGCCGGTCACAGCTCCGGTATTATAGTGGGCTGCACAAATTCCGGCACAGTCGGCTATGCGCACGTCGGCTACAATGTCGGCGGCATAGCCGGAAGACAGTCCGGATACATGATAAACTGCGTGAATATGGGCTATGTGAACGGACGCAAAGAGGTCGGCGGTATAGTCGGCCAGATGGAACCATACCTCACGCTTGACCTGTCTGCCTCCGGCATAGATAGCCTTGTGAATGGACTCGGGAGACTGCATGATCTGCTCGACAAGACGCTTCTGGATGCTCAGGGCTCAAGCGAGGCTATTTCCGCAAGACTCAACGCCGTTTCCGGCAGCATGGGCGGGGCGGCGAAGGACCTAAACTTCATCGCAAGCGGTACCGTGGATTTTGTGGACGGGGCAATGGGGGCGGTGAACGACATTGGTGAGCGCGTCGGCTATGTCGTTGATGCCCTGCCTATTATACTTGAACACTTTGAAAGGGCGGGGAGCGCTGCTGCGGCATCTCTGGAGTATCTGCGCCGCGCAAATGCCGATCTTGCACTGGTCGAGAAAATGGAGTCGGGAGTCTACGACGAAACAGACCACAATCTTCTGAGCATCACCGCCGGAACAGGCGGCAGGCTTGTTGCCAGCACCCTAAACCCCGCCGCGGGACAGCTTGTCACGCTTACCGTGACACCGGGCGCGGGCTACAGCCTCAATTCAATCGAGGTTTGGGATGCCGATGGCGCGCAGCTGGAGCTTGCAGCAAACCCGGATGGGACGTACAGCTTCGAGATGCCCATTCTGAGCGGAGACCCAATCACAGATCCTGTGAACGCCAAGGCGAAGAATACCGTGGTTCGCGCAAGCTTCGCGCCCAACGACAGCTACACAGACCGCGTTGTGCTCTCGTCCACCTGCGGCGGCTATATCTCCACAGAGCAGCAGAACGCCGCCGCGGGTCAGACCGTGACCATTGCGGTGAAGCCTGACGAGGGATATGAGCTTTTTAATCTCAGCATCGTGAAGGACAGTGCCGAGGGCTATGAGGATATTGCACCCAGTCGCATGGATGATTTGGGCACGACCTATTCATTTGTCATGCCCGCCTCCGGCGAGGCTGCCTTAGTTTCTGCAAGTTTTCAGCGCAAGAGCGACTGGGCAATTGTCGAGGACATGGCGGATATAATAAACATCCGCTCGGCCGAGCTCTCGGCGGCAATGGACTCTGCCCGCGCTAATTTCGAAGCGCTGAAAAATTCGCTCAATCTTGGCTCCGCCGAGGATGTTCCCGCGCTTCTTTCAGACCTGATATCCGACTTGCTCACCGCGGGCAGTTCAGTCAGGGACATCATCTCCGCGACGGAACAGCTTGTGGATGCGTTGGCACCATATGTCTCCGAGGCGGTGCAGAAGCTGAACAAGGATCTGGGCTTTGCGCTCACATTCCTGAAGGCCGCCGCTAACAGCCTCACTGATGCAGTCTCTGAGTTGCGCGCTGCAATCAGCTATATTGCCGGTGAGCCGGATATTCAGTTTCCCGTGCTGGGCAGTGAGTTTAGCCAGAAGGTCGACAGCCTCTGCGGAAATCTGAGCGATATGGCGGACGGCTTGAAGGACCTGAACAGCGAGATGGCAAATGCGGGCACTGTTCTGCTCGGGGATCTGCGTGCCGTGAATGATCAGTTCAATATCGTTATGCTCCTGCTTGTCGATACAGTGCAGGGGCTGGGCGATATCTCATTGGGCAGCAATTTCACGGATATTTCGGAGGAAGAGGACAATAGCACCGAGGGCAAGGTCGTTTCCTGCTCCAACCTCGGCGTGATCTTTGGCGATAGAAACGTCGGCGGCATTGCCGGTGCGATGGCAATTGAATATGACTTCGACCCCGAAAGTGACGTGACCGGTTCGAGAGGCATGAGCTCGTTTCTCAGCAAATGCGTTTTGAAAAACTGCACAAACTATGGTGACATCAAGGCAAAGAAAAGCGGCGTCGGCTGCGTCGTGGGCTATATGGATCTGGGCTCTGTCGTGAGCTGCTTCGGCTTCGGCTCCGCGTCGAGCGAGAGCGGGGATAATGTCGGCGGCATAGCCGGACGGTCGATGACCGCCATACGGGACAGCTGGGCGATGTGCACACTCTCGGGTGGGGACAATGTCGGCGGAATTGTCGGCAGCGGAACGAGGGTCTATGGCTGCCGCTCACTCGTGATAGTTGAGTCTGCCACAGAGGGCGCAGGAGCAATCGCCGGAACGCTGGAAAAGGATGCCGACGTTTTAGGCAACATTTTCGTGTCCGACAGGCTGCATGGCATAGATGGAATAAGCTATTCCGGAGCGGCTGAGCCGGTCTCGTTCGAGAGTCTCATAGCGATGGATGCGGCGCCGGCTGAGCTCACCGATATGACGCTGAGCTTTGAGGCAAACGGCAGGGTTATAAAACAGGTGAGATTTGAATACGGCGGGAGCATCGATGCGTCGGAAATTCCGGAAGTACCCGAGCGTGAGGGCTATTCCGGCTCCTGGCCCGAGTTCGACCCTGATAACTTGACCTTCAGCCGCTTGCTTCGCGCGGAGTACATATCATTGGCATCGACACTGGAGAGCGAGGACACAAGCGGTGACGCACAGCGGCCAATTCTGCTGGTAGAGGGCAGATATTTGCCCGGAGCCGTGGTGTCAACCACCAGACTTGAGCAGGCTCCGCTGGAGGTATCGAGCGGTCTCACACCGCTGGAGACCATATCCGCTTCAGTGAGCGGAAACGCAGCCGATGACGAGCTTCACACAGTCCACTACCTGATTCCGGAGACTGACGGAAGACTCTCCAAGGTTGTGATCTACCTGGACGACGGTGACGGCTGGAAGCATGTGAAGTACAGCAGCTCCGGACGCTATGCGATTTTTGACGTCGAGGGCGACAGCTTCAGCATCTACTCAGCCGAGCAGCCGCCATCGAACGCGGCGGTTCTGGTAGGTATAGGAGCGGTTGTTCTGGGGCTCGGGCTCATAACCGGGCTTTGGATAAGCTCAAAGCGCCGCAAGAAAAAAACGGCAGACAGCGCAGTCTGATATATTAAAGGGAAAATCCCCGCTGACCACAAAGGTCGGCGGGGATAGTTTTTTAAAAGCCCGGACTCTTACAGCCCACGCAGTACAGACATGCTGATGGCGTTATTGAGCATGTGCATGCCGATGGGCACCCAAATTGTGCCGCTCCGGTCATAGCACCACGCCAGAGCGTAAGAGACGGGGATGTAACTGAGAATATAGATCAGCGCGCTGGGGTCGATGATTGCGTATTGCCACACATGATATATCGAAAAGGCAAGAATAGAGATAATATATGCGGCGACACGGCTTTTTTTCCGGACTGCTCCAAACAGCAGACCACGGAATAAAATCTCCTCAACAAAGGGCGCGAGCATGACCGAAACAGCGAACATTTTGTTGTATTCCAGCACTAAAATGTCGCTGACGGCATCGTTATTCGGGCTACTGTCAAGCGAGACGCCCAGAGCCTGGGTAATTAGTGTGAGCGCGAGGGCGAGCAGGAAGCTCAGGAAATAGCCGGATATGATGCTTATTATTGAGAAGGGAAGCCTGTCTAGCAGGCTGTCAAAATCGCGGCGCAGAAAGCCGCGCATCAAAAACAGCAATACAAGAAAACCGATTCCGTAGTATATCGCGTTTACTGTGGCGTTGCCAAGCCGCTCGAGAAGCTCCAGCGGCAAGAGGTTAATAAGTATCGGCACGCCGACAATGTGCATAGGCAGATATATCGCCGCGGCAATTAACTCCTTGCGGGTCATGTCACTTTGGAAACTTGGGCGCATATTGGTGTTGCTCATCAGCCGTCAAGCCTCCGTTTTAATTTATAGAGCAGGTTCATGGCCTCAATGGGGCTCATGGTGTCGAGGCTCATATCGCGTATGGCGTCAACGACCTCCTGCGTGCTTGCGTCGCCAAGCGTCATCTGGTCGCTGCTGTCGTCAATGACAGAAGCAGACAGCTGTTTGCGGGGCGAGTCGGACTCGAGCTCCTTGAGATATGCCTTGGCCTTTTCCACCACCACGTCGGGCACGCCTGCGAGCTTTGCAACCTCGATTCCGTAGCTGTCGTCAGCCGCGCCGCGGACTATCTTGCGAAGGAAAATCAGACCGTCACCCTGCTTGCGGGCGGTTATATAATAGTTGCGCACGCCGGAAACAATGCCCTCAAGTGACGTCAGCTCGTGATAGTGCGTCGCAAACATAGTCTTTGCGCCAAGCCTGCGCTTATCCGCGCAATGCTCCAAAACCGCCCTGGCTATTGCCATGCCGTCGTAGGTCGAGGTTCCGCGCCCGATCTCGTCAAGTATTATGAGACTGGTCCTCGTCGCCTGACTGAGAATAGAGGCAACTTCCGTCATTTCAACCATGAAGGTGCTCTGCCCCGCGGCGAGGTCGTCGGACGCACCGATGCGCGTGAACACACGGTCAACAACGCCGATCGTGGCAGACTTTGCCGGCACAAACGAGCCTATCTGAGCCATCAGCACGATGAGCGCGGTCTGGCGCATATAGGTGCTTTTACCCGCCATGTTCGGGCCCGTTATAATGGCGACCCTATCATCCTTGCTGTTTAACAACACGTCGTTGGGCACAAAAAGGCTGTCCTTTTGTGCGTGCTCCACAACGGGGTGGCGACCCTGGTCGATGATAAGCGCGCCGGACATGTCAACCTCCGGACAGGTGTAGCCGTTGCGCTCGGAAACCTCCGCCAGAGAGCAGAGCGCGTCGAGCTGTGCCACGAGTGCGGATGTGTTCTGTACCCGTGCCACCTGAGAGGCGACCTGGTCACGAACCTCGCAGAAATAGTTATATTCAATCTCGCATATACGGTCGCGGGCGCTTACAAGCTGAGTTTCAAGCTCCTTGAGTTCAGGCGTGAAATAGCGCTCGTTTGACACCAGCGTTTGCTTGCGGATATACTCCGGCGGCAGCTCGACTGAGCCTGCGCTGTTGGGAACGTCGATATAATAGCCGAAAACCTTGTTATAGCCGACCTTAAGTTTTTTGATGCCGGTGCGCTCGCGCTCACGGAGCTCGAGGTCGGTCATCATCCTCGCGCCGTTGTCCCGAACATCGCGGAGTCTGTCAACCTCCTCGGAATAGCCGGTCCGGAGTATTTCGCCCTCCCGGACGGAAAAGGGCGGCTCGTCGCATATTGCACGCTGTATGAGTGAGCGCAGATCGGCAAGCTCGTCCATCATTGCGGTTTCCAGCAGCAGGGCGGAAGATACATTCGAGAGCAGCCGCTTTATTTCGGGCAGCCTGTCGCAGCAGGCAGCCAGCGCTATAAGATCCCGACCATTTCCGGATCCGAACACGGCCCTGCCTGAAAGACGCTGCATGTCGCTTATTCCCGAGAGACACAAAATGAGCTCCTGTCTCCTGACGCTGTCAGCGGCAAGCTCGGACACGGCGGTGAGTCTGCGCTTAATCGCAACCGGTGACAGCAGTGGACGCTCAATCCAGGAGCGGAGAAGCCTGCCGCCCATTGGGGTCTTTGTCCTGTCCAGAACCCAGAGCAGGCTGCCGCGCTTTTCGCCGCTGCGCAGGCTCTCCGTGAGCTCCAGATTCCGTCTGGTGCTCCAATCCAGCTCCATATACCGGTTGCCCTCGAACAGGTCAAGGCTGTTTATGTGGCTCAAGTCACATTTTTGAGTCTCGGATATGTATGAAATCAGTGCGCCGCAGGCACAGACGACAGCAGGCAGCTCGCCGAGCCCAAGCTCGTCAACGCTCTCGACGCCAAGCTGTGCGCAGGTTCTGGCGGCGCAGTCCTTGTATTCAAAACGCCCGCCGTCCGGCTCAAGCAGACAGCCCAGACGTTTTTGGAGGAAGATCTGCAATTCGATATCCTCGTTCGCGTCGAGGGAGAGAACGGTCTCGCGCGGCGAGAAACGTCCCAGCTCGTTTGATATGTGTACAACTGCATTTTCGGCAAAGCCGGCGGCACACAGCTCGCCGGTGGATATATCGCAGAAGGCCACAGCGCCGCTGTCCCCGGAGAGATATACCGCCGAGACATAGTTTGAGCGCCCCTCGTCGAGCATGGATGCCTCCGTAACCGTGCCGGGTGTGATTACTCTGATGACTTCACGCTTCACGATTCCCTTGGCCTGTGCCGGATCCTCCGTCTGTTCGCAGACTGCGACCTTGTAGCCTCTGGCGATGAGCCTTGCAATGTAAGCCTCGGCAGAGTGGTAGGGCACACCGCACATGGGCGTCTGCTCTTCTTTAGACTTACCTCTGTCGCGAGTGGTCAGGGCAATGTCCAGCTCGCGCGAGGCACGCTCTGCGTCCTCGTCGAACATCTCGTAAAAGTCGCCCAGCCGGAAAAATAGCAGACAGTCGCTGTACTGTTCTTTTATTGCGTTATATTGTTGCTTCATCGGGGTCAGATCAGCCATTGCTCTACCTCTTTCAGTTTACTATTTCTCCGTATAGTGCCCAGGTGTTTCCGCCTGTTATCTCCACGTCCACAAATTGCCCGATATCGTCGGGCGAGCCTTTTAGATGCACCAGTCTGCCGCCGTTTGTGCGTGCAGACAGGCCAAAACCCTCACGCTGGGTCTCGCCATCGACGAGAACCCTGAGCCTGCGGCCAAAATATTCCGCATGCTTCTCGGCAGAGATTCTGTTTGCTGTATCGAGAAGCCTTTCAAACCAGACCTGCTTTTCCTCACGCGTGACAGGGTCGGGCATCTTGGCCGCGGGGGTGTTTTCACGCGCAGAGTAGATAAAAGTGAACATCGCGTCGTAGCGCACCCTTTCAACAAGGCGCAGAGTATCCTCAAACTCCCCGTCAGTCTCTCCCGGAAAGCCGACTATGATATCGGTGGTCAGAACGAGATCGGGCATATAGCTGCGGGCGAGCTCCACAAGTGAGAGGTATTTTGCCGAGTCATAATGCCGGTTCATCGCCTTTAGCACCCTGTCGTTTCCCGACTGCACGGGCAGGTGTATATGGTGTGCGCACTTTTCGCACTCTGCCATGGTTTTAAACAGCTTTTCCGTCGCGTCGCGCGGATGACTGGTCATGAAGCGAATGAGAAAATCGCCAGGGATATCGTTTATCTGGCGCAGGAGGTCGGCAAAGTCCATGCCGAGGCCCAAATCCTTACCGTAGCTGTTCACGTTTTGACCGAGCAGGCATATGTCCTTATACCCGGCGTCCACCAGTCCGCGAACTTCACTGAGCACCTCCTCAGCGGCTCGTGAGCGCTCTCTGCCACGCACATGCGGAACGACGCAATAGGTGCAGTAATTGTTGCAGCCGTACATGATGGAGACCCAGGCCTTGACCTTGCCGTCGCGGGCGGAGGGCAGGCCCTCGGCGACGATACCCTCGGATGGGCCTGTCTCAAACACTCTGCCGCGGTGGCGGCGTGCGCGCTGCAACAGCTCCGGGAATCTCCACAGCTCGTGCGTGCCGAAGCACAAATCAACCACGCGGAAGGATTTTTTAATCTTTTCAGCCATGTGCGGCTGCTGAACCATGCAGCCGCAGACGGCCACAATCATGTCTGGATTTTTCGCCTTGGCGTGTACCAAAGCACCGACATTTCCCAAAACGCGCATTTCAGCGTGCTCACGGATTGCGCAGGTGTTCACGACAATGACCTCTGCAAGGGTCTCGTCGTCAGTGAGCCCGAAGCCCATTTCTGTCAGATAGCCGCGCAGTGTCTCGCTGTCGGCTTCGTTCTGCTGGCAGCCGTAGGTATCCACCATGGCGAGAGGCTTTTTCGCCTTTGAATCCATCTCGCTGCGCATTGCAGCACATATTTCAATCTGGCGGTTTATGTCCGCCGGTGCAATTTCTTCGCGTTTATATCCCATAAAGCCCGTTCCTTTAACAATTAGTAACCTATATCTTAACATTTTAATGTGGAAAATTCAATGTATTTACGTTATAATGTCTCCAATAAGACCAGGAGGTCAGATGATGACAAAAATCAATATACTCTCACCCTTTGTTGCCGATCTCATAGCGGCCGGCGAGGTTGTGGAGCGTCCTGCTGCCGTCGTCAAGGAGCTTATGGAAAACTCTATTGATGCCGGAGCGAGGAATATAACAGTTGAAATTCGCAGCGGCGGTGCGGAATATATCCGTGTCAGCGACGACGGCTTTGGAATGTCGCCGGAGGATGCGGGCATAGCCTTCATGCGCCACGCAACCTCCAAGCTGCGCGATGAGCGCGGACTGGAGGCGATCGGGACGCTCGGTTTTCGAGGTGAGGCTCTGGCAGCTATCGGCAGCGTGTCTCATGTGGAGCTGAGCACCTGCGAGCGCGGGGCAGGGAGCGGAACGCGTCTGCTGCTTGAGGGCGGCGATATTGTGGACATGCACGAGACGGGCTGCCCCCAGGGCACGACCATAATAATCCGAGGCTTGTTTTACAACACACCTGCGCGGCTGAAGTTCATGAAGACAGACCGGGCGGAGGGCTCTGCCTGTCTGCAGGCTGCGTTGCGCTGTGCCTTGGGCAGGCCGGAGGTATCGGTTCGCTGCATAAAGGACGGCAAGGAGGAGTTTTTCACATCAGGTGACAGCAGGGCGGAGTCAGCCATCTACAGCCTTTTGGGCCGAGAGCTTGCGGCATCAATGCTGCCCGTTTCGCTGGAGGATGACTCGCCCGTGAAGGTTTCGGGCTTCATCTCCGCTCCGTCAGCCGGTCGGGGCAGCCGCACAGCACAGTACTTTTTCTGCAACGGCAGATTCATCCGCTCTCAGCTTCTTCAGGCTGCTGTGGAGCAGGCATATAAAAATACGCTTCTGGTCGGCCGCTTTCCCGCCTGCGTGATATATCTTGACCTCAGCACGGCGTCAGTCGATGTGAACGTTCACCCCGCCAAGACAGAGGTGAAGTTTTCGGAGGAGAAAAAGGTCTTCGATGCGGTCTACTACGCCGCTCTGGGTGCGTTGGGCGCGCCAAGAGTGCCTTCTGCGCCGCTTGTTCAGGCGAGCGCGCCACGGGTGATAGAATCACAGCCTGCAAGACAGCCGTGGCAGCCGGTGCCGCCTGTGTCGCCGTCCGAAGGCCGCACAGTGCTGCGCGAAGCGCCCACGCACTATCAGACGCGCATTGATATGCCGAGTTACACATCGGTTTATGCGCCGACACCGGATCCCGGCGTAAAACCCGCTCAGGTACCAGCGTGGCAAGCGCCGGGCGCGGCGCGGGACGCTTTGCAGGATTTGTCCAGGACTCAGCCGCCCGGGCGTGTGCAGCCTGAAGAAGAGGAACAGCCGCTCAGACTCATCGGTGAGGCGCTGGAGCTGTATATACTGGTTCAGAGGGACGATGCGCTCATCCTCATCGACAAGCATGCGGCGCATGAGCGGGTGATATTTGACAGGCTCTGCAAGCAGGAGTCGGAGAACATGAGCCAGGCCCTGCTCGAGCCTGTGCCGATCTCGCCCGGCGCGCATGATGCGGAGCTTATTGGCGATAATCTTGAGCTTTTAAACAGTCTGGGCTTCGAGCTTGAATCATATGGCGAGACTGATTTCATTCTGCGCTCGGCTCCGGCAGGGCTGGATCCGGCGGGGGCCTCCGCCGCGCTAGAGGAGGCTTTAGCAGATCTGGCGGGTTCGAAGCGGCTGGATAAGAACGCGGCGCGGGAAGAGATACTCAAAACAGTTGCCTGCAAGGCGGCGATAAAGGCCGGACGCTCGTCAGAGCCGGAGGAGCTCATGCGCCTGGTTCATGCCGTGTGCTCCGGCGAGGTTCGCTATTGTCCGCACGGCAGGCCGGTGTCCTGGACACTGACACGGCAGGATATTGACAAGCAATTTAAAAGGATTTTGTGATTTCGCACACAAGCCGCTGTTTTGAGGATTAGAAATCCCTGCTTGAGGGAATATAAAACAGAGCGGACAGCCTCTTGGCTGTCCGCTTGAAATATGTTCGTGTTTTTATTTTCTCACGAAACCGTTATACACGTACTTGGTTTCTTGCACCATGATGAATGCTTTCGGGTCATACTCATGTATGAGCCCTTTGAATTCATTGATGCGGTTACTGATAATTTCGGCAAAAAGCATGTACTTCTCGCCGCCGTATTCAGATGAGTTGACGTTTACAACTGTGACGGCGTAGCCAGCGGCACGAATGGCGCGAAGCAACTCGTCGTTGCGCTCGGTAGTGACAACCTCCATCATAATGTTTGACTTAATAAATCTGCGCGCAATCTTTCCGCCGACAAAAGTGCCCGCGGCAAAGCCTGCTCCGTAGGCGACAGCCACCGCGATACTGGAGGTCCCGCTGGTGAGCGCCTGTCTGACAATAACAAACCACAAGAACGCCTCGAAAAATCCGACAATTGCTGAGAGTGTAATTTTTTCCTTCACAGTCAGCACGGTGCGAACTGTGCCGCACGAAACGTCAAGTATTCGGCAGCAAAAAACCTCAAGGCACAGAATGAGCGTTTCCATTACTCTATAAGCACCTCACTTATAATGATCGGAGCAATCCTAACATGTAAACTCGATTTTGGCAATAGATATTTATTCGGAGCTTGTAAGACTTGGCTGAGCGTGGTAAAATACTACATCAATAAATCATATGCGAGGTTATAGCTAATGTTAGAAAAGCTAAAGCAAATAGAAGAAAAATTTGAAGATATAGGGCGCAGGATGGCTTTGCCGGAGTATTACTCAGATGTGGAGGCTTATTCCAAGCTTGCCAGGGAGCAAAAGGAGCTGGCTCCAATTGCCGGGGCCAGCCGCGAATATTTTATGTGCGAGCAGAACATGAATGAGGCCCGCGAGCTGTTCTCTGATCCGGAAATGAGCGAGATGGCTCGTGAGGAATTTGACAGCAGCAAGGCGCGAATGGCAGAGCTTGAGGATGAGATAAAGATACTTCTGCTGCCGCGCGACCCGAACGATGACCGCGGTGTCATAGTTGAAATACGCGGAGGTGTCGGCGGCGAGGAATCCGCGCTGTTTGCGCACAGCCTGTATAGAATGTATACTATGTATGCCGAGTCCAAACGCTGGAAGACCGAGATCGCAAACCTGAACCAGACGGAGCTCGGCGGAATCAAGGAAGTCAGCTTCATGATCGAGGGCGAGGGGGCCTATTCCCGCCTGAAGTTTGAGTCCGGCGTTCACCGGGTCCAGCGCGTGCCCGAGACGGAAACCGGCGGCAGAATCCACACGAGCACTGCCACCGTCGCCGTTCTGCCGGAGATCGACGAGGTTGAATTCGAGATAAACCCCTCTGAGCTGCAGATTGACACCTTC
>CAZHUG010000006.1:0-23993 GCA_964535405.1 uncultured Oscillospiraceae bacterium | reverse complement strand
TCCGGCGCGGGCGGTCAGCACGTCAACAAGACCGAGAGCGCAATAAGAATAACCCACCTTCCCACCGGCACGGTTGTCGAGTGTCAGGACGAGCGCAGTCAGCACAAAAACAGGGACAGGGCGATGAAAATCCTCGCCTCCAGACTCTACGAGGCCGAGCTCGAGCGGCAGAATGCCGCCCTTGCAGCCGAGCGCCGCAGTCAGGTTGGAACCGGTATGCGAAACGAGCGCATCCGCACCTATAATTTCCCACAGGGGCGAATCACGGACCACCGCATCGGACTGACCCTGTATAAAATCGATCAGATAATGAACGGGGATTTGGACGAGCTGATAGATTCCATAATAACTGCGGATCAGGCGGAGCGCCTGCGCGCCTCAATAGACGACTGAAATGGAAACGAAGCTTTTTAAAGCTCAGATTGGGTCTGCGGCTGAGATAATACGCGGCGGAGGTCTGGTCGCCGTGCCGACAGAGACCGTGTACGGTCTTGCGGGCAACGGACTGGACCACGACGCGGTTGAGCGGATTTATGAGGTCAAGGGCAGGCCGGAGGCAAAGCCCCTGTCGCTGATGGTTCCCGACGCTGAAGCGATGAGCCTGTATTGCGAGGACGTGCCGGAGCAGGCGCGCGAGCTCGCATCAGAATTCTGGCCCGGCCCGCTTACGATCGTGCTCAAGTCTAAGCCGGGGGTGCCCGAGATTGTCAGGGCAGGCGGCAAGACTGTCGGCCTGCGCTGTCCTGATCATCCGCTGACGCTCGAGCTTTTGCGCGCCTGTGAGCTTCCGCTTGCGGCGCCGTCGGCAAACCCCTCCGGCTCAGCCAGTTCCAGGAGCGCGTCTGATGTCATGTCTTATTTTGAAGGCAGGATCCAGGCCGTGATCGACGGAGGCGAGTGCGGCATAGGCCGGGAGTCCACGGTCATCGACATGAGCCGCAGGCCGTATCGCATTCTGCGCCAGGGTGCGCTGCCGGAGGACAAAATTGCCTGGGCGCTTGAGAGCGCCATGACCATTATCGGCATAACCGGCGGCTCAGGCACGGGGAAAACGACGGCCCTCAGCACGCTTGAGGACATGGACGCACTTTGCATCGACTGCGACGAGCTCTATCACAGGCTGACGCGTGAGAGTGTCGAGCTCCGCCGTGCTCTCGAAGCACGCTTCGGGCCTGTTTATAAGGACGACGAGCTTGACCGCAAGGCCTTGGGTCAGATCGTGTTCTCAGACGCTGAGGCTCTGCTGGATCTAAACGCCATAACTCACTCTGCGGTCGGCGAGGCGCTTGACAGACTTATACGCGAGCATGCAATGAACGGCGGCAGCCTTGTTGCCATAGACGCCATAGCCCTGCTTGAGGGCGGAGCGTCAAAGCGCTGCGATGTCGTGTTCGCAGTCACAGCGCCGGAGCAGGTTCGCGTCGAGCGCATAATGGCGAGGGAAGGCATCACAAGGAAGTATGCAAAGCTGCGCATAAACGCCCAGAAGAAGGACGATTATTATATAAAGCACTGCGATATGCTGCTGGTGAACAGTGGCACAAAAGAAGAATTCACGGCCATATGCGAGGCCGCTTTCAAGGAGGTTATTAAAAATGGAAGAGAAGAGAGATTATAGAAAAGAGCTCTTTTATGAGCAGAAGCATGGTTACGACCTGATCGGCCCCGACGAGGTCGCTGCGGTTAACAGCTATTGCGAGGGCTACAAGGTCTATCTAAACCAGGCGCGGACCGAGCGCGAAGCCGTCAATCTCGCCATTGAGCAGGCCGCAAACGAGGGCTTTTCCGAGTACGTCCCCGGCATGGCTCTGAAGGCCGGCGACAAGGTCTGGTTCAATAACAGGGGCAAGGCTCTTATGCTCGCGGTCATCGGCGAAAAGCCCATGAGCGAGGGCTGCGTTATTGCCGCCGCGCACGTCGATTCCCCGAAGCTTGATCTCAAGCAGCTTCCTCTGTATGAGGACTCCGAGATGGCATATCTGAAGACACATTACTATGGCGGAATCAAGAAATATCAGTGGACGGCTATTCCGCTGGAGCTGCACGGTGTTATCGTGCTCAAGAGCGGCGAGGTCATTGACGTTGTCATCGGTCGCGATCCTGAGGATCCCCAGTTTGTCATTTCCGATCTCTTGCCGCACCTCGCCGCCGACCAGATGAAGAAAACGATGGCAGAGGGCATCACCGGTGAGGGTCTAAACATAATAATCGGCTCTGTTCCCTATGCCGACGAGGGTGAAAACCGCGTCAAGCTGGCAGTCCTGAGCAGTCTCAACGACAGCTATGGGATCACCGAGGAGGATTTGGTCTCGGCAGAGCTCACCGCGGTTCCCGCCTTCGAGGTTCGCGACATCGGTCTTGACCGCAGCATAATCGGCGGCTATGGTCACGATGACAGGGTTTGCGCATATGCCGAGTTGCGCGCCATCTTCGACGTGAAGAACCCAGCGCGCACCAGCATCTGCATCCTGGCTGACAAGGAAGAAACGGGCTCTGACGGCGTGTCCGGCATGAAGAGCGAGGCCTTCGAGTGGTTCGTGGACGAAATCTGCAAGGCTCAGAACGTCCGCATCCGCGATTGCTTCTCCAAGAGCCTGTGCATCTCTGCCGACGTCACTGCGGCCTATGATTCCAACTTCCCTGAGGTCAGCGAGAAGAGAAACGTCGCCAAGCTCAACTATGGCGTGGGTCTCAACAAGTTCACGGGCGCGCGCGGCAAGTCCGGCACGAGTGACGCGTCCGCAGAGCTGGTTGCCTATATCCGCCGCATATTCGACGAGAATAATGTCCAGTGGCAGATGTGCGAGATGGGCAAGGTCGATCAGGGCGGTGGCGGCACAGTCGCGATGTACATGGCAAACCGCAACATTGACACCATCGACGCGGGTGTTCCTGTCCTGTCAATGCACGCTCCGTTTGAGCTTGTTTCAAAATATGACTGCTATATGACCTACAAGGGAGTTCTGGCAGCCTACAGCGCGAAATAGGATATAATATACAATTGCGCGGACGGGTATGAAAGCGCCCGTCCGCGCGTTTTCCCTTGTCCTTTCAGGGAAACTGTGATAATATATTTCATTGGTATACATAATCAGGAGGGCGCCTAATGACGATTTGGACTGCAATACTTTTGGGCTTGGTTCAGGGCATAGCAGAGTTTCTGCCCATATCAAGCTCCGGACATCTGTCGGTGCTTCAGAATCAGTTTGGCATGACCACGGCAGAGAACGGTCATATGCTTTTTGACGTTCTGCTGCATCTGGGTACACTGGTCTCAATATGCGCTGTGTACTGGTCGGATATTGTCTCAATGGCGCGCGAGGTATTCATCGTACTTCGCGGCGGTAAGACTGCCGACGGCAAGCCCGTTGCTGGGGAACGCTCCTCGGCGCGGATGTTTTTCATGATAATAATTGCGACGCTGCCGCTGGCCCTGGTGCTGCCGATAAACGATTTTGTGGAGCAGCTCTACTATAAATCGGCATTTATCGGCGCCGCGTTTATCTTGACCGGCTGCATGCTCTGGGTCTCCGACCGCATGACGCCGGGCGTTAAGAATGAGCGCAGTATGCGCATTAGCGACGCGCTTATAATTGGCCTTTGCCAGTGCGTTGCAACAATTCCCGGGCTCTCCCGCTCCGGAACCACGATCACAGCCGGTATAGCCACGGGGCTTGACCGCGGCTTCGCGATGAAGTTCGCGTTCCTAATGTCCATCCCCGCCGTGCTGGGCGCGAATCTTCTGACGCTGATTAAGACTATAGGCACTGGTGTGGACTTGGCGCTTGTCCCGGCATACCTCGTGGGAATGCTGGCGGCAATGCTCTCTGGCATACTCGCCATCTGGCTGATGAAGTACATTTCCAAGAAAAACAAATTTGGCTGGTTTGCCTACTACTGCTGGGGCGCCGGCATACTGACGATAATTCTCTCATTGGGTTTCTGAAAGGACTGCGGATAAATGGCAAATAACTCCGGCAGCTCCCGGGGCAATTCCTCCGGGGGCGCGAAGAAAACTACAAGTACAAAGAAGCCTGCAGGCTCTAAAACCAAGAGCACTAAGCGGGCTCAGGCACAGCCTCGGCCGATACGGCGCGAGGTTGGCGCAGCTGTATGCTTATTTTTGGCTGTTTTTGCCGTCATCGGATATTTTGATGTTGACGCGCTTTTTATAAATGCGCTGAGCGGCCTCATAAAGGGACTGATAGGCTGGGGGTTTTATCTTTTTCCGCCCGCTCTTATCCTTGCGGGGCTGACCCTGGCGTTCCATCGCGGAAAACCGGTTACATTGAGGTTAACCTCGATCCTGCTGCTGCCCGTTTTGTTCGGCGCAATCGGGCATCTGCTGTTTTGTCGGGTAATGTTCGACCTGACAGGCAGTTTTTCGGTGCTTATCAAGACGCTGTACACCTCCGGAAAGGCTATGGAGGGCGGCGGACTGCTGTCCGGTTTAATTTCGCTGGGGCTGGACGCAATGTTCAGCGTTTATGGTGCATTTCCCGTGCTGTTGGCGGCATTTTTGTTCTTCCTGATGGTGGGAGCCAACCTGAGCTTCACAAAGCTCCTCAACTGGTGGAATGGACGCGAGCGTACGGAGTATGAGCTGGCTCCTGAGCCTGAGATGAAGCCCGTACCCGTGAAAGAGCCTGCAAAGGCCGAGAAAAGGCCGCGCAAGAGCGACATTGACATACCGATGGACGACGGGCCGGTGCAGGAGGATCTTTTTATTGCTGATGAGCCAAAGGAGCGCGCGAGCCTCTTTTCTCAGAAGCCCAGGGTTAAGACCCCGGCACAGGCTTTGGCTGAGTTCGGCAATCCCTTTGATGAATCTGAGCAGGAGGCTGTGGAAGAGCCGGTGGTTGAGACACCGCCGCCAATCGAGTTTCCTGTTCCGGAGATAATGCACATCCCGGCAGAGCCCGCAAGGGCGGCGCAGAAGGCCAGCCGTGTTGAGGTTGAGGCCGAGACGGCTGCCGTGACGGATGCGATTGAAAAATCCAAGGACAATGTTCCGACTTATGAGTTTCCGCCGATCGACCTGCTCCGCAAGGGCGGTGCCGCTGCCGTTGACGGCAGGGATGAGATTGCCTTAAACCGCGAGCGGCTGGAGACTACTCTGCGCAGCTTTGGCGTTGCCGCGAACATCGTCGGCGTCACGAGAGGCCCCACGGTCACGCGCTATGACCTTGAGCTGGACGCGGGCGTCAAGCTCACAAAACTCACGAACCTGTCGAGCGATCTTGCGCTCTCACTCGGTGTTATGAATGTACGCATTGCTCCGATCCCGGACAAGATATCCACCGTTGGTATCGAGGTTCCGAACAAGATCGTCAGCATCGTATATCTGAGAGACATAGTTGAGTCTGCAAACTTCAAAAACGCGCCCTCGAAGTTGAGCTTTGCCATCGGCAAGGATATAGCCGGCGACTGCGTGGTGGGTAACATCGCGAAGCTGCCGCATATGCTCATAGCCGGCACGACCGGCTCGGGTAAATCTGTTTGCCTGAACTCGCTGCTTTTGAGCCTGCTGTATAAGTCAACGCCCGAGCAGGTCAGACTCATAATGATAGACCCCAAAATGGTCGAGCTGGGCATATATAACGGCATTCCGCACCTTCTTGTTCCGGTAGTCACCGATCCCAAGAAGGCCGCCGGTGCTCTGCAGTGGGCGGTTGTCGAGATGCTCAAGCGCTATCGCCTGTTCTCTGAAGCGGGTGTTCGCGACCTTGCGGGATACAACGCCTATCAGGCGAAAAACGGCGGCGAATCCATGCCTCAGGTTGTCATTGTGGTGGACGAGCTTGCGGACCTGATGCTCGTTGCCTCCAAGGACGTTGAGGAGAGCATCTGCCGCGTGGCCCAGATGGGACGAGCCTCCGGAATGCACCTTATCATCGCCACCCAGCGCCCGTCGGCGGACGTTATAACCGGTCTTATGAAGGCCAACATCCCGAGCCGCATCGCCTTTGCGGTCTCGTCTGCGATGGAGTCGCGCATAATCCTTGACTCACAGGGCGCGGAGAGGCTCGTGGGCATGGGCGACATGCTGTACTCGCCGCTCGGAATCGGCAAGCCCGTGCGCGTGCAAGGTGCCTTCGTCTCCGATGAGGAGAGGGAGGACGTCATCGACTTCATTAAGCGAGGAACAACGCCTGACTACAGCGACGATATTCTTGCCCAGATCGACAAGGCCGCAGAGGAAAAACCCTCAAACGGCTCTTCGGACTCCGGCTCTTCAGCGCAAAGCAGCGCGCCGCAGTCAAACTATGACGAGTTGCTGCCACAGGCTGTGGATGTAATATTCGAGTCGAAGCAGGCTTCGGTCTCAATGCTGCAGCGCCGCCTGAAGCTGGGCTATTCCAGGGCAGCGCGCATTGTAGACCAGCTTGAGGAGCTCGGGATTGTTGGACCCTTCGAGGGTTCAAAGCCCCGCCAGGTTCTCATCAGCAAGCAACAGTGGCAGGAGATGCAGAATATCCACGGAACTGCACCCACCGAGCGCTTTGTTGCCGAAATGGAGTTTGGCACCGACGATGATGACGAGGATGAGATAGTATAATAAGCAAAGCGCCCCGCATAAGCGGGGCGCTTAACACCAAAGGAGTCATTATGACAGACACAGAGATCAGAAAAATAAGCACACTCGGTCTGGCACACATCGGCGACGGAGTCTATGAGCTGCTGACGCGCACATATCTTGCCGAGCAGGGCATAGCCACGGTGACACAGCTGCATCGTGAGACTGTCGCGCGTGTAAATGCGCCTGCGCAGGCGCGGGCGGCGGCGCGCTTGCTGCCGCAGCTTCGCGATGCCGAGCGTGATGTCTATAAACGCGGGCGCAATGCGCAGGTGAACTCCGTGCCCAAGGGCGCAGAGCTCGCGCAGTATCATGCCTCAACGGGACTTGAAACGCTGTTCGGCTGGCTTTGGCTGAGGGGCGAGAACGAGCGGATACATGAGCTGTTCAATATGATAACGGAGGGTGAATAAATGCCTCTGGACGCAATATGCCTGACGGCACTCACGGCGGAGCTGGCACCGCTGCTCACGGGCGCAAGAATCGATAAGGTGCAGCAGCCCGCCCGGGATCTGCTGCTGTTGTCCGTGTACACGCGGCAGGGCAACCGCCGCCTGCTGCTCTCTGCCGGAGTCGGCACGGCGAGAATACACTTCACAAACGAGCGCGTGGAAAACCCAGATGCGCCGCCCATGTTCTGCATGCTTCTGCGAAAGCATCTGACCGGCGCGCGCATAGCCTCTGTCACACAGCCACGGTTTGAGCGCATGGTCATTTTGGAGCTCGACACCCGCGACGAGCTGGGTTCGGAGTCAAAAAAACAGCTCATAGTGGAGCTGATGGGTCGATCCTCAAACGTCATACTAGTTGATAACGAGGGCGTTATAATAGACTGCATGCGCCGCGCAGATTTTGGCGAGAACGCCTACCGCCGCCTTCTGCCGGGCATGATCTACCGCCTGCCGCAGAGGCCGGCAAAGCCCTGCTTTTTCGACCTGAGCTCCGGGGAGCGTCGGCAAGCGCTAGATTCAGCTCCGGATGATGTGCCGCTCGACAGATGGCTGATGGACAGCTTTTACGGACTGTCCCCGCTGATTTCACGTGAGCTGGCGTATAAGGCGGGCGGGCGCGCCCAGCTTCCTGCCGCGATGGACGCTCTGGCTGACAGCGTTGCGGCGGGTGAGTTCACGCCTGTTCTCATATTGGAGGGGGGAGCCGCGCGCGACTTTTCGTTCATGAGCATCGGGCAGTACGGTGAGCTGACCTCCTGCGAGACACTGCCGGATTTTTCGGAGCTGCTTGATGCGTTCTACGCCCGCCGTGACCACGCCGAGCGCATGCGCCGCGCCGCCCACGGCACGACAAAGAACATCCGCACACTGCGTGACCGTCAGGCGAGAAAACTCGCCCAGCAGCGCGAGGAGCTGCGCAAATCGGTTGACAGAGAGGCACTTCGGCATCGCGGGGATCTCATAACTGCGAACCTCTGGCGCATGGAAAAGGGTGCGCGGGTTTTGGTCTGCGAGGACTATTACACCGAGGGCTCGCCCACGGTTGAGATAGCCATTGACCCATTAAAAACGCCGCAGCAGAACGCTGCCGCGGCGTATAAGGACTATAAAAGGGCGATAACTGCGGAGAAATATCTGACCTCGCTCATTGCTGACGGTGAGGGGCAGCTCGATTACCTTGAGAGCGTGCTCGATCAGCTTGCACGGGCGGAGAGTGAGCGGGATGTCCTTGAAATTCGCCGCGAGCTGGCGGCAAACGGCATCATCCGCGCAAAAGGCGAGAGTAAGCAGAAGATTAAACCGCGCGGCCCGATGCGCTTTGCGTCGAGCAATGGCTTTGAGATTTTGATAGGGCGCTCCAACCTGCAGAACGACGAGCTTACGACGAAGCTCGCCCGCCGAAGCGATATCTGGCTTCACACCCAGCGAGTTCACGGCTCGCACGTAGTGATAAGGGCAAACGACGAGACGCCCGACGAGCAGACAATTGCCGAGGCGGCGTCGCTCGCGGCATATTACTCACAGGCGCGTGACGGCGGCAAAACGCCTGTCGACTACACCCAGATACGCTTCGTGAAAAAGCCCTCCGGCGCTCTGCCGGGCAAGGTCGTATATACGGACTACAAAACTATCATGGCGGAGTCCGATCTCGCGCTTTCCGAGCGTTTGCGCACAGAAAAATAATCTGAGCTACAGAACCACAATAGTGATACCGTTATTCGCCGCGTCCAGATCATGGTCGCGGCGAAGCTCGTCACAGCGCATGAAGGCGGCGCGGCTAGACTCGTCAAAGATCGAAAAACGCTCACCCGGGATGAAGTCACGGATCTGTCCGCGTTGCTTTTGCCGCTCAAGATACTGCCGCACCTCGACACGTATCCTGCCGCCCTTGCCTGACGAGCCGTAGCCATGGATAATCTTGACCGCGCCGCCGCCGAGGCGCTTGCCATTTTCTATGGCAAAGGTGCAGCGCTTGACAGCCTGATCTGCGGTGGGCAGGTCGTATTTAATATTGACTTCCTTCAGATAAGCCATTTTAGTCCATTCCGTTTCTAAGTGGTCTTATTGCGTCGCACTTGCACAGCTGCGAACACAGGCCGCAGCCGACGCATTTCTTGCTGTCTATGGTCGCGCGCCTGCCGTTTTGGATGATTGCGGGGCAGCCGAGCTTGAAGCAGCTCCGGCAGCCGCGGCAGCGGTCGGTGTAAACCTCATAGCGGTTGAAGTCAGCCGGGGTCTTGCTCAAGAGTGCGCAATCTCGGCGGCAAATAATCACCGATACCTCGTCCGCCGCAAGCTCCTGGCGAACTGTGCGCTCTAAAAGCTCAAGCTCGAAGGGATCAACGACGGATATTCTGCCCACCCCGAGCCCCTCGCAGACCATCTCGAGTGACAGCGGCGCTTTGAAAGGCCTGGGCTTGCCCCCGACTGTGGCGGTGCCGTTATCTAAAATGAGGACAGTTCCGGCGCCGACGTTGTTGACGAGGTCTAACAGACCCGCCATGCCAGAGTGGCAGAAGGCCGGGGCTTCTATGACGGCGACAGTGTCGCGCAATGATTTCTCGCCCAGTGTCGCATGGAGCCCGCCGAGTGTCGCGATGGATGCGCCCGTGCACCAGGCCGAGTCCATTGCCAGAAATGGCGGCAGGGCGGCAATAGTTGAGCAGCCGGGATCGCCGATGACCCGCAGCCAGAGCTTGTTCAGGACATAGAAAACGCCGCGATGCGGACAGCCCAGACAAAATGTCCGGGCATCGTTTTCGGGAAAGAGCACATATTTGTCGGTCCTCTTGCGATACGGGATAAGCTCGCGCTCTGCTCTCTCGCCCTGCTCCACATCGCCCTTTGAAGCTGCGACCTGCGCCAAAAGTTGCAGGATGACAGGCCTGTCAAGCTCCTCCGAGCGCTCAAACGCGAGCTTTGCAAGCTCCAGACAGTCTGCGGCGTCTGAGGGCACGAAAACCGGCAACCCTGCCGCGTTTGCCTGTTGTTGCAGTGAGTCCTCGGGGTCGTCCGCCACAGCAATGACAAGCCCGCCGTTCACGCCTGTGCGTGCTGCGGCGCGCAGTGCGTCCGCGGCGACATTCAAGCCGCTCATGACGGACATGGCGCGTGCGCCGGCAAGGGATGCACCCATTGCAGACTGGAATGCGACCGTCTCGTTTGGCGCGGATTGACTGCGGATTTCGGAGTATTCAGCCCTGTGTTTTATTATGTCTGACGATAGGGCATCGGGATAAGCTGACACGAAACTGCAGCCAGCCTCATATGCGCCCCTTGCGAGGGCAGCGCTTCCCAGCATGAGCTGTTTCACGATTATACCTCCCGGTTATATATTAGTTTCACGTGCTCACGTCCGCGGTACATGATCGCGAAGACGCATACAAGGTTAACGATCTGCGTTCCTGCTATAATATACTGTGAGGGATAGATTTCCCCGAGGTATCCTGCCAGAAGCTGCCCCACGATGGTTCCAAGAGAGGTAATCATCATAAAAGTGCCGTTAAATCTGGCGCGGTAATCATTGGGGACATAGCTCTGAGTGGCGGCTATACGGATGTTATAGGAGTTCACAGCTAAACAGCCGGAGACAAAGCACATTACCATCATGACTGCCGTCGGGGTAAACACGAAACCACCTTCTAAAAAACAGATAGAGGCATAAACAATGAGCGCGATGGTGAATTTACTCGACGGCTTATATTTTATTCGGTAGTGGAAAAGACCGCCGATGAGACGACCGAGGACGTTTGAGCCCATGACATAGGTGTAGATCATGACGCCGAGTCCCGCGGTTGACTTGAAGTGTGGCAGCCAGAGAGTGCCGGACATGGAACCCAGCATCATGGTGCAAAAAAAGTATGTAGTGATGGTCATAAGGCCACGCTCGCCGCGAATGTAGTCCATGCCGGACTTAAACTCGCGCTTGAGATAGCTAAAGTTGGCTTTCTCGGGAGCCTTGTTGATCTGCTCCTCCTTGGCCTTGATCTGTGTCTCAAAACAGGCGGCGATGAAGAAGGTGACGGCGTTGAAGATAAAGAGCGGCTCAATGCCGATATTCTCATACACAAACGAGGCTATAGGAACCATAATAGCAGCCAGAGGGTAGATAAGGCTTGATATTGAATAGGCCTTGGTGAAGTTGCCCGGGCTCACCAGCGTGGGATACAGGCTCTCATACGCGACCATGTAGACGCTGTCGATTGTGCCGATTATCATGCACAGAAAAAGGAAGGGCACATAGCTGAATAGTCCCGCGCGGAGTATGAGGAATATGAAGAGATACAGTCCGGACGAGATGAAGTCGAAAAGATAGATAATTTTCTTTCTCGAGTAGTTGTCTAGATACGGGCCTGCCAGAAGCGGCATGATAATTTTGGGCAGGCTGTACGCGACCATATACAGCGCGTATAAAAGCACGCTGTTGGTGTAGTCAAGCACCAGAAGGCTTATGGCAAAGCCGCTTACAGAGTTGCCGAGCATCGAGACTACTGTGCCGAGTGTTATTATGGTAAAGTCTCGGGTCCATAGCCTGCCGGGGGGCTGTTTGTCCATTTGGGTTACCTCTTATTTCTTTCCGTGGTAGAGCTTTTTGCTCTGATATTTAGGCTCGCAGGTCAAATTCATGCCCAGTCTCTGGAACACGTTTTCATCGACTCGCGAGAGTATGACGGTAGAGTGAACCTCACCACCGTGGAGCTTCGCGAGCTGCTCCATAGCGGCCTCTGCGTTGGGATCGGTGACTGCACAGATTGACAGCGCTATGAGCACCTCGTCCGTGTGCAGACGCGGGTTTCTGTTGCCCATGTGCTCGACCTTGAGATGTTGAATGGGCTCGATTATTGCCGGGGATATGAGTGTGACTTCCCTGGGAATCCCGGCAAGATACTTCAGCGCATTCAAAAGGCAGGCTGAGGATGCGCCGAGCAGGGAGGAGGTTTTTCCGGTGATTATAGAGCCGTCGCCCAGCTCCATCGCGACTGCGGGCGCCTCTGTATCCTGCGCGCGCTGCCAGGCAGCCGGGACAACTGCGCGATCGTTAACGGTGACCCCTAGCTGATTCATCAAAAGCTCCAGCTTATAAATTTCGGTCTGTTCCGCAAGACCCTGACGCTGGGCGCAGGCAGTGTCAAAGAAGCGGCGGATGACCTCCTGCCTGGAAGCTTCGCGGCAGACCTCGTCATCCGTGATGCAGAAGCCAACGGTGTTCACGCTCATGTCGGTGGGGCTCTTATAGGGCGAATTTCCGTATATGCGGGTGAACATGGCGCTCAAAACGGGGAAAATCTCAACATCACGGTTGTAGTTCACGGTCGTCCGACCATAGGCTTCCAGGTGGAAGGGATCAATCATGTTAACGTCGTCCAGATCGGCCGTGGCTGACTCGTAGGCGAGGTTTACCGGATGCTTGAGCGGCAGATTCCAGATAGGAAAGGTCTCAAACTTTGCATAGCCGGCCTTGACACCAAGCTTGTGCTCGTGATAAAGCTGAGACAGGCAGACTGCCATCTTGCCGCTGCCGGGTCCCGGAGCGGTGACAATGACAAGCCGGCGGGTGGTCTCGATGTAATCATTTTTGCCGAAGCCCTCGTCAGAGACGATGAGTCCCAGATTTGCCGGATAGTCGGGAATCCAGTGCTGGGTATAAACCCTGACGCCCAGTGACTCCAGATGCTTTTTAAACTGGTCGGCGGCCCGCTGACCGCGGTAGTTTGTGATGGAGACGCTGCCCACGTACAGCCCGATGGATTTGAATGCATCGATCAGCCTGAGTGTATCCTCGTCGTAGGTTATCCCGAGGTCGCCACGGCGCTTATTGCGCTCAATATCATTTGCGGAGATGACAACGATGACCTCAGCGTCGTCGCGCATCTGCTTGAGTATTTTTATTTTGCTGTCCGCCTCGAAGCCGGGCAAAACCCGCGCCGCATGGTAGTCGTCAAAAAGTTTCCCCCCAAACTCAAGATAGAGCTTTCCGCCGAAACGGGCAATCCTCTGTTTAATCTTCTCGGACTGCATTTTCAGGTATTTTTCATTATCAAAACCGACCCTCATCATATTTGACACCCCTCGTTTTTCTCTCAATGTTATATGATACCTTATAATTTCAATATCTTCAATCTGAATTTGCTCATATGTTATGTTTTTACCCTTTTTTTGTTCATAATTGTATGTTATAATCCATTAGTTAAGCATATATAAAAGCGTGAAAGGCTGATTTAATAATGGGATTTTTTAAAAAGCTGTTTGGCTCGCACAGCGACCATGAGCTTAAGCGAATATACCCCATAGCGGACAAGGTCGAGGCTCTCGAGCCGAAAATGCAGGCGCTCTCGGACGATGAGCTGCGTGCAAAGACCGTCGAGTTCAAGGGGCGCTATGCCGATGGCGAGAGTCTGGACGATATTCTTCCGGAGGCTTTTGCTGCCGTGCGTGAGGCTGCCTGGCGCGTGCTCGGCATGAAGCCGTTCAGGGTACAGATCATTGGCGGAATTGTTCTGCATCAGGGCCGTATTGCAGAGATGAAAACCGGCGAGGGCAAGACCCTCGTTGCTGTCCTGCCCGCATATCTAAATGCAATCACAGGCGAGGGTGTCCACATAGTCACCGTGAACGACTATCTGGCCCGACGTGACTCGGAGTGGATGGGTAAGGTTCATCGCTTCATGGGCCTGTCTGTGGGTCTGATCGTCCACGGTCTCACGACAGCCGAGAGAAAGGACGCATATGATTCGGATATAACCTACGGCACAAACAACGAGATGGGCTTTGACTATCTGCGCGACAACATGGCGATCTATAAAGAGAATATGGTTCAGCGCGGTCACGCCTTTGCAATCGTTGACGAGGTCGACTCCATCCTCATAGATGAGGCGAGAACGCCGCTCATAATCTCCGGCCAGGGCGATGAGTCCACCGACCTCTACCGCAAGGCTGACGATTTTGTCCGCACTCTCAAGCGCATGGTGGTCGCCACCACTGACGAGAAGGAGGAAGAGGATGAGACGCTTGACGCCGACTATATTGTTGACGAAAAGGCGCGTACATCCACGCTCACATCTCGCGGCACAACGAAGGCGGAGCGCTATTTTAATCTTGAAAATCTGGCGGACCTAGAAAATTCTACCCTAGCTCACCACATAAATCAAGCTCTTAAGGCACATGGCGTCATGAAGCTCGACATTGACTATGTGGTCAAGGAAAACGAGGTTCTGATAGTCGATGAGTTCACGGGCCGTCTGATGATAGGCCGCCGCTACTCCGAGGGCTTGCATCAGGCGATTGAGGCCAAGGAGCGCGTGGACGTCCAGCGTGAAAACAAGACTCTTGCCACAATAACCTTCCAGAACTATTTTAGACTCTTCGGCAAGCTCTCCGGCATGACCGGTACGGCTCTGACTGAAGAGGAGGAGTTTAGCTCCATCTACCAGCTCGATATTATCGAGATACCCACCAACAAGCCCATCGTCCGAAAGGATTGGCCGGATGAGGTCTATAAAAACGAAAACGGCAAGGATCGCGCGATAATCGAAGAGATTGCCGCCTGTCACGAGAAGGGCCAGCCCGTACTGGTGGGCACTGTTTCCATCGAGAGAAGTGAATATCTGGCGACACTGCTCAAAAAACGCGGCGTGCCGCATAATGTCTTGAACGCCAAGCATCACGAGCGCGAAGCGGAGATCGTCGCCCAGGCCGGCAAGTTCGGCAGCGTCACCATCGCGACGAACATGGCAGGCCGCGGCACGGATATCGTGCTCGGCGGCAACGCAGAATATCTCGCCAAGGCAGACCTCAAAAAGGCCGGCTGCAGCGAGGAGCTGATAACCGAGGCCACAGGCTTTGCGGATACAGACAACGAGGAGATTTTGAACGCACGTGCCATGTTCACAGAGCGCATGGCGGAGCACAAGAAGGTAACCGACGCGGAGGCCGAGCGCGTTCGCGAGGCCGGCGGACTTTTCATCCTCGGCACAGAACGTCATGAATCCCGCCGCATAGATAACCAGTTGCGCGGACGTGCAGGCCGCCAGGGTGACCCCGGCGAGAGCCGCTTTTATCTGGCAATGACCGACGATATCATGCGTCTGTTTGGCTCCGAGCGCGTCATGGGCATGATGGAGACTCTGGGCATGGACGAGGACACCCCGCTCGACCAGAAGATGCTGACAAACGCCATTGAACAGGCGCAGAAGACCGTTGAGAGCCGGAACTTCCAGACCCGTAAGAACGTCCTTGAGTACGACGATGTCATGAACGTTCAGAGAAACGTCATATACGACGAGCGCCGCAAGGTGCTAAACGGCGAGGATCTGGCACCTGCTATAAGAAAGATGATCGGCGAGTACGTCGAAGGAACGATATCCGACGGACTCGGCAATACTGAGCAACCGGATGTGGCGCTTGTGAAAGAAACCCTCGCCCCCTTCGGAAAGCTCTTCCTGCGTCCGGGCGATATACAGCTTACGCCTGAGACTGTAAAGGGGCTCAATGCCGGGCAGCTCACAGAGCTTGTGTCTGATAAAGCCCTCTCCTTCTATGAGAAAAAGGAAAAGGAGCTCGGACTCATGCCCAACGAAGCGCCCGTCATGCGCGAGCTGGAGCGAGTGGTTATGCTCCGCGTCGTCGATGAGTACTGGATGGAGCATCTGGACGCGATGACAGACCTGCGCCAGGGCATTGGCCTGCGCGGTTACGGCAGCATCAAGCCGATTGACGCATATAAAAACGAGGGCTTCGAGATGTTCGAGGCCATGATAAACGGAATCCGTGAGGAGACCGTCCGCCGCATCTTTGTCGTGCGTGTCCGCAAGGAGGAAAAGCTCGAGCGCAAGAGTGTATCCAAAAATGCCGCCGCCAATGTTGGCGGAGACAGGGCTGTGAAAAAACAGCCCGTGAAGAAGGCGAAAAAGCCCGGACGCAACGATCCCTGTCCCTGCGGCAAGCTCCGTCCGAACGGGCTTCCGATGAAGTACAAGGACTGCTGCGGTAAAAACGAGTAAATTCACGGAGGAAACACATGAGCTTTATCCAGTGTGAGAATAAGGGCCTTAGCTATATGAGCTCGACTCTTATCTCGGCAAAGCACGCCTTCACGACTCGCACAGGCGGCGTGAGCAGCGCCGGCTTTTCAAGCCTGAACCTCGGCTTCGGCAGAGGAGACCCCGAGGAGAACGTCCTGGAAAACTACAGGCGACTGGGCGCGGCGCTGGAACTTGACTGCTTTTCGGCAGCCTTCACAAAGCAGGTTCACGGTGTGGGCGTGCGCCTTATTGACGAGCGCGACCGCTGCACTCCGCTTGAATCTGCGCCCTGCGGGTCGGACGGCCTGGTGACGGCAACGACGGGACTTCCGATTTTCTGCTTCACTGCCGACTGCGTGCCTGTTCTGCTGCATGATCCGATACACAATGTCGCCGCCGCCGTACATTGCGGCTGGCGCAGCTCGGTGGGTGACATTCTGGGCGTGACGCTCCGGAAAATGTGCAGCCTTGGTGCAGTGCCGGAGGATATCCGCGCTGCGATTGGTCCGGCGATAGGCGCCTGCTGCTTTGAGACTGATGCCGACGTGCCGGAGGCTGTGGAGGCATATCTTTCCGGAGATGTGCAGGGGCTGATCCTGCCCGGAGGGCGCGCTGGGAAGTTTATGGTTAATTTGCGTGGAGCAAACGGTCGGAGACTCCTGCAGCTCGGACTTGTGGAAGAGAATATTGACCTGTCCGACGAGTGCACAAAATGCTCCTGCGAAAAATATTGGTCACACCGCAGCGTGCGCGGCGGTGAGCGCGGCTCCCAGTGCGCGGTAATTTCACTTTAGAAAGCGAAAGGTAAGCTATGTCTTTTGGCAAAACTAGAAATATAATATGTGCAGTGCTGGTTTGCGGTCTGCTGACGGCTTGCGGGGCGGGCGACCCTGCGGATAAAGAGGATTATGTCCCCGGTGAGATTGCCGGAACCGAGATAGGCGTCTCGTCGGCTGAGGACAGTGTTTTCTCTCTGAATTCCTATGCTGATGATGGCTTTAATCCCTATGTCACGCAAAACGCTGATAACCTGCTCGTGGATCAGCTGGTGTATGAAAATGTATTTGAGCTGGATAACGATTATAACTTGAGCTCGCGCATCATCACCGAGTATGAGTCTACAGACGGCCAATATTGGTATCTGACAATAGACACCGGTGTTTTGATGCACGATGGCACAAACCTGACTGCCGGGGATGTGTCATACTCAATACAGCGCGCCATGCAGTCAAAGAAGTATTCGTCCCGGCTCCGTATTCTCTGGGGCTGCAGCGCCATATCGGAAAACAAGATTGCGATCTCGCTTTCCAAGCCAAACGAGCAGCTTCCCTTGCTGCTAAACGTGCCGGTGGTCAAGAACGACTCATACGGCAGCTCCAAGCCCGTGGGAACCGGCCCTTACATGTTTGTGGACGGCGAGAGCTGGCTCAAAGCCTTTGACGGATATACCGATAGTGAAAATCTGCCAGTAGATAAGATTTATCTCAAGGAGTATACTGAGACTGAAGATATAATCACGGCCTTTGAGGACTCGTATATCGACATGGTGCTCAATGACCCCTCCGGCAAGTCGAACCTCGGCTACGGCGGAAACACCGAGCGGCGCAACTACACCACCACGAATATGCACTATTTCGGCTTCAATATGGAGAGTCAATTTGTCCGCTATCCGACCTACCGCTATGCCCTGCAGCTTGCTGTGGACAGAAGCTATGCGGCTACCACCCTGATGCAGGGCGGCGCGGCCGCCTCGGCCCTGCCGGTTTCGCCGAAAAGCCCGCTGTATAATGCGGACGTCGCAAAGAGCGTCGCCTATGATATGGAAGCCGTGAGCACTATACTGTATAACGCCAATGTTCGTGACCACGATCTTGACGGCAAGCTGGAGTATATGGAAACCGGCATACCGATGGAGATCGACATTGACCTCATAGTTTGCTCTGATGCAGCCGGCAAGGGTGACATAGCCAAGAAATTTGCCGATGATTTGCGTGAGCTCGGACTCACGGTCAGCGTGCGTGAACTTTCCTGGGATCAATATGTAGCGGCTCTAAGCTCGGGAAGCTATGATATGTACTATGCCGAGGTTAAGCTCACCGCCGACTTTGATCTCAGCGCTCTGCTCACCAAGGACGGAAGCCTGAACTACGGCTCAATTGATGATGAATCGTATGCAGAGCTTATAGACCAGTACCTGGCGGCAAAGGACAGCAAGCGTGCGGAATATTGCGACGCGATGCTTGTGTATATTACGAATAACACACCCATAATACCCATTTGCTTCGAAAGATACGAGGTAATAACCCATAGAAACGTCATAAGCGGCATAAATCCCAATTCAGGCAGTGTTTTCAGCGACATTACAGGCTGGACCATCAATTTTGAGGAGGATGAATGAATATGACAGACAGGGAACTGATGGAGCTTGCACACCAGGCGTCAAAAAATGCCTATGTACCCTATTCCCGCTTTCCGGTAGGAGCGGCGCTTGAGTGTTCGGACGGCAGGGTGTTCACCGGCTGCAACGTCGAGAACGCCGCGCTGGGGAGCACAATTTGCGCAGAGCGCACAGCGGCATGCAAGGCAGTGAGTGAGGGACACACGGATTTCACCAGAATCGCGGTCTGGGGAGACGGCAATGACTATTGTATGCCCTGCGGAGCGTGCAGACAGTTTCTGACCGAGTTTTCCCGGGACATGGAGGTTTTGTGCGCCAAGGCCGGTGGGCGGTATGTGAGTTATAAGCTCAGTCAGCTCATGCCATATACATTTAATTACTAAACAAAAATAGCTTAACAGAGAAAACGCGCAAGGCTGCGGGCTGGGGGAATGTTCTGTCCGGGTGTGCGTGGAAAACGGTGAGGAAAGATATGCGAAAAAACAGAAAGCTTGTAAGGATACTCGCGCTTGTGTTAGTGGCGTCGAGTCTGCTGATTTGTGTGCCTGCATCGGCCTCGTACGGGGGCAAGGTCTCCTTCGACGATGTGGCCAGCGGCATCTGGTACCATGATTACGTTATTCAGTGTGCCACCTACGGCATAATTGACGGCAAGGAGGACGGACTCTTTCATCCGAAGGATAATTTGAAGTGCGGCGAGTTTATAAAGCTGCTGGCCTTCATAGGCGAGATACCGGCTCTGACCGCGAAGGAATCCCACTGGGCAGATCCGTATTGGACGGCGCTGAATAATGCGGGTGTGCTCTGGGGTCTGAGCATTGACAAGACGAGTAAGGACCTTGAGCGCGCCATAACACGCTATGAGATGTCGGTCATGATCAGGAACCTCTGCTTCAACGTTTATGGTGAGAACGCAGTTGAGCTTGACTCACCTGAAAAACGCATCAGTGATTACACTTCGATTGACAGCAAGTATACCGAGTCTGTTATTCAGGCCTTTGGCAAGGGAATACTTGACGGTTTTGAGGATGGCAGCTTTGGCGGCGGAGACACACTGACGCGCGCTCAGGCGGCGGCTGTTGTGGTTCGCACCGCGTGGCCGAGCGAGCGCCGCGAAGTGTCCTATGCGTCCGAGATCGTGAATGCCGGCGGCGGCTCAACTATTCTTGACCCTGCCAACTCCTTCTCCTTCAAATATCGGACCATGAGTGATAATGATCGCCGACTCGCCCTTTTTGGCAATGGCAGCAAGACCTATTTCACCGGCAGTGAATCAAACTTGAGTAGCTACATAGTCACAATCGAGGTAAACACCTGGTATTTGAACGAGTCTACAGGGCAAAAAACGACTAAGGTAAGAACCCTCCAGGTGAATAAGCTGGTGGCGGATGAGGTCAAGGCGATTTTCGAGGAGATATATCAGGACCCTGAGCAGTTCCCGATAAAGGCTCTGGGTGGCGCGAGGTATTCCGATACTATGCGGCACTCCTGGGGCTGTGCAATCGACATCAACCCGACCGAGAACTATTACATCTCTTATTCCAGTGGTTCAACAGTCGGCAGCTTCTGCTGGAAGAATGCGCCGGGCGGCTATAATGCGTACTGCATCACTCCGGACTCAAGCGTCGTGCGCGCCTTTGCCAAGTATGGCTGGGGCTGGGGCGGTGAGGGCTGGTCCAATGCGGCAGACTATATGCATTTCTCGATTCTATCCTCAGGCGGCTGATTTTCTGCAGGAGGGCGAAGATAAAATACTTATCAAAATACGGCAGACGGTGTCCACGCGGGCACCGTCTCTCGTTTTTTCGGCAGAGAACCGCTTCGCGGCGTTTCAAGGTGTAACAGGCCTGAAGCAAGACTTTTTTGTAAACTGCCGTTTTATACAAAAAATAGTAAGAAAATTTTACAAAAAACCAAAAAACCTATTGACATATCAAATCATTTTTGATATCCTACTTGAGCGCCTGTCCAAAAGGATGGGTTAGCTATGCGATGAAGCGGGAGATTGCGGGAGAAACCCGGTAACTTTCGTGGAGTATGTCCGGCGCCGCAAGGCGCGGAATCGGGCGGATGAGCGTTTTCTGTACACGAGCGTATATCGTTTGTGCGGATTCTTGCCGGCCATAAAAGCCGGCGTGTTTTTCGGACAAAGCCTGATACGCACGGATGAGTGTATTGAAAATGCTCGCCGTACCACTGGGATGCGTAACGCACCTAAGTACGATAATATCAGGAGGAACAAAACATGGCAGCAAGCAAGAAAATGATTCGCATCAGACTCAAGGCTTATGACCACCAGCTCATCGACAAGGCTGCAGAGACCATCGTCGAAACCGCAAAGCGCACGGAAGCTAAGGTTTCCGGTCCCATCCCTCTGCCGACCAAAAAAGAGATCATCACCGTCCTGCGCGCCGTCCACAAGTATAAGTACAGCAGAGAGCAGTTCGAGAGAAGAACTCACAAGCGCCTAATCGACATCATGAACCCGACTCAGAAGACTGTCGAGTCTCTGATGAGCTTGGAGCTTCCTGCCGGCGTCGAGATAGAGATCAAGCTCTAAACCACGCAATTTCTTATCAACCACCCAAAATCCCGCGACTTGCGTTAAGCGGGTAGGGTCATGTTGTGGCGTCCGGAACAAAGAGACGTCCCAACCAATAACCATTAGGAGGAAATAGACATGAAGAAAGCCATCATCGGCAAGAAGGTCGGCATGACGCAGATCTTCGATGAGGCGGGCAAAGTCGTTCCGGTCACTGTTATCGAGGCCGGCCCCTGTGTCGTTGTCCAGAAAAAGACAGCCGACAAAGAGGGTTACGACTCTGTGCAGCTGGGCTTCGAAGAAGTCCCTGCCAGAAAGCTCACTAAGCCCGAAAAGGGCCACCTTGATAAGGCCGGCGTTGATGCTGTGAAGCATCTGCACGAGTTCAGACTCGAAAACTGTGCCGAAATCAACATTGGTGATGTCCTGAAGGCAGACGTATTTAAAGAGGGCGATCGTATTGATGTCACCGGCATCAGTAAGGGTAAAGGCTATGCCGGCGTCATTAAGCGCTGGAATGCCGGACGTACCCCGATGAGCCATGGCGGCGGCCCTGTCCACCGTCACGCAGGTTCCATGGGTTCAGCAACCAGCCCCGGACGCATTATGCCGGGTAAAATCGGCGCCGGTCACATGGGCGTTGAGCAGGTTACAGTCCAGAACCTGGATATCGTTAAGGTTGACCCCGAGCTCAATATGATAGTCGTTCGCGGCGCAGTCCCCGGCCCCAAGGGCGGAATTGTGTACCTTAAGGACACTACCAGAAAGTTCGTAAGGACCGGCCCCGCAACCCCGACCGTCAGCAGCAACCCCCAGAAGCGTTCAGCCAGGGGCTAAGAAAGGAGAGAGTTAAATGCCTACAGCAGCAGTTTATAACATGGCAGGCGACAAGATCGGCGAATACGAGCTCTCCGAGGCCGTTTTCGGCATTGAGCCCAATGAAGCCGTGCTTCACGCATCTGTCAAAAACTATCTCGCCAACCAGAGGCAGGGCACTCAGAGTGCGCTGACCAAGGGCGAGGTTTCATACACAACCAAGAAGCCCTGGCGTCAGAAGGGCACGGGCCGCGCCCGCGCCGGCTATGCCGGCTCGCCTGTGTGGCGTCACGGTGGCGTCGCCTTCGCTCCGAAGCCGCGCGACTATCGTTACTCCCTGACCAAGAAGACCAAGAGACTCGCACTTAAGAGCGCTCTGTCCGCCAAGGCGGCAGAGGGATCTATCCTGATTATCGACGGTCTGAAGGTCGATGAGCCCAAGACCAAGCCCTTCGCTCAGTTCCTTTCGAAGATCGGCGTTGAGGGCAAGGCAATGGTTATCACCGAGAACGTTGATGCAGGAGTCCTGAAGTCTGCGCGCAACATCGCCGGTATCACCACCACTACCGCAACCGTCATCTCCGCATATGAGATACTGAACAACCGCCAGCTCGTGGTCGACAAGGCCGCGCTGCAGAAGATCGAGGAGGTGTTCGCCTGATGACAACAGCATACGATATCGTTATTCGCCCGATCATCACCGAGCAGTCCATGGAAGACCTTGACATCAAAAAGTATGTCTTTGAGGTCCATAAGACTGCCAATAAGATTGAGATCAAGAAGGCGATCGAGGAGATATTTGGCGTTACCGTTATTAAGGTCACCACGACCACGGTTAACGGCAAGAAAAAGCGCAACGGCGCTTATCCCGCTGGCTATACAAAAACCTGGAAGAAGGCCGTTGTGAAGTTGAGCGAAGACTCCAAGAACATCGAGCTCTTCGAGGGCATGGTGTAAGGGAGGATATGAGAAATGGCTATTAAAACCTACAGACCGACTACACCTGCCAGACGCCACATGAGCGTCTCCGGATTCGAGGGTGTAGAGAAGCATGTAAAACCCGAGAGAAGCCTAACTGAAGTCAGGAAAAAGCATTCCGGACGCAACAGCTACGGCCGTATCACCGTCCGCCATAAGGGCGGCGGCAACCGCAGGAAGTACCGTATTATCGACTTCAAGCGCGACAGAGTTGATGAGGCTTCATCCGTTCTTCGCCTTGAGTACGATCCCAACCGCTCCGCATTCATCGCACTTTGCGAGTTTGCTGACGGTGAGCGCCGTTACATCCTGGCACCTGTCGGCCTTCACGCCGGAGATAGCGTTATCTCCTCCGCCAAGGCTGATATCAAGCCCGGAAACTGCCTGCCCATCGCCAACATCCCTGTTGGCACTGTTATCCACAACATCGAGCTGTATCCCGGCAAGGGTGCACAGCTTGTCCGTTCCGCCGGTGTTTCGGCTCAGCTAATGGCAAAAGAGGGCGAGATGGCTACTGTCCGTCTTCCTTCCGGCGAGTACCGCAAGGTTCGCATGAACTGCAAAGCCACCATTGGTCAGGTCGGAAACATTGACCACGGCAACATCACCATCGGCAAGGCCGGTCGTAAGCGTCATATGGGCGTCCGCCCGACGGTTCGCGGCTCTGTCATGAACCCCTGTGACCACCCCCACGGCGGCGGTGAAGGCAGGACACCCATCGGCCGCCCGAGCCCTGTCACACCTTGGGGTAAGCCGGCACTGGGCTACAAGACCCGCAAGGCGAAGAACAAGAGCGATCAGTTCATCGTCAAGCGCCGCAACGTGAAGTAAGGAGGGAGACGACTAAATGAGCAGAAGTGTAAAAAAGGGACCGTTCGCGGCACCCGAGCTGCTAAAGCGCGTCGATGAGCTTAATAAAGCTGGCGAGAAGAAGGTTCTCAAGACCTGGAGCCGCAGCACGACGATATTCCCGTCCTTTGTGGGACACACCATTGCTGTCCATGACGGCCGCCGCCACGTTCCTGTGTATGTGACAGAGGACATGGTTGGTCACAAGCTGGGCGAGTTTGCGCCCACTCGTACCTTCCGCGGTCATTCCGGCAGCAAGACCGGCAAGTAAGGGGGGAGACAACATGGAAGAACTAAGAACCGCGCGGGCGCAGGCGAAATTCGTCCGCATATCTCCCCGCAAGGTGCAGATAATCTGCGA
>CAZHUG010000005.1:26121-64337 GCA_964535405.1 uncultured Oscillospiraceae bacterium | reverse complement strand
GAGGGGATGATCGAAAACATGGACATTGCTCATTGGGCGATTCTCCTTTGCAGTTAAGTTCATATTTTATTTCGTTCCTGCCGCTCCCGCTCCGCCTGGGACAGGCGCAGATAGACGGGGAGGAGCTCCTGACAGTGGGCGGGGGGTTCGCCCTCCGCCTCCATACAGACGCCCCAGGCGCTTTGATGAAGCATTGGTGCCGGAGCCACGCGGAGCGCCCTGTGCAAACGAAGCTGCCCGAAGCAGAGCCGGGCGCCGTCGCCGACGAGATAGGCCTCGCGGCCTATTTCGGAAAGCTCCGCATCCAGCTCGGCAATCGGGATGGCGCGGTCGGGAACAAGTCGGCGTGGTCTTCCGTCAGATATTTCAAACAGTGAATTGTAAACCTGATTTCGGCGCGCATCCATGCAGCAGCACACGAGCGAGCCCTCACCGGCGGCTATGCCGTTCCATGCCATTGCCGCCAGAGTCGAGACCCCGACTGCGGGCTTTTCGCCGCCCCAGCACAGACCCTTGACTGTGGATATGCCGATTCGTATGCCGGTGAATGAACCGGGGCCGCGCGAGACGGCAAAAGTATCGACAGCGGCTATGTCTGTCCCGGTATTTTCCAGCAGCGCCTGAACCATAGGCAGAAGGGTGCTGCTGTGTGTAAGGCCGGAAACCTGGTTATACTGACCGATGAGCTCACCATCGCGGCAAAGGGCAACCGATGCCGACTTTGCGGAGGATTCAAGACCCAATATTAGCACAGACCCGCCCCCTCTAAGCTTATTTTACGGCTGCCGTCGGACAGCTTTTCGATGCGTGTAATCAGCTCGTCGCCCGTAAAGGCGTCCTCGACATTTTCGCTCCATTCGACGGCACAGACGGCGCCGCGCGCCAGATAGTCGTCCCAGCCGATGTCCCACAGCTCGTCCGACGAGCCGAGCCTGTACATGTCGAAGTGAAATAGATCCCGCTTGCCGCTGTACTCGTTGACGATGGTAAATGTTGGGCTTGAGACACGGCAATCTATGCCCATGCCGCGGGCCAGACCGCGAACAAATGCGGTTTTTCCTGCCCCCAGCTCGCCGTAAAGTGCGATAACAGTCCCGTCGGGCAGATGCGGGGCGAGCGTCTCGGCAAGAAGCTCGGTTTCGTTTTCAGTTTTTGTAATTACTTCAAGCATTGCATACCTCTTCGTATTGGTTCAAAGCATTATACACCTAAGCGAGCATTGCGTAAAGTCAAAAAATATGATATCATACATCGGATAAAATGAAAGTGAGGTGATGGGTATCAAAAAAATCACTCCATATATAAAGGATTTCTTCCGCAGAGCGGATATGGTACTGCTGGGGCTGTGCCTCGTGTGCGCGATTTTTGGAATTATTGTCATATCCAGCGCCACAAAAGCATATGTAAGCGGCTCTACAAAATATATTATTGTCCAGACTTTGGCGCTCTTCATCGGAATCGGACTCTACGTCGTCATGACGGTCATCGACGTTGATATCCTTGCTGATAAGTGGCTGTGGCTCTGCGTTTTTAATGTCCTTTTCCTGTCGTCACTGCTCTTTTTCGGTGTTCAGGGTGACACGGGTAACAACGGCTGGCTTCGCTTCTTCGGAATCGGCATTCAGCCTACTGAAGTCATCAAGATAACCTTTATAATTATACTGGCAAAGCAAATAACCTTTCTCAAGGACTACAGGGATTTGAACTCTATCCCTTCGGTTGTGCAGATCGCAGGTCACTTTGTCGCGCTGTTTGCACTCATCATCGTGACAGCCGACGACCTCGGCAGTGCGCTGGTTTTTTTCTTCATCTTCGCGATCATGCTCTTCGTGGCAGGAGTTAAAATATACTGGTTCGTCATCGGACTTGCGGCTATCGCCGCCGCAACACCTATACTTTGGAACAACTTTCTGTCAGATTACCAGAAAAACCGCATACTGGCACCATACGTCCCCTCTATTGACCCCAAAAATGACGGCATAAACTGGCAGCCGCATCAGGCGAAAATTGCAGTTGCCTCCGGACAGCTTAGCGGAACGGGGCTTGGTGAGGGTCCGCAGAGTCAATCAACCGCCCTGCCTGCAAAGCACACAGACTTTATCTTCTCCGTAATCGGTGAGGAGCTGGGCATGATCGGGGCCTGTGTTGTCATACTGCTTCTCATGCTCGTCGTCATCCGCTGTGTCGTCATCGGACTGAGATCGAAGAACAGCATGTCTATGCTTGTCTGCTTCGGCGTTGCATCAATCGTCGTGTTCCAAACCTTTGAGAACATCGGCATGTGCATAGGGATCGCGCCCGTTGTGGGCATAACCCTTCCGTTTTTCAGCTATGGCGGCTCGTCGCTATTTTCAATGTTTGCCGCAATGGGGCTTGTGTCGGGGGTAAAATACCGACCAAAACCAAAACGACACCGAATGTACGGAGTCTAGCCCGGTGTATATAATCAAATAATAACAGTCAGCCCTCGTCATTCGGGACGAGGGCTGTTTTTTATGCGGATTGGGCTGGAATAATGAGGCTTACACGGCAAATACTACTCAAAAAGGAGGGGACGCTATGCCATATCTCTGGACAGTAGGACTTGAACCCCCAAAACTTAAAAAACTCAGTTCAGACCTGCAGACACAGGTGCTTGTCATCGGTGGAGGTATCGCGGGCATGTTGTGCGCGCATGAGCTTGGTCAGCGTGGTGTTGACTGCGTGGTGCTTGAGGCGGGTGCAGTTGGGCAGGGAGTGACGCGAGGCACCACCGGCGTCATCAGCGCCCAGCACGATACCCTGTATCAGAGTCTCATTTCAAGCTTTGGTCGCGAGCGTGCGCAGAGCTATCTCGAGGCGAACCTCGACGCCGTGTCGGAATTTCGCCGTCTTGCGGCTGATATCTCCTTTGACTTTGAGGAGCGGGCCTCGATAATGTACACTCAGGATAATCTTGAGCTTCTGCGCAATGAAACCCAGGCCGTGAAGTCTTTGGGCTTTCCCGCGGAGTTTACAGCCTCGCTTCCGCTTCCTGTGGATTTGCTGGGCGCCGTAGTGTTTCCGGGCATGGCACAGATGAATCCAATAAAGCTTCTGTACGCGCTGTGCGACGGGCTGGAAGTATACGAGCAAAGTCGAGTTTTGAAGCTTGAGGGGATGACAGCTCTCACAGCCGGGGGAAGTGTCACAGCAAAGAAGATTGTGGTTGCGACGCATTTTCCGATATTCAATAAGCGCGGGCTGTATTTCATGAAGCTCAGTCAGACGCGCTCATACGTTCTGGCGCTGGAAAACGCACCCGACTGGCTCGGAACCTATGTCTCCGCCGACGAGGACGGCATGTATTTTAGAAACTACCAGAACCTGCTTTTGGTCGGCGGCGGTGATCACCGAACAGGGAAACCAGGCGGCGGCTTTGACAGCGTACGTCAGTTCGTGCAGAGAAATCTGCCCGGTACGCGTGAACGCTATGCCTGGGCGACGCAGGACTGTATGAGCCTTGACGGTGTGCCTTATATCGGGCAGTACAGCCCGGCAATGCCGAATGTCTATGTTGCCACGGGCTTCAATGAGTGGGGTATGACCAGCTCAATGCTGTCATCCAGGATAATTGCGGACGCCATAACAGGACGCAAGAACCCCCATGCTGCAGCCTTTGCGCCCGCGCGCGGTTTGTTCTCAAAGGCAATATTGGAGAATATTGCTGTCACAGCGACAAGCTTTTTGACACCCACAGCACCGCGCTGCCCGCACTTGGGCTGTGCGCTTAAGTGGAACAAGGCCGAGCGGAGCTGGGACTGTGCCTGCCACGGCTCACGCTTCGGTCCGGAGGGCAATATTTTGGAAAACCCGTCAGTAAAAGAGCTGAAAAGACCTTGAAATTGGCATCGGGCGCATGTTCCTGTGTTGACAAGGACTTGAGGATGGGGTAAAATACTAAAGCTTATGACCCGTACCTCAGCTGGATAGAGGGTTCGCCTTATAAGTGACCGCTTAGCGTTCCCTGAAATCTAACATGCGCCAGTAGCTCAGCTGGATAGAGCACCGCCCTCCTAAGGCGGGGGTCAGGGGTTCAAATCCCTTCTGGCGTGCCAATTAATCCTGTATTTTCAATGGTTTGCGAAGATATCACCTTTCTCATTTTTGTCGGATGAGGGGGTGATTTTTTCTTTTTTGATGGGGCGCCTCGGTGACCGAAACGCAATATAGCGCAAAGGCCGATGTTCGTTCCAACACCGGCCTTGCACTAAAATAGAGTATTAATCAGGCTCTGACAGCGCCCCACTTGCTGAGGAGCTCCTTGGCCTTGTCTTCGGAAATGCCCCACTCCTTCATGATTTCGTAGTTCTGCTCTCCGACACGGGGAGCCAGCTTGGGCTGACGATCCTCGGGAGTCTTGATGCTGGAGAAATCAGCGAAGTAGGCGCAGTGCTTGTTGGAAATGATGTCGGTGCCTTCCCACTCCTCGTACATCGGGAAGTTAACCCACCATCCCATGCGGTTGAAGTCTTCGTCTTCCCAGACTTCTCTTGCGGTCAGAACGGGGCAGACGGGTACGCCTGCATTATCAAGCATGTTGTAGGCATCCTTGGTGTCCTCGAATGTCATCAGCCACTCGGTGATGATTCTCTCGACCTCCAAATGGTTCTTGGAGCGGTGCGGCAGATCGCAGAACTCAGGATCGGTCTTGAGCTCGGGCAGACCCATGCAGTCACAAAGCGGATTCCAGGTGCTGGGAGCGACGGCGGCGATGACCATGGAGCTGCTCTTGCCGGTGTAGATGCCGTAGGGACTCATGTTGGCGTTGTGGTTGCCGCTGCGGTTCTGGAGATGGTCCTTCTTGTTATGATACTGCAAAGTGGCGTTTACGTGGATCATGTTGCGCAACAAAGAGCAGTCGATGAACTGGCCCTCGCCTGTGCGCTCGTGATGGAACAGAGCCATCATGGCTGCGCTGAACATTGCCTCCGCGCCGCACATGTCTCCGATGACACTGCCGATGCGGGTGGGGTTTCCGTCGGGCTCACCGGTCTGGTCGTTGATGCCGGACATTGCGACGGCGCAGATATCGTATGCGGGCTTGTCCATGTACTTGCTGGGCTTGGTGCCGAAAGCTGTCAGTGAGCAGTAAATGAGGTCGGGCTTAATTGCCTTGAGATCGTCATAGCCGAGACCGAGCTTCTCCATGACGCCGGGCTTGAAGGAGGTGAGGACGACATCATAATTGCAGATATTGTCCTTGATAAGCTGTGCGCCCTCAGGGTCTTTGAGGTTGACTTCAATGGAGCGCTTGCCGCGATCCTTGCCGCAGTTATAGGTGGAGATGTTGTTGACATAGAATGCGAACTTACGGCCGGCCTCGCCGCCCGCAGGCTCGACCTTGACGACGTCTGCGCCGTAGTCTGCAAAATATGAGCCAACTATTGGGCCCGCTGCGTTAATCGTGAAGTCGAGAACCCTGATTCCTTCTAGCATCTTCATAATATATTCTCCTTAAAAATGTTTTTAGATTATGCCGCTTTGCTTGAATTTTGCTATTTGAGATTTAGTGTATCCTAGATACTCCAAGTACTCGTCGTTGTGCTCGCCCTTGCGTGGCGGGAACAGGTCGCGGCGAGCGGGGGTTTCGGACAGCTTCACTGCCGAGCCAATTTCTTTTATCGTGCCATACTGCCCCTGTGGATCGGTCATGTCGAAGACCATGTCGCGGTGCTTGATCTGCTCGTTGTCGAATACTTCATCGATGCTCAGAACCGGCGCCCAGCAGCAGTCAACGCCATCAAGGAAGCGGCACCATTCTGACTGGGTCTTGGTTTTAAAAAGCTCGCGCAGATATCTAAACATTTCGGGCTGCTTGTCGATTATCCGCTGCGCCTCTTTATATTCTTCCTTGCCGATCTTGTCGCAAAAGTTTGCCCACAGATGGGGCTCGACCGCGCCAATGCTTATATAGCGGCCGTCCTTTGTCTCATAAACCTCATAGCAAGCGTTCTGACCGGTGAGTATTGCTCCGGCGGTCGTCGGGGCTGTGCCGTTTACAAAATATTCAGCGGCAAGGATGGGCAGCCACGAGACTGCGCCGTCGAGCATGGAGCTGTCCACGTACTGACCGACGCCGTTAAGTTTGACGGCGCTGAGTGCCAGAAGTATGCCGATGGTTGCGTATAGTGCGCCGCCGCCAATATCAGCTATCTGCACACCCGGCAGCGTGGGCGGTTGACCCTGCCGCGCTGTAAGACCGAGTATGCCGGCGTAGCTTATATAGTTAAGGTCGTGACCGGAGAGCAGTCTGTATGGGCCGTCCTGACCATAGCCGGACAGTGAGCAATAGACAACTTTCGGATTTACGGCCTTTATTGTTTCGTAATCAACGCCCAGTTTTGTAACGACGCCGGGACGATACTGCTCAATGACAACGTCGGCGTCCTTAGCGAGCTTGTAGAAAATTTCCTTGCCTTCCTCGCTTTTGAGGTTGAGGCTTATGCTCTTTTTGTTTCGGTTGACCTGAAAAAATGCTCCGCCGGTATCCTGAAGCATGGGCTTAGCTCCGCGAAAAAGGTCGCCGCCCTTGACCGCCTCGATCTTTATAACCTCTGCGCCGAAGTCAGCCAGTATCATGGTGCAGAACGGGCCGGGCAGCATAGTGCTGAGGTCGAGAACTTTTATGCCTTCTAATGGTAATGCCATTGCGATCCCTCCAATTCTTATCGCGGAGTCCCAGCACCGGGCGGAGACTCCGCTTTTTGCCGCCGGGGTTTAATTACTTGCGCTTCTTGCCGAGGCCGAGACTCCTTGCGATGATGCCGAGCTGGACTTCTGAGGTGCCGGCCATCAGACGATAGAGACGGGTGTCGACGAACTGACGGGCAATTGCGTTCTCGCGCAGGATGCCTTCGCCGCCCCAGATCTGGACGCCAATGTCGGAAATCTTGAAGGACAGCTCGGAGGTTGCATACTTTGCAATGGAGACTTGAGTTGAGATGTTCTCGCCCTGCATGAATAGCAGGGACAGATGCTCAACGTAGCTTTTTGCCTGGTCAAGCTCTATCGCGGCCTTGGCAAGCTCGTACTGCCAATGCTGATACTCGCCAAGGGTCTTGCCGGCGACGATGCGGTCGTTTGCACGGGCGATTGCCAGTTCAAGAGCGTAGGTTGCCATGCCGAGAGTGCCCCAGGAACCCATCAGCCGCTCTTTCTGCAGATGCTCCATCAGATAGTAGAAGCCCCTGTTCTCCTCGCCAAGGAGCATGCTCCCAGGCACGACGACGTTGTTGAATATATACTCGGAGGTGTCCTGTGAACGCAGGCCGATTTTATTGAGCAGCTTGCGCTCAAAGCCCGGGGTGTTTGTGGGGATCATGAGCAGGCTGAGGCCCTTGTGGGGCTTTTCTGCGTCGGGATCGGTGCGTACGGCAACAATAGCAATATCAGAAAGCATTCCGTTGGAGATGTATGTCTTGCCGCCGTTGACGATGTAGTTGTCGCCGTCCTTAACTGCGGAGGTCTTGATGTTTGCGAGGTCAGAACCGTATTCCTTCTCGGTCATGCAGATGGAAAGGCAGATTTCTCCGCTTGCGATTTTGGGCAGGAATTCATCCTTCTGTGCCTCGGTGCCGTGTGCGTAGATATAAGGTGCGACTGTGTCGGTGCTCAGACGGGTCAGGACACCATTCAGGCCGCGCTTGTTGAGCTCCTGACCGTAGATGATGGAGAAAAGCAGATCCTTCTCGTGTCCGCCGTACTTCTTGTCGAGCCACAAACAGCCGTAGCCGGCGTCTGCAAACTTTTTGAACGCAGAGTGATCTATGGAGCACTGCTGCTCCCAGTCCATGTAATTGGGGGCTATTTCCTTATCGAGAAACGCGCCGAACTCTTTTCTGAACTGCTCATGTTCCTCTGTGTACGGAAGAAGTGATTTTGTGTTCAAGCTTGACATAATTGTTACTCCTTTTCAAAATTATTCTTGTCTGTTTGCCCGGACGCGGTCTTTCTTTTGCTTTCCCGGTTGAATGCCTTTAGCATCTGCTGGTTTCTGTTCTCAATGCGTATAGCTGTATCAACGCTGTCTACGCCCTCGCATATATTGAGGAGCTCCTTGCTGTGCTGCAATGCCCCGCGGGTGTATCCCGCAAGCAGGCGAGCCTTCGCCATTGCCGCCTCGTTGAGTTGGCTGAACGGCACGCATTCTGAAGCGAAGCCGAGACGCATCGCCTCGTCAGCGCACATATACCGTCCGGTCAACAGGATATCGCGAGCAACTCCGTCGCCAATAAGGCGGGGCAGCATATATGCACAGCCGAGGTCTCCGCAACTGAGTCCCATTTTGAGCAGCGGAGCTGAGAATTTTACATTCTCGCAGATTACTCTGATATCAGATGCCATCGCTAGGAAGAATCCTCCTCCAACTGTATAGCCATGGCAGGCGCAGATGATTATCTGCGGAGCTGAGTGCACAAGTGAGACGAGCTCACGCGCCTCCTCCTGAAAGGCATAGGAGACTGTGGCACTGTCTCTGTCGCTCTCTTTGGGAAACAAGCTTCCGAAGTCCGCGCCGGTGCAGAATGCTCTGTCGCCGTCGCCCCGCAGAACGACTGCTTTGGAGTTGCCGTCCCGCCCGAGTGTGCGGAAGAAGTCGAGTAAATCGTCAAACACTTCTCTCGACCATGAGTTGAGCTTCTCCGGACGCATGAAGCTCATTATCAGAATGCCGTCCTGCGCGTCTTCCACGCGGATGTTCTTATAATCGTACATTACTCGCCCTCTTACTGCAACGCTGTCAGCACATGCCCAGGGCCTGCCACAGAGGCACGCTTGCGGTCATGGCAATGAGATTAATTATGCAGAAGGCATAGGAGCCCTTCTGTGCAGTCTTGTCGTTTATGGCTCCGCCGGTGAGCTTCACCATCGCGGTAACGACGGGGTTGAGGTAAGGTGCGTTCCACTCAGTGCTGGAGACCCAGGAAACGAACACGAGAACAAAGAGGCTTATGCCGTACTGAGGCAGCAGCGGTGCAAAGATGGCTATCATGATAGCCATGCAGCAGCTCATGGAGACAACAGCGTAGCGCAATATGTAGGTCAGGATGCAGAGAACAGGCACGAAGATGTAGGGGGAGCTGAGGATGGGAGCGAAGATGGGCCCGAGGATACCGGCAACCCAGGCATTGATGCCGAGGGTGGACATCATTCCGGCGACACTGAGGACTCCGCCGACGAACAGTGTCGTTGTCCACATGGCCTTTGAGCCAACCTCGGGACCGGTGATGAGGCCGCAGGCTACGAATGCGACGTCTGCCAGGATAGCGATCATGCCTGCGTCTATGCCGTGGACAGACTGTGTCAGCCAGAGAACTAGGGCACAGAGAATGATGAGGGTGCACTGCTTTTCCTTGGTGGTAAACTTGCCGAGGGCCTTAAACTGCTCTTTGATAAACTCGACGTTGCCGCCGGCGCTGCTGTCGGCAGGCTTGCAGAGTATGCGACAGAAAAGATAAGTAAGGACGATGCAGACCACATACCATACGGATGCCAAGGTGAACCATCTGCCCCAGGAGAGGCTTTCGCCGATGAAGCCGAGCATGATAGCGACATAGACGCTGCCGGACATGAAGCCCATGCCCAGCTGCATGGTTCCCATGAAGTTTGCAAACCAAAGTCCGAGAGACTGCTTTGAACCGGGCTTTGCGTCGCAAGCGTCGCAAACCTGGCCGATCAGGGGAGCCATGATGGAGGTCTTTGCGGTGGAGCTTGGGATGATGGGGGTGGTGATGACGCCGGCCAGCATCATGGCGGTGACCTGGCCGCTGTATGTTCCGGGGAACTTGGTGAGGATCCACAGCGCGAGCCTTTTCATGATTCCGCTGTTGTTAACACCGATGGACATGATGAAAACGGAGATGCAAAGCCAAACTGTGCTGGAAGCGAACTGGGCGGTGACTTCCTTGACAGCACCAACCTTGAACACAACCAGAAGTGCCATTGCCATGAGGACGGAGGCCCAGTCAGGAAGCGCCCGGGAGATGATCGCGACCAGCATGAATACGAATATGCCCAGATACTGCCATGCGGCGCGGGACATTGCCTCTGTTTCAGGGGGGAGGAAGCCAATTATGGCCAGTGCAAGTGCTCCGATAACCAATCCGGTTATCGTTCTCTTTGTAGCTTTTTGCATTTTCTTTTCTCCTTCTCCATAATTATTACTTTAACGATTCAAGATAAATTTTTTTCAGCATTTTTCTGTCGGGCTTACGGTTTTTGGTCTTGGGTATTTCGTCAATAACAAAGTAGTGCTTGGGAGTCTTGAAGCGTGACAGCTTTTCCGCACAGTAGTTAGATACCTCTTTGAGATCGACGAACGCGCCCTTGGCCTGCTGGACAAACAGCCCCGGCACTTCGCCGCGTCGGTCGTCGGGTATGCCGATGGCTATCGCGTCCGCCACACCGTCGAGTTCCATTGCAATGGCCTCAATCTCGCTGGGGAACACGTTGAAGCCGCCGGTGATGATGAGGTCTTTTTTGCGGTCATGGATAATTAGATATCCATCCTCATCCATTCTGCCGATATCGCCGGTGTAGAGCCAGCCGTCGCGCACCATATGGGCGGTTTCCTCCGGGTTGTTCCAATATTCCTTCATGACGCATTCTCCGCGACAGATAATTTCTCCCGCCTCACCGTCTTCAACGACCTGTGTACCGTTTTCTTTGTCTACTATGAGGTACTCGATGTTGGGGTTGGGTACTCCAACAGTGCCGCTTCTGCGTGCTTTGAAGCAATTAATTGCTATTGTGTTAACAGTTTCGGTCATGCCATAGCCCTCTGTTATTACGGCGCCAGTTATTTCTTCGACCTTGTTGAGCACTTCTATCGGCAACGGAGCCGCGCCGCAGGTGATGCACTTGAGGGATGTAATGTCATATATCTGATATTTGGGGTCAGAGGCGATGAGCTTCATCCACAATGGCACAGACGGCCACACTGTCGGTCTGTATTTCTCTATTGCGGAGAGTATTTCTTCCAGAGAATCGGCAAGATACATCGCGCCGCCGAAGGACATATTAACCACAATGGCCTGACTGAAGCCGAAGGCATGTGAGAGTCCCAAGCCCATCATGACCATGTAGTTTTCGCAGTCATAGTCGGTGAGTATGGGTTTAAAGTACTGCATCTGCGCCAGCGCTTTTGCCACAAATGCGTGGTTTGTCTGGCAACAGCCCTTCAGCACGCCGGTGGTGCCGCCTGTATATTGCAGGATGGCAATGTCGCCGGGGTAAACCCTCGTGTCGGGCTCGGAAAGGTCGTCTGACAGCAGCGTGCTCCAGGGCTGTGCGCAGGCGCTGCTGTTTTCAGTGCCGGCTGAGGGGCAGAACACGATATTTTTAACGCTTTTTTTATCATTTGCAAGTGCTGTAGTGGTCGAATTGATGCCGTCGGAATCTGCGATCACCAGCTTAGGGGTGCAATCCTGCACTCGGCGGGACACCTCGTCAGCCGTGGAGAAGGGGTTAGAATTGACCATTATGATGCCTGTTTTGAAGCAGGCCTGTGCAATGGCGACGAACTCTATGCTGTTGCCAATATAGGTAATGACGCGATCTCCCTTTACAAGCCCGAACTGCTTGAAGCCGTTTGCAATACGCAGGGCGAGGGTGTTGCACTGGCCGTAAGTGCAGGTTTTGTTGTGGTGATAGATATAAATCTTGTCGGGATTTTTGATGACATGCTTTAAAAACATTTCCTTCAGTGAGATATTCGGAATTGGAAAATGATAATTCACTTCAGGGTCTTCAATTTGCACCCATTTCTTTCTGTTTCTCTCTAGAGCCATTTCAAATTGAATTTGTTGTTGATTCATTTTTATACCTCATATTCTGCGGGAACTTATTCACAATCTCTTTCTATCAGGATAAGTTCCCGCATGGCTAAAAACAATGTTATATTGTGGCAGCAAGAAGATATGCAGACTCGACTGCGTCGTGAATGCGTGCGACCTTGACAGCGTCCCCGATTATATCGACGTTTGCAATCTTGCCCTTGAGGGTCTCGTACATATCGTTGCTGGACTTTGCTCCCGCTGCAATGACAACGGTGTCTGCGGGCAGGGTCTGTTTGCCGTTTGCGTTTTCGATGACTACGCCCCCCTTGCTTATCTCAAGCACCTTGGTCTCCTTGAGCATCTTTGTGCCGAGCTGCTTAGTTCTGGCTATGATGGACCAGCGGCTGCCGGGGTTTATGTCGGGTGCGAACCTGGAGCCCATCTCAACTACGCTGACCTTGTGCACTCCGTTGTTTAGCAGGGACTGCAGCTTCTCAAAAGGCTCGGTTTTGTAAATCATCATGAAGCGCAGCTCTTCGGCGGTGAGAGTTCCAATCTCTCCGATATACATTGCAACCTCGACGCCCACATCTCCGCCGCCGACGACGACAACGTTTTTGCCTAGCTGAGCCCTGCCTTCAAATACGTCCCAGGCATGTACAACATGCACTCCCTCTTCCGTTGGAATGGGTGGATAGACTGCCTTGGATCCACAGGCGAGAACCACGCGGTCAAAATCCTTGGAGGCTGCGATTATATCGTCTGCGCTCGCCTCTTTGTTGAGCATTATCTCAACTCCGAGCTGACGGCAGGTGTGCTCCAGCCACTGGCCAAGGTAGCGAATGTCGTAGCGTCTGGGTGGAGTTGCTGCATAAAGGGACAGTCCGATGCAGCGGTCTCTCTTCTCCCAAATAGTAACTTTGTGGCCGCGCATTGCCGAGACGCGGGCAAACTCCATGCCTGAGGGGCCGGCGCCGATGACCAATATGTTCTCGGGCTTGTCGGAGCGAACTTCGCTGGGGAGCTTTCCGTCTGCATTTGCAAGCTGGGCTTCACGGTTGCACTCGTAGTTGCCTATGCAGCCGATGGGTTTGCTGGCCATTGCCATGTCAAGGCACTTGGCGTTGCAGCCTACGCAAGGACGAATGTCGTCCACATTGCCGGCGACGGCCTTGTTGATCGCATCTGGGTCTGCCAGCAGCGGACGACCCATGACGATGGCATCGAAATCGCCGCGCTCGATGAGCTCCTCTGCCTTGGCTATGTTCATTCGCATGCCCTGTGCAACAGGAGCCTTGACTCTGGCTTTAATCTGACGGCCAAGGTAAGACCATGCGCCGTGGGGAACTTCCATGGTGATCAGGGGAACTGCGGATTCATGCCAGCCGGCGGTGATGGAGAAGCCGTCCACATAGCCGGTCTTGTCAAGCAACTCGCAAATTTCTGCGATATCGTCGCCGTCGCAGCCGCCATCCATAAAGTCACTGCCGCTGACGCGCAGTGCAATGGGGAAGTCCTCACCGACCGCATCGCGGATGCCCTTGAGGGTCTCGACCATGAAACGGGTACGGCCTTCGAGGTCACCGCCGTACTCATCGCTGCGGTGGTTAGTCAATGGCGAGAAGAACTGCCCGTACAGATATCCTGAGTTTGTTTCGATTTCGATGCCGTCAAAGCCGGCCTTCTTTGCGATGACTGCGGCCTCTGCCTGCCAGTCAACAAACTCGTGTATATCTTCAACGGTCAACTCACGCGGCATCTCGAAGTGAGTAAAGCGACCGGGAATGGGCGACGGGGCTACTGCCTGCTCGCCCTGGATGCTGGCGCGGTTTGCACAACGGCCGCGGTTCATGAGCTGTGCAAATACCCGGCTTCCACCGGCGTGGATTCCGTCGGTCAGCTTCTTGAGCTGGGGGATGTACTTCTCGTCGGTCAGCATTGCTCCATGGCTGGGGTTGTAGCGAACCTTGTCCCACTGCATATTTGCAAAGACGATCAGGCCGACACCGCCCTTAGCACGTCTCTTAAAAAACTCGACCACATCGTCGGTGATGAATCCGTCAACAGTGTGACCAATGCTCATGGGTGACATTACTACTCTGTTTTTAAGCTCTAGCTTGTTTATTTTCGTTGGCGTGTACAGTTTTTTCATAATTACCTCCACAATAGTTCTCTCAATGTTTTACTGCAGGACTCTCTCAGAAGCGCGTTGCCATTCTGACTGCGAAACTCAGGCAAGCCGGAAATACTGCTCCTGATTGATATATCTCCTCCATGCCCGGTATGCGCACCTCCCACGCAAGGGCTTGTTGAAAGTTTCTTTCGATGAATTATTAACGCAAGTATCATGCCAACTTTTTGTCAATCGACAAAATACCTCCCAAAAAAGCACTCGCCCCGCGTTGACCATGTGTCGGTCAATGCGGGGCGAGTGCTTTTTGTGGGAAGAGCTTATTCTTAATCTTCCTTCAACATTCTATATAGCGTTGATCTTGAAATTCCCATTTCCTTGGCCACTTTTGATTTGTTGCCTTTGTGTTCGCTCATGAGTTTTACGGCCAGCTCGTGTCGCTGGCGGACGAAACGCGAGCTGAGCGTGGTATCTGCGCCTGATTCATCTCCGTCAGGATTGGGCGCGTCCACGGGTTCCATACGGGTTATGTTTGGCGGCAGGTTTCGAAGCTCGATATACCCGGAATCTGAGACGATGACGCCGCGCTCAATGACGTTGCGCAGTTCCCGAATATTGCCCGGCCAGTCGTATTCAATGAGCGCGCGCTGCGCCTCCGGCGTAATGCCATTGATATGCACTCCGCTTTTGCGGGAATAGCGCTTTATAAAGGCGTCTGAAAGCACGGGGATATCCTCTCTGCGACAGCGCAGGGGTATCATATTTAGGTTTATGACGTTAAGCCTGTAATAGAGGTCGGCCCTGAATTTGCCCTCGGCAATATATGACTGCAAATCACGATTTGTGGCGGTAATAAGGCGCACATCTATGGGGATTGGCTTAGTTCCCCCGATACGCGTGACAGCGTTTTCTTCGAGCACGCGCAAGAGAACGCTCTGCATTTCGAGCGGCATTTCACCAATTTCGTCCAGAAAAAGGGTGCCGCCGTCAGCAAGCTCAAATTTACCCTTAGCACCGCTTCGGCTTGCGCCGGTGAAGGAGCCGCCGACATAACCGAAAAGCTCGCTGCCGATGAGTTCACGAGGTATTGCGGAGCAGTTAATCGCCACAAAAGGCTTGTTTTGTCGGGTACAGGCACAGTGAATGGCGTGAGCGAAAAGCTCCTTGCCTGTGCCGCTTTCGCCCTGAATAAGGACAGGACTCGGGGTTGCGGAAATGCGCTCGGCAAAGCGTTTAAGCTGCGTAAAATTGTCCGACACTCCCAATAGATCGTTAAAGGAATACTTGGCTTTGTTGCCCTGCTTGTCTCCTCCGGCAGTGTCCGATTTTGCCTTATATGCGGTAATTAGCATGCCGAGGGGAAGAGATTCGTTGTTTATCGGCATGCAATCGACAAAATAAGCGTCATCTCCGCTGCCGGAGCGTGCGAATTCAATTCTCTTTGCTGTAATCTGCTGTCCGGTGCGGATGCAGTCGAGTGTGTCTGAAAACTCCGGTACGAGCTGGATGAGCTCTCTGTTAATGGTGGACATTGCGTCGGCCTTAAACACCTCGTAAAACACATCGTTTGCGTATGTGACGATGCCGATATTGTCGACTATGACTACTATATTATCCGTCTGCTGCTTGCTGTATTTATTGCGCATCATCGTATCTTTTATAATAACGTCCTCGGTGACAAGACCGGCGGTTATTATGCACTCCGTGCTCTCTATGAATTCGAACAGCGAGCGGATGCCCGGAGTCAAATTTTCCTTGTGAGTGACCAGCATGATATAGCCTGAGCGCCCGTAGCGCCCGTGAATTTGAAAGGCATAGCAGGCGTAGGGATTCAGCGCGTCGGAATAGTGGTTTTCACCCACTACCCACACGCCCTTTGGACTTCTGGATGCCATGACAGCTGCGTTCGTTCCTATTGCTCCCTCGCTGAGATTTCCCCCCAGGCATATGTTCTTTGCCTTGAGCTCATCCTTGAGCGCCTGATTGCCATAGCGTCCAAAAATATCAAAATTAGTGAAGATATATAAAAGACAGGCATCGTGAGCTGCCAGCGTCTCGGTTATCTTCTTGTAATATGCCGGCGAGCTTTTTCGCATCAAGTGTATGTGACCTGAAACGTGCTTCTTACAGCGGGCGATGTCGTCTTCAGTGACATCAGGCAGCTTTTTCGCGTATGGAGACAGTCCCGACTTCCCGCATCGATATAAGGAGCTTTCAATCATGCTGCGAGTTGCCTGATCTTGTTCTAAGAAACTATACTTCTCGTCCATCTTCCGCCTCCAATAAAATTATTCTTATTTTACGCTCAAAAGAATTATAACAGGCAGTCAACACCGTGTCAAACTGTTAAAATTGTGTCAAGTTGGAACGACTGTTTCACATTGAAAGTGTATCGTGGTGAGACACTTTCTGCTTTGGGGTTCTCTGCGAGGCTGTCACAACTTGGGGAATTATCTGGAAATGTATTTACAATTTGTGTATTTTGATGAATGAGTGTTTCAGTTGGTCTAAAATATTACGGAAGAATTTTGAACATTGCTAAGGCGACCGTGTGATATTCCACACGGTCGCCTTAGAGCGTTAGGCACACTCGTAAATCCCGCGTGTTGCGGAATGCCCCGGGTCACCTGATTTTATATCGGATAATGACCGCCTGATAAGGGGCGAGGCTGAGCTTGCCGTCGCAGCCGAGCTCATAGCCTTCAACGTTGGAGAGCAACAGCTCCATGTCAGAATATTCAGCGGGCAGCTCCCGAAGGCTGTCGTTTTCGCTGAAGCTTCCGGCAATGAGCCAGCGCTCGCCGCAAAGCTGCTTCTCAAACGCGAAAACCTCCTCGTCCTCCGGCCATATGAGCGAGAACTCGCCGTAGGGCATGATGAGATTGTCCTTGCGCAGTGCGATAAGCCTTTTGTAGAAATGGAATACGGAGTCCGGGTCACGGCGGGCGGCGTCAACGTTAATCTCCGGATAATCCGGGTTGAGCATTATCCATGGCTCACCGCTTGTGAATCCGCCGTTGGGAGAGCTATTCCACGGCATCGGCGTGCGCGCGTTATCCCTGGCTTTACGGTGAACCGCGTCCCACATAAACTCTTCTGTCGCGCCGGTACGGCGGCAGTTGGCGACAAAGGTCAGGCTCTCAACGTCACGCAGCTGGTCGGTCGAGGTCCAGGGTACGTTGACCATACCAATCTCCTCACCCTGATATATAAAGGGCGTACCACGCAGATTGTGCAATATGACGCCCAGCATTTTGGCGCAGCGCACGCGATATTTACCGGTGGTTCCGAAGCGCGAGAGTGCGCGCGGCTGATCCTGATTCGACCAAAACAGGCCGAGCCAACCCTCACGCAGCTCATACTGCCACTTTGCAAGTCTCTTTTTCAGCTCCGGCAGCTTCCACGGGCGGTAGTACCATTTCCCCAGAGGCTGACCGTCCATGTCGATGTGGTCAAAGGAGAAAACGGCGTCCAGCTCACGCTCGGGGCGGGCGGTGTATTTTTTGCCCTCCTCCGTGTTCAGGGCAATGCACTCGCCAACGGTGAAAATGTCCCTGTCACCGAACACGTTTTTCGCCATGTCCTGAAGCAGCTCGTGTATGGGCGGAACGTCGCAGATGCACTCAACGGGGAATACATATCCGTTCATATCCACCGCGCCGGAGGCATCGGGCAGACCCTGCGTTTTACACAATAGGTTTATTACGTCCATGCGGAAGCCGTCCGCGCCCATGTCTAGCCACCAGGACATCATATCGTAAATCTCTTTGCGAATTTTTGGGTTCTCCCAGTTGAGGTCGGGCTGCTTTTTGGAAAACAGGTGAAGATAATACTCATCCGTGGCCTCGTTGTACTCCCATGCGGACGGAGTGAAGAAGGATGCCCAGTTGTTGGGCTCCTTACCATCCTTGCCCTGACGCCAGATATAGTAATCGTGCTTTTCGTTGTCACGGCTCTGTCGCGCCTCAAGAAACCAGGGGTGCTCGTCGGAGCTGTGGTTTACCACCAGATCAACAAGAATCTTTATGCCGTTTGCATGCAGCTTGTCGCGAAGCTCCTCCCAGTCTGCCATGCTGCCGAACATATCCATGATATCCTGATAATCGGAAATGTCATAGCCCATGTCATCGTTTGGTGATTTGAACACAGGCCCGAGCCATACAGCCCCGATGCCGAGCTCGACAAGGTGGTCAATGTGCTCAATGATGCCGAGCAGGTCGCCCATGCCGTCGCCGTTGGAGTCCTGAAAGCTGCGGGGATATATTTGATAGAAAACGCATTCCTTCCACCAATGTCTCTTAGTATCCATATGTGTAATCTCCCGTCAAAGCGTCACTTCCCGACCAAGTCGATCGGATTCGTAGATCGCGTCTATTATTCTCTGAACGGTGCAGCAGCTGCTGGCGGAGGTGATGGGCTGCTTATGCTCTCTGACACAGGACAAGAAATGAGCAGTTTCGTTTTTGAAGCCCTCGACCCACGCATCCTCACGGACAAAGCCGGGCTTTATATCCACGCAATAGCCGTTGTCCATGCCATAGATGACAAAGGGCTTGAGGCTTGCGCCCTCCTTGCTGCCATATATCTTGAGATTAAAATCCTCTTCCGGCCCGTTAATTGCCCAGCTTACTGTGACCGTCATGCTCTTGCGCCCTTCAAAGCGCAAAAAGGCGACGGCGGCCTCCTCAACGTCAATGGAGCCGGGGGAAGGAGGGCTTGCGCCCCAACTTGCGCCGCCCTTCGCCTGCGCATTGCCGAGACGGCTGTGAGTCATTGCGCTGACAGAGACCGGCTCGGGGCTGCCCATGAGATACCAGGCAAGGTCTATGGCGTGGACTCCGATATCTATGCCAGCCCCTCCGCCGGAAAGCTCCTTTTGTGAGAACCACGGGTTGGTAGGGCCTCCACGGCGACGGATCCAGCGCGTGTCCGCGTGATATATCTCGCCCATCTGCCCGTTTTCCCGCCGCTGGGTGATAATCTGCGCCTCCGTGCGGAAGCGGTTAAGCATTCCGAGCATGAAAATAACGTCGTTTTTGTAAACAGCCTCGAGTATTGCGTTTGCCTCTGTCGCATTCATAGCCATTGGTTTTTCGAGGAAAATGTGCTTGCCGGCCGCGGCGGCGGCGACAGCCATTTTGCAGTGCATATCAGTGCGTGTGCATATTGATACAGCGTCCACATTTGCATCCTTGAGCAGCTCGGCATAGTCCGTGTATGCCTTTGCGCCGAGAGGAGCGGCCATTTCCACGGCCTTAGCCTCTTTCCTGTCGTACACGGCTGTTATCTCAGCGCCGCAGTTTAAAAAAGACGGCACATGGAAGGTTCTGGCAACCAAACCCGCACCTATAATTGCAATTTTCATTCGGCAGACCCTCCGTCAGGGCAAAATAGCTCGCTCATCTCGACTACTCTGCGCTCCCTTCCGGATATGAGTGTGGCGCTTGCCATGGCGAGGCTGTACAGATTGTCCTCAAGTGTCGGCAGCGTGGAGGGTTCGTTCCGGCGTGCGCGCTGCAGCTCGACCAGTATGCCGGCGCGGTCAAAGCCGGGAAACCCGGCCTCCTCAACAGCGGGGATTCTGCCTGGTTTGTCCTCTGCAGGGAAGAGCTTGAGCCCCTGCCCGGAGCACCATGTGACAAGCCCTCTGCTACCCTGAACCTGCCAGTTGCCCTGAAATTCAGTGGGGGCTCCAACTGAGCTCATGTGTGTCGAGAACAGGGCGTGGACGCCGTTTTCAAATTCAATATTGATAAAGTATGACTCCGGCCCGCGGGTTATTGCCCACTCCGGATTCCATGTGTTGGCATAGATTCTCTTGACATTTGAGCCGACCAGAAATCGCAGCATATCGAAGTGGTGAATAGAGACCTCATACGCCTGCATGCAGACCTGATCTGCTCGCCAGCCCTGTGTATTCCAGATATGCTCCAGCGGATCAGTGGTCATGCCTGCGCGGTAGTCAAGCTCGATGAATTGAAGACTGCCAAGCTCGCCGCTGTCAAAGCCGCAACGCAGCCGCCACATTTCGTTTCTGTATCGATAGTTCTGGCTGACGAAAACGCGCTGACTGCGGCCCTGCATCCAGCTGGCAAATTCGCGGGCTTCCTCAAGATCGTCGCAGAGCGGCTTTTCTATCAGAACGTCCTTACCCGCAAGAACTGCCTTTTTCGCAAATTCAATATGGGTGTGATGAGGCATTACAATTATGACCACGTCCGCCTCCAGCCCGAGCGCGGCGTCGTAGTCGGTGAAGCATCTATTGTCGGGCAACCCCCATTTCTCCTGAGCTTTTTTCAAAGTCTCCGGAGTCCTTACGACGAGAGCCGCCAGTTCACAGTTGGGGTCGTCAGCGATGAATTGGAGCCAGCTTTCGCCCCAATAGCCGTAGCCAACTTGAATTATTTTCATTTGAAGTGTCTCCTTTCAAGAGTGGAGAATAGCGGGGCAGTGCGCAGCAAAGAGCACAGGCGCTCTGCTCCGCACTGCTTATATTGCAGCGACATCGGTGCAGCTTCAATAACGCTCGACCAGCTTCTGCATGAAGTCGACAAACTGATGTGTGCATTTGCGGTCAAACTCGTGCATATCCTCGAGACAGTTATAGGGCTGTTCAGGGAGAATGAAGGCCGGCTCAGCCATCAGGATCATGTTTTCCTTGCGCTTGGCCCCCTCACAGAGCGCCGTCATTATGACATCAAAGTCAATGATCCCCTCGCCGAGACAGCAGCCCTTGAGTATCATCGGCATATCCTGCCAAAGATGCTCGAAGACGGGGTTGTCGATCACCTTGAAATCCTTGAAGTGCGCCGCCACCGCCCAAGGCGCGAGATGCTCTACATCGGACATGGGATCGCAGCAGATGACCGCGCCGTTGCCGATATCGAACATTCCGCCTATGTTGGGGTGGTTTACCTCCTCGAGAATGCCTGCAATCTCCCGACCGGTAAAATCACAATGGTTTTCATAGGCCATCATGATATCTGTACCCTCAAGGGCGCGGCCGAGCTCCTTCAGGTTGGCGACGACGTACTTTTTGACGTCCTCGTATTTGACATCCTTATTGTAGCGGCTGTATTTGACCTCAAGCTTGCCGTATCCGCCGCCGAGCGTATTAGCGCCAAAGATATCGCAGAGCTCCAGAGTCTTGTCCAGATATTTGCGCGCAGCTGCCATGTCCATGCCCGGCTGTCCCGTGACGGGGTGCGGCAATCCGGCCAGACTCATGGCGGGAATGCAGTACATGACATAATGTATATCCGCTTCCTTTGATAACCCGGCCATTTCCCTGACGCAGCCCATGTCCGAAAAATCCAGAAAGCCGGCGTCATATTTCTCGCCCGAAGATATTCCGGGAACGGGGAACAAACTCAAGGAATGGGCACCTATGCGCTTGCATTCCTCAATATACCATACAAAGGATTCTCGGCCCGGCTTCAGGGACTCCGGACAGCGGTTTGCAAACTGCTGAAAGCCTACTTTGAAATTATTGCTGTTATTCACTTATTAATCCACCTTTTTTCTTTAATCAGAGCACTTCCAGTGCAAGGGGCTCGAAGGTGGTTGTAAGGTCGACGGCTTTGCCGATTTCCGCGGACTTATATGCCGCCTCGACTATCTCGATAACGTGTCTTGCGTGCTCCGCGGTGCCGACTGCGGGAATGCCGTTCAGGACCCAATCCGCGAGCTGGTTGATATCCTCAAATATGTGCGGCTCGCCCAGTCCGGTCTGGTGATCATTCAGATGGGGCAGACCCATGAGACTGCGGACGTTTTCCATGCTGAAGCCGCGGCTCAGATCCCAGAGCGTAACCTCGCCGTTCCTGCCCTGTATTTTTCCGTCCATGATTCTGCCTTCCGTGCCGAAGGTAATCGTCGAGAAGCCGTTATAGTTGCCGAAGTCGCCCTTGAGTGAGGTGTATATCACTCCGTAGAAGGCATCTCCAAAGTCAAGAGTCATCATTGTGGAGTCGTCAACCTCGGACATGATGGTCTTGTCACCAAACTGGAAGGAGGGAACCCGCTGACCGGAGAAAGCGGTGACACGCTTCGCCGGCCCATAGATGCCGGTCATGGCGTGAAGCGCATAGACGGTGCAGTCCCAGATCGGGCCGCCGCCCGGATTTTTGTAATACCAGCTCGGGTCAATTTTCTCCATGCCCTCGCCGAGGTCGCGGTTGGGCTGCTCCACGTGGAAATAGAGGACACCTTCCGAGCCGCCTATAGTCCAGCTCGGAATTCCGATTTCTCCGGTGAGTATGGCCTTGCGGATGCGGCGCAGTGCGGGAGCCGTCATCTGACCGGGAGAGGAGACTAGCTTCACGTCATGTTTTTTGGCCTCCTCGATCATGATAGTGGCCTCCTCGGAGCTGAGGCACATCGTTTTGTTGAAGTGAACGTGCTTTCCGGCTCTGATGGCCTTGAGACCCTGATCAAAATGCACGCCGATGGGGGAGGCGAGTGTCACCGCTTCAACGGCAGGGTCGGCGAGCATCTCCTCATATGTGCTGTAGTAATTGGGAATGTTGTATTTCTCCGCGACGAATTTTGCGCGCCCCGGAACAGGGTCGCAGACAGCGGCGGTGTAAACGAGATCGCGCCCGTCCTCCTCGCAGGTGTGCGCACACATCGACTGTATGCCGGTCGAGCCGCAGCCTGCCACTCCAAATCCAAGCAGCTTCTTTGTCATTTCTTTTTACCTCCTAAAATGCAATGCGGGTGCGGTGGGCATATCAGCCCTTAACGGCACCGCTGACGGTCATGGCCTTCTCGACCTGTGCGCTGAACATCGTGTAGATGAGCACTGTCGGAATGCTTGCAATGACCATGGTGGCACCCATGGCGCCCCAGTCTGTGGTGTATTCTCCCTGGAAGAACAGCAGTCCCAGCGGGAGTGTCTTGAGAGCGTCACGCGTCAAAAGGATGAGCGCAAGATTATACTCATTCCAGACGCTCATGAAAACGAATATTGCGACAGTGGCGATGGCGGACTTAACATTTGGAACTATGATTCGCGTGAAGCATGTCCATACGGAGGCACCGTCTATACAGGCGGATTCCTCCAGCTCAAACGGCAGACTTCTCATGTATCCGTATAGCACCATCGTGGCAAAGGAGAGGTTAAAAGCGGTATACGGAACAATGACAGCCCAAAGGGTGTTGCTTATATGCAGGTCGCGCACCAGCACCGCGATGGGTATCATGATGCACTGCAGCGGCAGGAACAGCCCGATAAGGGTGAGCATGCGCAGGAAATTTTGTCCCCGGAATTGCATTCTGGCGGTGGCATAGGCAAACATCGTGGCGAAGACGATGACAAAAACAATAACCGTCACGGTGACCTTGACACTGTTCATGAAATATGTCGGCAGATTAAAGGATTCCCAGGCCTTGATATAGTTCTCAAAGCGAAACACCTCCGGTATGCCGAAGGGGTTTGTCGTAAATATCTCCATGTTGTCCTTGAGCGAATAAAACAGCATCCAGATCAGAGGATAGAGATTTACCACGGCGTATATATACAGAATCGCCTTGAAGAACACAGAACCGACAGTCAGTGATTTGCGACGTTTTCTCATTTCATTCGGCTCCTTAGTATATGATACGCTCGCGCGCTATGACCTTGTTTATTATAATGGACACGATGAGACACTGCGCCACAAGCAGAATGGCGGCTGTGCAGCCGTAACCGTAGTTGCCGACAATGAACGCAGAGCGGTACATCAAATATGACAACGTGTAGGTCTGTGTGCCGGGACCGCCGCCGGTCATGATATTCATGCTTGCGAAAGCGTTGAGACCTCCGGTAATTGCGATTATAAGGGAATATTTGTAGGTCTCCTGCATGAGCGGGATTGCAATTTTGAAGTTCGCCTGCATCTTTGTGCAGCCGTCAATACGCGCCGCCTCAAAATACTCATTGGGTATCGAGTTTACTGAAGCAAGCAGGAGAATGAATTGATATCCGGTGTATTGCCAGGTGTTGACCAGGGCAATTGCCACAATGGCGGTATTGCCCCTGCCCAGCCAGTTTTGACGATAGTCCAGACCAAGCGACTCGAAGATTTTGTTTATAAGTCCGAAGTCTGCATTGAACATGGAAAGCCAGAGCTGGCACACCACAGTGATCGAGAGAACCGCAGGAATATAATATGATATGCGGAAGAACTTTTTTTCCACCCTGCCGGAGCCCTTGACGGCAAACGCCAGAAGTGTCGCAATCGGAATCTGTATGCAGACCTGTATGAGCGCAAAAATGCTGCCGTTTTTCAGGCCCGTATAGAAAATCGGATCCTTAAATATCCTTATGTAGTTATCTAACTTGGTAAAGGTGGACGGGTTCAGACCGTCCCATTCGGTGAAGCTTTTAACCAGCAGGATGCCCAGCGGGTAAAGCACCATCAGCGCGACAAGTATCATTGTCGGCGCGATGAAAATAAGAATCATCGGTTTGTTGCCAAGGAATTTCTTCATTGCAGGCCCCTTTCGATAGTTGCGAATGGAGCTTTTTAAGGCTCCATTCGCTTAAGCTGGATCTAAGGGCCAATCAGTCGCCTGTAACGGCGGCGACGCTCTCTATAAACTGCTCGGGGGTCATGACACCCGCGAGAAGGCTCTGTGTGCCTTCGCCCAGGACGGTAAAGAGCTCCATGTTGCCGCCCATGCCGGCGAAAATAGTTGTGCTGGTGATCTTAGGCATAATCTCGGCAAGCTTGACGAGCATCTGGGCAGGCTCGACCTCCATCGGCTTGTCGCAGGCGACAGCGATGGTGGAGGAACCGCGCTGGGTGTAGTTGTACTCGGCATACTTCTCGGCAAGATAGCAAGCGACGTCAACTGCTATGTCGAGGTTATCACTCCAGGCGCAGACGCTCAGGCCTGCTGCGGAGCCCTTGCCCCCGGTGAAGGCATACTGGGAGGTCTCGTACTCTTCGGCACTGGCTGCGGGGATGGGTATCCAGTCGGCAGAGTCGCCAAGGCTGGCGACAGTCGTGTCGATTTCCCACTGGCCGTTGAGGAACATGGCAGATTCACCGTTATACCAGAGGTTGGTGGCCTGCTCGTAGTTCAGAGTGGTGACGCCGGTGGGGAAAGCGCCTGCCTCTGCAAGTCTGGCGAGCTCCTGGGCGGCCTTTAAATAGCCCTCTTCTCTTATGCTGTGCCCCTCGTTCAATCCGCTGAGTCCGTCGGGGATGTAGCGCGTAACGATGCAGTCATATAGAGAGTTGCAGATCCAGGATTCCTTTCCGAAGATAGGCAGCATGGTCACGCCGTTGGCGGAAAAGACCTCCGCTGCCTTAACAAGCTCGTCGAGTGTTTTGGGTATTTCAACGTCGTACTGCTCGAAGATGTCTTTGTTTACGAAAAGAAGAACGACTTCGGTGCCGGTGTAGGGCAGGGTGTACGACTTGCCATCGGTGTGATACAGCTTGCTGTAGGCGGCGGGCAGAACCTTGTCAAAGAAACCGTTATCAACGATTCTGTCGGTCAGGTCGCATATGGCTCCGGCAGTGATGGCAGAGTTGAGCAAATCTCCGCCGGCCATGCTGAATATGTCAGGCATATCGCCGGTGGCCATCTGGGACTTCAGCCTGACGCCGTCATCGGCGGGCATCGGATCAAGCTCGAGGGTGACCCAGGGCATGTCCTCGGCAAGGCAGGCAACAGCGTAGTCGTAGGGCTTAATTGTGTCGTCGTCGGAATAGCGTACGGAGATGCGCAGGGTAACAGGATCGGGATCGGCGTTGGGGTCCTTGGTCACGGCGGCGTCAGCCGAGGGGGTCGCAGTCGGGCTGTCGGGAACGTCGGTTCCGCATGCAGCCATGCCCAGCAGCATGACAGCAGCCAGAAGCAATGCAAGTGTCTTTTTCATTTTTCTTCCTCCTGTACAGTTCTTTTTATTCTCTCTGACAGCACAGATCGACAGCCTGATGGGCTCACACATTGACTGGACTGGTCAGAAATTTCGCAGTTGTATCGTACAACACATTATATTGAATGATACAACCGTTGTACATGGAAAAAACGAAAGACACTTGTAAAAAACGAACTTATTTTATCGAAAACGCACAAATACATTTATTGGCACAACAAAAACGTGGAATAATTGTACATTAAGTCGAAAAACGAAGGGCAGGGCAATCAATATCTAAGGAAAAAATATTTTGTGCTCGAGCTGGTGTGAAACAGTTGACAAAACAATTCTAACACATTATGATACAAGCTATGAGCGGCATGCCGGTCGGCACCACTTAAATATCGAGTACCGGAAAGGAATGCGTGCCCACCGGCGGGCGCGCGACGACTTAAATGAAACGAGAAAAAAAAGCGAGCGAAATGACAGTAAAAGAGCTGGCCTCATATATTGACCAGTCCGTGCTCAAGCCCGAGTTCACGCAGGCGGATATACGAAAATATATTCAAGAGGGCATTGATTACGGATGCCGCACGGTCTGTATAAACCCGGCGTCTCTACCAATAGCCGCGGAGCTTTGCGAGGGCAGCGATACCAAGATCTGCGTCGTATGTGACTTCCCGTTCGGGCTTTCCACCACTGCGTCAAAGTGCCTGCAGGCCGAAGAATACTGCAAGCGCGGCGATATATTCGAGCTTGACATTGTTTCCAACTACGGCTGGATCCGCAGCGGCATGTGGGATGAGCTTGGCGCTGATATACGCGCAGTCTGCGAGGTTTGCCACAAGTACGGCACGGCGGTCAAGGTCATTATCGAAACCGACGCTCTGACCAGGGAAGAAATCGTCAAGGCGACCCGCGTGGTCATTGCCGCCGGCGCTGATTTTGCGAAGAGCTCTACGGGCTTTTATACAGGCGGCGCCAATGTCGGCGCCACCGAGGAGGTTGTGGAGCTGATGCTTCAGGCGGCAGACGGCAAGGCCAAAGTCAAGGGCTCCGGCTGTATTCGTACCCGCGAGCATTTTCTCAAGCTCATTGACATGGGCGTTGATCGCATGGGTGTTGGCTACCGCTCCACCCCCGAGGTTCTCGGACTGCAGAAGTAAGCGCGCACTGAACAAAACATAATTAAAAGGAGAGGGGCTTTGCTCCTCTCCAAAGTGTATTTATGAACCGGGAGGATATTTCCATGCTTATACCGAACTATTTTGAGGACATCTCAGTACTGCACATAGGTGAACTTTCACCGCGTGCCTACATCATTCCCGCGCAAAGCCCGCAGGCCGCGTCAGCACGCAGAGAGCTGTCGGATCGCTTCCAAAGTCTCAACGGCACATGGAAATTCCGATTCGAGCCCAATGTGCGGCTGCTCGACACGGCATATTGGGAGACGGGAACCGCGCTGGACGGCCTGGGCGACATAACAGTGCCCTCATCATGGCAAATGCTGGGCTATGACTCGCAGCAGTACACAAACATAAGATATCCGTTTCCCTTTGACCCTCCATATGTTCCGTATGAGAACCCCTGCGGCGTGTACATCCGGAGCTTCTCGTATTCAAAAGCTCCCGGAACTCGTTGCCATCTGTGTTGTGAGGGCATTGACAGCTGCTATTATGTTTGGGTCAACGGCAGTTTTGTCGGCTACAGTCAGGTTTCCCACAGCACCAGCCAATTCGACATATCCGATTTTGTGACGGCAGGCGATAACAGCATCTGCTTTCTTGTGCTGAAATGGTGCGACGGCAGCTATTTTGAGGATCAGGACAAATTTCGTATGTCAGGTATTTTCCGGGATGTGTATCTTCTGACTCGAGATGAAAATCACATCGAGGACATATGTATAAAAACTGAGCTTTCCCCCAAAAACGCCTTCGCTGATATAAGCGTCGAATGGCGAACTACGAAAAAAGAAACTCCTGTTGAGTATGTGCTCTCCGCCCCGAACGGCGAGACTCTTTTTGAAGGGGGCAGCCCGGACGGCAGGCTGACGCTTCGGCTCAAAGAGCCGCTGCTCTGGACGGCTGAGACGCCGGAGCTGTATACCCTCCTGCTGCGCTGCGGAAGCGAGTATATTGGCCAGCGCGTCGGAATTCGCGACATATGCGTCACTCAGGAATTGTTGGTGCAGCTAAACGGGCAGACGGTGACATTTAACGGAATGAACCGTCACGACAGCGACCCCGTAACAGGCGCGCGGATATCCGAAGAGCAGATGGAGCTTGACCTTGTAATGATGAAGGCGCACAATATAAACGCGCTGCGAACCTCACACTATCCGCCGCAACCCGTGCTGCTTGATATGTGTGACCGCTTAGGTTTTTACGTGATAGATGAAGCCTGCATTGAGACTCACGGCGTAACGGCGCTCTACGGCAGGGACGCCGAATTTGGACTTTTTGCGGACGACCCCGCCTATCGCGAGGTCATTCTCGACCGCGTCCGCCGCATGGTGATGCGCGACAGAAACCACGCCAGCGTGGTGATATGGTCCATGGGCAACGAGTCCGGTTACGGCTGTAACTTTGTCGATGCCCTGGCATGGACGAAGATGACCGACCCCAGCCGCCTCACTCACTACGAATCCTCCATACACCCATACAAAAACAGGAAATTTGACCTCACGAATCTTGATCTGTATAGTCGCATGTATCCGAGCCTGAAGGAGATAGAGGACTATCTTTCGTCCGCGCCGGACAAGCCCCTCATTCTCTGCGAATACAGTCATGCCATGGGCAACGGCCCGGGAGACCTTGAGGACTACCGTGACTGCATGCGCAGACATCCCGAGTTTTGCGGCGGCTTCATATGGGAGTGGTGCGATCATGCCATACGCATAGGCGGAGAGGGCGGGCAAGCCGAATATATGTACGGCGGTGATTTTGGGGAATTTCCGCACGACGGCAATTTCTGCATGGACGGCATGGTCTATCCCGACAGGCGCCCGCACACCGGGCTTTTGGAGTATAAGCAGGTTATAAGACCCGTGCGCCTTGTTGCCTCCGATGCCCCGCGCGCTGTGTTTACCTTCGAGAATATGCGCGATTTCGTCGATCCCAAGCATGATTTATGTCTTAAATACTCCGTTGTGCACGATGGCGAGATCATCTCAACACAGATGCTGTGCGGAGAGGATATATCTATCCCGCCCCACGGCAGACGTGACATTAGAATCGAGATACCTGGCTCAGACAGCAATTTTCAATGCATTGAGTTCAGATGGTATCGCGGGGAGCAGGAGGTCGGCTTCGATCAGGCGGTGCTTCGGCATGTTCCGCCGACTCCGGAGGAACCCGGCTTTGCAGGCGGTGAAAATGTGGAGATCAGGGAGGATGAGCGCAGTCTTACTGTGTCAGCGCCCGGATTTAGCTGCAGCTGGAGCAAAGAGACCGGAATGCCGCAGAGCATCATGACGCGCGGCAAGTTTCTATCGCGGCCCATGGAGTTCAACATCTGGAGGGCGCCAACAGATAATGATATGTATATTCGCCGCGAGTGGTCTGCTGCCGGATACGACAGGCCCATCGCCCGCGCAAAAAAAATTGAGTGGTCGCGCCGCGGCACAGCTGTGGAGCTGCTGACGCATGTATCGCTGGGTGCGGTATATCTTCAAAACATCATGGAGATAGACTGCAGCTGGTGCTTCGAGCAAAGCGGCAGGCTGACGCTGAAGGTCGCGGCTGTACGCAATACCGCGATGCCGTTTTTACCCCGCTTCGGACTTCGAATGTTTCTGCCGCGGGACTGGAATCGTGCCGAATATTTTGGCTTAGGGCCGTTTGAGAGCTATATTGACAAGCATCAGGCCAGCCTGCTTGGAGCCTATGCTGTGACGGCCGCGGAAAACTTCGAGCCCTATCTGAAGCCGCAGGAAAACGGAAGCCACTGCGGCTGCACACGGCTCGACGTCAGCAGTGCAGAAGGCTCTGTCGCATTCACAGCGAGCAGGCCGTTTAGCTTCAACATCTCCGAATATACTCAGGAGGAGCTCTCCGCGAAGCGGCATCTGCATGAGCTTAGCCGCTGCGAGGATACTGTACTCTGCGTGGATTTCGCACACAGCGGACTGGGCTCCAATAGCTGCGGACCGGAGCTGGCGAATAAGTACAGAGTAAAAGATAAACGCTTCTCTGCCACGTTGCAAATGTCCTTCTCGTGAGTATTTTGCTGATCTAAAGAGCCGTGTAGTTGAAATCCGACGGTATTTATGAAATAATATGAGTAATTTTGGCGATGCGGCAAACAAAATGTTTTTGGAGTGACATGATATGGGATTTGATTTTTCGGAGAAGATAAACACCAACGGCTCACGCGCGATTTATCTACAGCTTTTGGACATTATAGAGCGGCAAATTGCGGATAAAAAGCTGGTGGAGGGAGAAATGCTTCCATCGGAAAACGAGTTCTGCGAGGCGTACCACATCAGCCGTACCACGATAAGGCAAACCTTCCGCGAGCTTGAGAGCCAGGGGCTCATCGTGCGAAAGCGCGGCCTTGGCACCTTCATCTCCGAGTCAAAGGTTTCCCGCCACCTCGGAAACCTTTACAGCTTCAGCGAGGATATTAAAAGCCTGGGGATGCTGCCTTCGTCCAAGGTTCTCAGCTACAGGCTTGTGTTTAAGGAAGAGTGCCCCTCGCCGATGCTCAGATTTGACTCCGAAAGACTCATAGAGGTGGTTCGTCTCCGCCTGGCAGACGGTCGTCCGATGCTGATTGAACGCACTTATTTGCCGGTGAGCCTCTGTCACGATCTCTCCTGGGAGGCTATGGAAAACAATGCGCTTTACACAATACTCGCTGAGCAGTACGGCCTACAGCCTTACCGCGCGGTGGAAACCTATGAGGCCGTGATAATGACTAAGGAAGAGAGCCAACAGCTCGAAAGCGGTGTAGGCGAGGCGGCCTTCCTGCTCAAGCGTTCAACCTGGGATGAGCAGGACAGACTTATAGAGTACACGACCTCTATCATGCCCAGCTCGCGATCAAAGTTTGAAACAACTATGTATCACGACAGCGTTAAGATATCGCGGAAGACTCTATAGGAGCACATACAGACAAGGTCACCGGTTCGGGCTGAGGGAGGGTCTTATGAAGAGTAAGAGCATACGTCAAAAGCTGACGAGGTCTTATTTCATATTGCTTATTGCCGTCGCACTGGTGATGTTTATCGGGTTTTCGGCGACGGTCTGGCTGGGCACGCTGCCCAATACGCGATTGACGATGCAGAGCAAAACAAACGAGTTCGAAAATCGCCTGAACGAACAGATTGCATACCTGACCAGCGCCGCGGACACCGTATTTTTAAACCTGAATGATCTGGACCCGGGCGTCCTGTTTGGCGAGAGCGGCAACGAGCTGCAGCGTTATAACAGAATAAATCAGAGCCTTTATCTGATGCGTCAGATATATTCGGACGTAGGCTGGGCGTTCTTTTTCGGACATGATGGAAATGTATATGCAGACAATATTCTCATTGAGAACGAGCTGGAGCACAGCTTTGACAGCTCGCTGCACTCTGCGCTTGAACAAAAACACGGAAAAACAATCTGTTGCGGCCTGTCACAAATCCACGGACTCAATGGCGGCGAGCCCCTGCTGCTGGTTGGCAAGATGATGGTCCACATGAGCAATATGGAGAGGGCCGGATATATCTATGTTGCGGCCGATCAGACTATGCTGACCGAGCTTTATGGAGAACAGCTTATATGCGCGGGACAGAACATATATATCTGCGATGATGAGGCAGTCGTGCTGTCTTCCAGCGAGGAGGGAACAGTAGGCACAACGCTCGACCTTGGCTTCGTGAACGACTCCGAAAAGCTCCTAGTGCGTTATGAGGGCAGAATATGGCTGTATCAGAAGAAGCATATGGAGAATATCCGGGCCGATGTAGTCATGATGATGCCGCTGGTTGAGATGTATCGGGCAAGCATTATATACATATTTTTTATACTTGTTTCTGTCCTCATCGGTCTTGGTCTGGCGCTGTATGAATCCAGCAGCATTACGAAAAGAATGCTGAACCCTCTGCGGGAGATCACGGAGAAGGCGGATAAAATAAGCGGCGGCGATATGAACATACGCTTTGACACCGAGCAGACAGACGACGAGATACGCGTTCTGTCCTCCAGCTTCAACAGTATGCTCGACCGGATAGAGATACTCATAAAGCGCGTGGAGCAGGAGCAAAAGGAGAAGCTGCGCACCGAGCATGCAATGCAGCAGAACAGGATACAGCCTCACTTTCTGTATAACACTTTGAACACGATAAGCGTGCTGTGTGAGATGAAGGAGCCCGAGGAAGCTTCACGCATGGCTAATTTGGTGGCGGAATATTACCGTCTTGTGCTCAGCGACGGGAAGGATATAGTGACGATTGAGCAGGAACTGCACCACGTAGAGCTGTATCTGCGGATAAAGCTTATAAGCGGCGGTGATGCGCTAAGCTACTCTATTAACTGCGAAAAGGCCGCGGAGCATTTTTTGATATCGAAAATGACAATACAGCCTCTGGTTGAAAACTCAATAAAGCATGCATTCGGCGACGGCAGAGCAGGAAGAATAGACATCAGCGTCAGGAAGGCTGACGGCGGCGTTGTAATCACAGTTGCCGACAACGGCGTCGGCATGGATGTGGACAGGTTCAAAAGCATCGTCGAAAATCGCGAACAGGGCCACTTCGGTATATTTAGCGTGTGTAAACGGATGCAGCTGCTGAGCGGCGGAAAGTATAAGATGGAAGCACACAGCAAGCCAAATGAGGGTACACAGGTCATCCTCAGCTACGACGCATCGCAAATTTCAGACAATGGCATGGAAGATAGTTGTTAGAATAAATCTAAAAGTACTTTACATGCGCCGGTTTTACGTATCTGGACGGAGGAGCTCTCTTGCTAAAAGCAATAATAGTGGATGATGACAAGATATTTACGAAATTCGTACAGCAATGCGTCGATTGGGACGCGATGAATACGGAGGTCCTGGCTTGCGCCGCGAACGGAAATGAGGCCATAGAGCTCGTAGGCGAGCTGCGTCCTGATATTATAGTAATGGATGTGGAAATGCCGGGCGTCAGCGGGCTCGAATGTGTCGAATACATACGTTCAATCCGTCATGAGTGTGAAATAGTTCTTGTCACGGGGCATGACGAGTTTCGCTATGCTCAGCTTGGTGCGAAATTTGGTGTAACGGAAATTCTGCTGAAGCCCACAACGAAGCAAAGCCTTGGCTCCGCGGTGAAACGTGCCGTGAACGAGCATTGGATGAAGCGCATTTCCAGCTGCGCCATGAATGAGATGGTCGGCAAAGATGCGACAGATGATGTGCGCTCGCTGCTGAAGCAGGGTGCCGAGAGTGATTCTGTTTTGGGCAACTGCGCCGATATTATGTCAGCAGTTCAGCTGGGAGAGCCTGAGGGAATTTTCAAGGCGGTCTCTCACTATCTGCTTACAGTGATAAGTCTGAACGTCCCATATAACAGAATGTTCTGGCTGTATGTTTTTCCCGCGCTCATCTGTATCTCGCTTTTGAGAGACAATGGAGCGAGTGACGCGTCAACTCCCTTTGATGACAGACAGCTGCTTTTGAGGAAAATACAGGACGCCAGCCTTGAAGGTAATGTGCAGCAGACATTGTATGACATTTGCCAGCAGACGTCCTGGGCTATGCACAGTAAGCCAAAATGCAGTCATTCGTCAATAGCGGATGAGGCTCTTGCGCTCATTGGACGGCATTACACCGATCCAAAGTTCAGCATTTCCACGCTGTCGGAGATGATGCATTTTCATGAGGCCTATCTCCGCCGGGTATTCAAAGCAGCTTTTAACAAGTCGCCCAACACGGCGCTCAAAGAGACACGAATGAATAGGGCGATAGAGCTTTTTGCCACGGGGGACATGCAGATACAGCAGATAGCAAAAATGGTCGGATTTGACGATGCCGCATATTTCAGTAAATGCTTTAAGCAGCATTTCGGCTATACTCCATCGGAGTACAGGAAATCGGAAAAGAAATGATCGTGAGCAAGGCTTGTGCAGAACAGCTTTGCTGTGCCATATCGTTTTCGGATTCTAACAGAAGGATGAGGACTTATATGCAGAAGATCTAATTTAATAAAATAAAAAGACCGCTGACATTGCATAGACGTCAGCGGTCTTTGTGTTCTGCCCCGTTGTAAACAAAGAGAATAAAAGTGTTGACTTTTGATATACATAAGTGCTATACTTTTGTATATCAAAAGGAGGTGAATATTTGGATAGCCCGAAAATGGGGCGTCCGACTGACAATCCCAAAGACAAAGCACTTTTTGTCCGTCTGGATGGTGAGAGTAACGAAGTGCTAGAGGCCTATTGTAAGCAAGAGGAAGTCACAAAGGCCGAAGCTGCTCGGCGCGGGATTAAGAAGTTGAAGGATGACCTCAAAAAATAAAAGGAAGCGGCGCACTCCGTCTAAAGATTACGCCACTTCCCCCCACCGACACATGCCCTAAAGCAAATGCAGCGTAAATATTATACCATGCGCCGCAATCTTTTTCAAGCAGTGTCGGAGTAAATTGAGAAAGGACGATATTATATATGCAGAGCATTTTAGAAGAATTTGCCTATGGCAACATCTCGCCGGAGGTTCAATGCTTCAAACATAATTCAGCATTTGGCGATGCTATGCGCGCTGTTGCTAGAAACGAGGAAACGCTGCTGAGCAAGCTGAACGAAGAAGAGAAAATCATCTTTCAGAAATACATTGACGCGCAAGGCGAAGTCAATCAACTGACCGCCGTTAAAAACGTGGTCTACGGTTACAAGCTGGGCCTGCTGATGACCGCCGAAGCCTTTATCACAAGCGGCAGTTTAGTCGCCGGCGGGGAGAATTGCTGATATAACGATAGATCAAAGCTAAATGCGCCGCAGGTTTAAAAACCTGCGGCGCAACGCTGTTTAGCTATAAAATTTATTCTCTGCCAGAGGCAATTTACTGTATAACAGAGTGACTGTTAATATAAAACTCCTCTTGACTTGGCTGATACTTCTTCTCCATCTTGGGGAGACTCTCGTCAAAGCGCTGCGATTCCTGCGGGTCAACATCCATCGCCGGGCTGGAGTGGTAGAGCCATTTCCGACCGTCCAATGCAGCCGGTATGAGCTCTTTTACCAACATTGCGCTCGGAAAAATTCCGTTCTCAACACAGATATTGTGTTTTTTGCAGCACTGAAAGCCGCGGCTGACATAATTGCCCGGATTGCCGAAAATGACGATCACATCGTAGCCAAGCTCGATTGCACGCCGGAAAGAATGCTCAATAAGCAATTTCCCATAGCCCATTCTCTGGTATTCCGGCAGGATGGAGACAGGGCCGAAGGTGATGATTTCTTTTTCTTCGCCCGATTCATCGACAAGCTTTGCCCTCGTGTACATAATGTTTCCGATGATCTGCCCGTCAGCTTCAATCACAAAATCCAAGTCCGTCAGGAAATCCTCGTGAGAGCGCATCACATGAACCAGATAGTGTTCATCACAGCCCGGAACGTATAAATTCCAAAAAGCCTTTCGGGTGATGTCCTCCACGGTCTTGTAATCAGCTTGCGCTTCATTTCTTATTATTACTGTATTGTTTTTCTTTGCATGCTTAATATTCATTTCATTGTTCCTCCTAAAAAGTAAAATTCAAGCTTTTGGGAGGTTTGTGTTTGAGATTGAATTACGCAAACCTCCCGGTCAGCCGACAATCTCCAAGTAGTTTTTCATAAAGCGACTCCTTAATTTCTTTGTTACAGCTCGTCCGATGACAAACTGCCATTGATGACTTTAACATAAGCTAATAGAGTTTTCAAGCGTTTCGCGGTAAATATTCAAGTTCAAGTTCTGCCAATATAAACTCTGAAAAAAGTGTGCGGTTTTCTATGCTTCAGGCTCTTTTAACTTATGCTTTATATAGTCTGTGGTGGATTGGAGAAGCATCTTATCCTTCATTGATATGTCGCACATCAATGAAAGAGCACCTTTTATTTCGCCGCCCACGAGCAGAGGAAAGGCGATGGTCAGGTTGCCCGGAAGCCATTCTTCGTCGTGAACCGAGTAGCCCGTCCTGCGGATGAGCTCAAGATTTTCACGCAGAGATTTTTCTGAGGTGAGCGTTTTTGGAGTGAATTTTATAAACTTAACCTTTGCAAAATATTCTTCGAGTCCCTCGTCGGGCATGGTGGAAAGCAGTAATTTACCCGGTGCCGAACAGTAATGATATCGGGTGGGGTCGAAAAATGCTTTATTAAAGGAAATGTTATGTGTCTGCAAATCCTTGTGGAGGTTAATTGTCTTGTTGCCGTAAAATGACATGATGTGAGCGGTGGTGCTAAACTCGTAGGCAAGCGTGTGCATGATATCCAGATATTTTATGGTGAGAGGGTGCTTGGAGATAAGATTGTTATTGAGCAGTATTAGCTTTTCGGACATGCGAAATTTCCCCGTCCGGGGGTCCTTTTCAGCATAGCCCAGATCCTGGAGAGTGAGGATATATCTGTCCGCACTGGAGGTATGCGTGTCCAGTGCCTTTGCGATTTCAGTCACGGAGAGTTCCCCGTTGTTTAATACTAAAAGCTCAATAAGCCGCATTGTCTTTTCGACAGATGCAATATTATAAGAATACTTTCGTTCGCTCATAGAATAGCCGACCTCCTTATGCTTTTATCACAGTGCTTTGACGAGTGATATTTTTAACTAAACCCACTGCCCTTTCAATCACATTTTTGTTTAAATTATACACTTGCTTTGCGCACAAAGCAATCTCAATTTAATTTCGGGCAAATTGCAATCAGGATTGCGCTATATGCAATCCTGATTTGTGCAGATAAAAAGCAGCTTGCTATTTCATGTTATCTATTTACAAGCTAATTTAATTATTTTAGTATGTTTTTATACGATGTGTACAAACGATTTTAGAAAATGTGAGAAAGAGAGTGTTTAATTATGAATCTACCTCAGTACCGCAATGCACCTGATCTCATTGACAGGATGCCGGATACATCCTGGTTCACTCATGCGCAGATATTTGATGATGTACTTATTGTCGCTAACGTTTCCACGGCGGCCTTTGTTCTCAAGACGACAGAGGGGCTTATACTGATCGACGCGATCTATCCAAAGGTGGAAATGTACGATGCCATTGTCGGAGCCATAAAGGATATCGGCTGGAATCCGGCAGACATTAAGAAATTTGTCATCACCCATGGTCACTTTGATCACTGCGGCTGCGGCAAGTGGATAATAGATAATTTCCATCCCGAGACGTATCTGTCTAAGATCGACGACGACTTCTGGCGTGACAGCCCCTTCTTCCCTGACAGACCCGACACATGGAAGGATTTCAATATTGATCATTACGTAGACGATGGTGACGAAATCACCCTCGGTGATACGACCATAAAGGTCTTTTTCACACCCGGGCATACACCCGGCGGTCTGAGCTTCGCGTTTCCTGTTCATGACAAGGGCGTGCGGCACATGGCAGGCATGTGGGGCGGCACCAACCCCCCGGGGAATGTGAAGGAAATAGTGACTTACTTCAAGTCTCTCGATCATTTCATGGAGGAAACAGAAAAGCTTCACTGCGATGTGACCATAAACAACCACCCCGCAATGGATGGATACGACAAAATAGCATATGCGCAGAAGAGAACGTCACACATGCCCAATGTATATATTATCGGCGAGGCTGGTTTCAGGCACTTCTGTCAGCTTTATCGCTTTCTCTGCTATGACAGGCTCATCGGCATAGCCGAAGAAAAGAACGTGTAATCTCCCAGTAAAAGAAAGGTAGATGTGATATAAATGGTGGAGAAGAAAACTAACAGGATAATCATACTTCTGTCCGGTATGATTTGCAGCCTAATCATGGGATTTTGCTACACATACAGCATAATTCAGCCATACGTCATGGAGTATTTCAGCATAGATTCTTCCAGTGCCAGCCTGCCCTATACGATATTCCTGACTATTTTTGTAGTAGGAAACTATGTAGGCGGCGTGATGCAGAAGAAATACAAGGTCAAAACCGTGACCTTTATAGGATATCTGCTCATGGCAATCGGCATTTTTGCGACCTCTCTGCTGCCGAAGACCGCCTCTGTCGGCATGTGGTTCACCTACGGCGGACTTCTCGGCTTGGGTGATGGCATGGTATATAATGTCATAGTCGCCATGATGCAGAAATGGTTCCCCGACAAAAAGGGTCTCGCAACCGGAATCACCCTCGCCATTCTCGGCGTTTCCGCCACAATTTTATCCCCGCTGTGCAGCGGCTGGCTGACGAATTATGGCTTTACCGGCACCTTTAAGATACTGGCCGGCATATATGTGGTGTTTGCGGTTTTCGGGATGCTCACAA
>CAZHUG010000005.1:0-26111 GCA_964535405.1 uncultured Oscillospiraceae bacterium | reverse complement strand
CCACCGAGAACTATATGGCTGACTACAAGCCTGCCGGCGCAGTTGCAGTCTCGTCTCGTCAATGTGCCACCGCCGGTGACTGCTTCAAAACGAAAGAATATTATATGCTGACAATCATCTATTTCTGTGCAATACCGGCATTTGTTCTTCTAAGCGCGATTTTCGTGAGTTATGGCACTTCCAAGGGCCTGTCCTCATCCCTGGCGGTCTCAGGCGTTGGAATAGCCGCTCTCGTGCAGGTTGCCGGACGTTTTCTGGTTTCAACTGCCAGCGATAAAATCGGACGCAAGGGCGCAATGATCACCTGTTTTATTATCACCATAGCGGCAGTTGTGTTCCTGACCTTCTCGACAGGCATTCTCTATGTGATCTGCTTTTTGCTGCTCAGCTTTGCATACGGCGGAACCGCGGCAACAATGCCATCACTTATAACTGACCATCTTGGCTCGAAAAATGCCGGACTTGTCTGCTCACTCGTCATGATCGGCTTTGGCGTGGCATCAATCGGAACCTCATTTCTTGCAAAGGCAGTGTCGATCTCGACTGCGTTTATCATAGCCGGCGCTGTGGCTGTCGTGGGCATTGTCATGGTGCTGCTGTTACCCAAGCTCGGAACCAGCAAAGAATAAAAGCGTTTTTGCTTTTATTATATAGAGAGATAGAGATAGGAAAAACCTCCGGCCCAGCCGGAGGTTTTTTCTTGTTTATCCAACATTTCTGGATGGCACTTTGATGCAGTTTTGATGTAGCTTTATGAAGAGGTGTTCACTGATGATAAATATTCTGATTGTCGAGGACGAGAAGCCCATATCAAATCTTATAAAGCTCAGCCTGAGCAAGGCGGGATACCATTGCAGCTGCGCCTACGACGGGAGCGCGGCGATTGACATGATTGATTCGAGCGCCTACGATTTAATCCTGCTTGACGTAATGCTGCCGGAGGTCGACGGCTTTGAGCTCATGGAATATATAAATCCGCTGGAAATCCCGGTTATTTTTATCACGGCGAAAATTTCCGTGGAGGATCGCGTGCGGGGGCTTCGCATGGGCGCCGAGGACTACATAGTAAAGCCCTTCGAGGTGATAGAGCTGCTTGCCCGGGTGGATGTGGTTCTGCGCCGGAATCTCAAGACCAGCGATTCCATTCAAATCGGCGGCCTGGAGGTGGACGTCAGATCCATGAAGGTGCATAGAGCGGGCAAGGAAATTCACCTCACCCTGAAGGAATACGAGCTTCTGCTCCTGTTCGCCAACAACCCCAACACGGCACTCTACCGCGGCACTATCTATGAGCGCGTCTGGGGCGGCGAAATGGAGTACGGCAGCAAAACCGTGGATCTGCATGTGCAGCGGCTGAGAAAAAAGGTCGGCTGGGAGACTGCGCTTCAGGCTGTCAACAAGGTTGGCTACAGACTTGAGGTGAAAACGTGACCTTCAGGCTCAAAATAACCTTGAGCATGCTCTGCCTGCTGTCCATTCTCTTTGGTGCGGGCGGCAGCGCGCTGATCTCCATCTCCTATAACACTGCTCTTGAGCGCGAGACGGACTCTGCCTTTGGCTCATACCAAACACTGTTAAATACCCTGTCACTTGTAATCCAGATATCTGAATGGACAGGCAGTGAGGATGTGTCCCGGACTCTCGAGCGGCTGCAGGAGGAAAATGCCTCCGGCATATCGGCGCTCAGCCTCACGAGCGCCGGCTCCAAGCTCTATGAAAGCGGGGACGCGGCAATACTCATGTCGCAGGGCGGCAGGCCGCAGGACACGGAGCAGTGTCTGATATCGGGCTTTGCCAGCGGGCGATACCATTTCCTCCAACTGACCGGGGCCTTCTATGCGGGAGAGGAGATGCTGTATCTGGATGCGGCCTACGATGTCTCCGCGGTATATGCCGCCAGAGATGAGCAGCTGTCGGCCTTCCACAGGGTGTTTGTCATTATGATCGTGGTCTGCGCCCTGCTGTCGCACAGCATGGCCTGGTTTCTGACGCGTCCTCTGGGGCAGCTGTCCAGAGCTTCCGCTGAGCTGGCTCGCGGAAACCTCGAGTATCGGGCGCGGCTTAAAACCGACGACGAGATCGGCGCGCTTGCCTCGGACTTCAACGACATGGCCTCACAGCTTGAGCGGGGTTTTTCAGACCTGCAATCCAACCTGTCCCGACAGGAGCGCTTCATGGGCAGCTTCGCGCATGAGCTTAAAACGCCGATGACTTCCATCATCGGCTACGCCGAGCTTATCCGCAGTCAAACGCTCAGCCCCGATGAGCAGATGGAAGCTGCGCACTTTATATTTTCCGAGGGCAAGCGGCTGGAAACGCTCTCTCTGAAGCTTTTGGATATTCTGGTAGCGGAGCAGGATTCGCTCAAGCTGCAGCTATTGCCGCCGTCAGCGCTGATAAGTCAGCTGGTTGAGTACCTGCGACCCGTATACGAGGGATACAATATTAACCTGGATTATAAATGCAGCAGCGGCTCGTGCATGATGGACCCGGACCTCGTGAAGTCCCTGCTTATGAACCTTATGGACAACGCCAGAAAGGCCATGACTGCTGGAGGGGAAATTGAAATTACGTCCAAAGTCTCCAAGGGGCTCTGCCTGATAACCGTGACCGACAACGGGAAGGGCATGCCCAAACAGGCTCTGGCGCATCTCACCGAGGCATTTTACCGTGTGGATAAGTCGCGCGCACGCGAGCAGGGCGGCGTGGGTCTGGGTCTTGCGCTCTGCTCCAAAATTGTGGAGCTGCACGGAGGAAAAATGCGCTTTGAGAGCAACGAGGGCGTGGGAACTCGCGTCAGCCTGATACTGAGAGGAGGGCGAAAATGAAGCTTAAGCGGCGGATCTTTTTTATCGGCATTACGCTCTTGATACTCGTTTTGGGCTTTGCGCTACCGAGCATTTCTGCAGTTGTTCAGGACAGGCTTGACGGAAATCAAGCGCTCAGCCGTGGAATCAAGTCGGTAAACCTTGCAACGAGCTCAGCCGGACAGGGCGTGGCGGAGCTTCTTGAGTTTGCCGGCTCCATGGACATGAGATATAGCTCCGTGCAGCTGGGGCTTGAGGAGGACGAAGCTGATAAGAATGCCGCCTATCAGGCGGCGCTTGAGTTTCTTTCTTTATATGAGGAAAAGGGCGCTCAATGGCTCGGGATTGAAAAATACCCCGAACACTTTGAGCGAAGTTTTTGGGCTGCAAAGGATGAAGCAGAGCTCAAAAAGATGTGGCTTTGCACATTAGTATACAGAACTGGCGACTTAGTCACAAGTGACACAGTCATAAGAGACGCAGTCGTAAATGTTATTATTGACGATGCGAGCAAAAAGATGGTTTCCTTCAATATGCTCGGCATGTCTTTTGATGAAGCCGAGCTTCAGCTGCTGGGCGGCGCGCTTTCGGACTATTACGGCTTTGCCGGGAGCAGCCTCACACAGAATGACGAGATACAGTTTACTGACTCATCGGAAAAAGCGCTGGGGCTCCGTTTTACCCAATTTGATGACTATATCTACTTTAACAGCAGTGAAAATGTTCGTGGAGATCCATCGATAAGTGATGGCTGGTACTCGAAACGGTCTACAGATGTCGGTGGATGATGCCGTTTGGATGTCGATTTTTAGCCTTTTGGCGGGAATGCCCAGCTATCATTATGCCATTGCAGATAGCGAGGTATATAGCATGATTAGAGAAAACTACACAATTGAGAAACCGCAAATAGGCCGCAGAAGGAAAAAGCCGCGCCGTATCCGCCTGATGAGTGTGACTCTTCCGGTTTTGGCGCTGATGTTGTTCAGCTATGTGTTCATAGGCAGGAATACGACTGAGCCAATCCCGCCTGATGCCGTGAGGGGTGACCCCTACATAAACGTGGACAAGCCTGCAGAAGAAGATAATCCGGTTTCATCCGCGAGCACAGATGACTGGCGGCTCATACTGGTAAATCCCTGGAACCCACTGCCGACGGATTATGAGATAAGCTTCACTGAGCTTGTAAACGGTCACCGTGTGGATGAGCGCTGCTATCCCGACCTGCAGCAGATGATGGATGATTGCCGCGCCGAAGGGCTGCAGCCCATAATCTGCTCATCCTACCGAAGTCAGGAGACCCAGCAGAGCCTTTTTGACAACAAGGTTCAGCGCCTGATCGCGCAGGGCTATTCCGCAAAGGATGCCCCCGCCGGGGCGGCAAAGGTGGTTGCTCTGCCCGGAACGAGCGAGCATCAGCTGGGATTGGCTCTGGATATTGTTGACGTGAACAATCAGAATCTGGATGATTCTCAGGCGCAGACCGCGGCTCAGCTATGGCTGATGGAAAACAGCTGGAGGTACGGCTTCATACTCCGCTACCCCGCGGATAAGACGGATATAACCGGCATTACATACGAGCCCTGGCATTATAGATATGTCGGCAAGGACGCGGCAAAAGAGATATATGAGCAGGGCATCTGCCTGGAGGAATATCTCGATAAACTTCCCTGAATACGATAAAGAAAGTGCCCGGCATATTAATGCCGGGCACTTTCTTTACATTTTGGCCTTGCTGTATTATTATAGCAACCGTAACGAAGACGCATATGATGCTGACGGGGGAAGATTCTATGTACCTGCTGACCTGTGCCGGTGACGGCCTATGAATTTAATCGCTTCCATCTTCAAACTATACCGTGAACGCGCAGACTGGTTCGCGCAGCTCTTGCTCGACCACATTTCGCTTGCGTTCACGGCGGCTTTAATGGCGGGGGTCATAGGGCTGCTGCTGGGAATTTGGATTTCCGAGCACAAACGGGCGGCATCCTTTGTCATGGGCATATGCAATGTGCTGTACACCATTCCGTCGATATCCCTGCTTGGCATTCTCATTCCCTTCACCGGAATTGGCAACAGGAGCGCGATAATTGCCCTGACTATCTACGGCGTCATGCCCATGGTGCGCAACACCCATGCCGGGCTGACGACACTGGATCCGGATATTCTGGAGGCGGCCCGCGGCATGGGCAGCACGACGCGCCAGATGCTGATTCGCGTGAAGCTGCCTATGGCGGCCGGCGTCATTCTTGCCGGTGTACGTAATATGGTGGTCATGACGATATCCGTTGCAGGTATTGCCTCCTTTGTGGGTGCGGGCGGCCTCGGCGTTGCCATTTATCGGGGAATCACCATTTATAATCCGGTCATGACAGCGGCGGGGGGCATTCTGATTGCGCTGCTTGCCTTACTGTGCGACCTGCTTTTGGGCGCGCTTGAAAAACATTTCAAGAAAAGAGGAACTTAACTATGGGAAAGATAAAGAAATGGCTCGCGGCAATGCTGGCGGTCGTGGCGCTTCTGGCTCTCGCCGCCTGCGGAAATGGCAATTCGGCAGACAAGGTGAAAATTGCAACCAAGCCCATGACCGAGCAGTATATTTTGGGCGAGATATTGGGGCTTTTAATCGAAAATAATACAGACTATTCGGTGGAAATCACCAAGGGCATTGGCGGCGGCACCAGCAACATCCATCCCGCCATCCAGACCGGTGAATTCGACCTGTATCCCGAGTACACATCAAGCGGCTGGGTTCTGGTACTAGATCATGAGGCAAAGGGACTGTCCGATGACGAGATGTTCCAAAAGCTCAAGGCGGAGTATGAGGAGAAATTTGGCATGACCTGGCTGGGACTGTACGGTTTTAATAACACCTATACCGTTGCCGTGCGCGGCGAGCTGGCAAGGCAGTACGGCCTGGAAAAGACAAGTGATCTTGCCGGGGTTGACGGGGAGCTGGTCTTTGGAGGAAACCCGGATTATATCGAGCGTGAGGACGGCTTCAACTCGCTTTGCGAGACCTATGGACTGAGCTTTAAAACGGTATCCGATATCGACATTGGGCTTAAATATCAGGCGCTGGCCTCGGGCGACATTGATGTCACAAACGCCTACACCACCGACGCGCAGTTGGGCAACGCCGATGCTGATGTTGTGGCGCTGGCAGACGATCTGCATTTGCAGGTTAACTATTTCTGCTCCACTGTCGTGCGGCAGGACGCGCTCGAAAAATTCCCGGGTCTGGAGGAGGCGCTCATGAAAATGGACGGCCTTCTGAGCGATAAGGAGATGGCGCAGCTCAACTATCAGGTCGAGGTTCTGGAAAAAGACGAGAAGGATGTGGCCCGTGCGTTTTTGATTGAGAAGGGCCTGCTGGAGGAGTAAGTGATGACAGAGGCCATAATACGGTTCGAGGGCGTAACAAAGGCATATGCGACACAGGCGGTGCTGGAGGATTTCTCGCTGGACATTCAGGCGGGAGAGTTTCTGACCATCATCGGCCGCTCCGGCTGCGGAAAGACCACTGCCATGAAGCTCGTGAACGGACTGATCGCTCCGGATAATGGCAGAGTGCTTGTGCGCGGCGAGGACGTCGGCAAAACCGACCCCGTGGCGCTGCGCCGCAGCATCGGATACGTCATTCAAAACGTGGGACTTTTCCCGCATGTGACGGTCGAGAAAAACATCGCCTATGTGCCGTCAATTTCCGCTATGCCGGGCTGGACGAAGGCGGAGCTGCGCGATAAGACGGTGGCGCTGCTCGAGCAGGTCGGACTCGAAGCTGGGCTTGGGGCGCGCTATCCAAGAGAGCTCTCCGGCGGTCAGCGTCAGCGCGTCGGCATCGCCCGTGCGCTTGCCGCCGCACCGGATATCCTGCTGATGGACGAACCATTTGGCGCTGTGGACGAGATAACGCGAGAGCAGCTTCAGGACGAAATCTTGCGGATACATGAGGAGCGGCGACTTACAATCCTGTTTGTAACCCACGACATTGCAGAGGCGCTCAAGCTGGGCACGCGAACCATGGTTATGGAGGAGGGCAGGGCCCTTCAATGTGCGGCACCGAGTGAGCTTCTGCGTGCGCCGGCCTCCGCTTTTGTGGAGCAGCTGGTGGGACGCAGCCGTGAGCTTGAGGTCAGGATTTAAGTTTGTGGGGAATTGTGCTTAAGACAGTCCGGCCGCCGTGTCCTGAAAGCTCCATCCGGCATGATGTGGGAGGCAAAATGATGATTATTAATAAGCTTAGGCTTCGCCCGCTGCGCGACGCGGACATTGAACTTATGACCCGGTGGCTGAATAAAGATTATATCAAAAAGTGGTATAATGATCCCCAGGACTGGCTTACCGAGATTAAGGGGCGGCACGGCGAGTATTCGTGGCTGAAGCATTTCATCGTCATTGATGATGAAATGCCCATCGGCTTTTGCCAGTACTATGACTGCTTTGATGCCGGGTCTATGGAGGACTGGTACGACGTTGACGAGCCTGGTCATACCTTCAGCATCGACTATCTGATCGGAAACGAGGCATATTTGGGCAAGAGCTGGGGCAAGGCGATTGTAAGGCTCCTGACCGAAACCGTTGGGGAGAGCGAAGCCGCAAAACGGATAATAGTACAGCCGGATACGGAAAATCACGCGTCAAACCATGTGCTGATGGCAAACGGCTATTTGTACGACGAGGCCGAGGAATACTACAGTCTGATGCTCGACTAAAATATACGCCGCCCGCTCTGTTTTTGTGTGTTAGCGCTCTGCATATGATATGCTCATCGGCAGTCAAAATTGACTATTTCAGGTCTCTGATAAAATCTTGAATTTCTTCCGCAATGCGAACGCTGCGCTGTTCAATTTCAACTGTCAGGGCGTCCAGATTATCGAAATCAGGCGCATCGCAGACCACAGCCTCGAGGACGGAGTATCTGGGCATCTCCCGGCGCCCCTCGTTCCATTTGCTGTTTTTGAGAAGCTGCCAGAACCTGGACTGTACCTGCTCATTTTGACCTATGAGCCAGAGCTCAAAGCGGAGCTTCTGATGATTGAGCACCAGTCCGAAGCGCAGCTTGCGGCTCCGCAGGGACTCATCGAAAAAGGGGAAGTAGGTAAAGTCCATATAACCGGGTGACACGTTCCCAAATGAATATTTGTCCGACAGCGCCTTGTGAAAATGAGCTCTCAAATTGAGCACGTATTTTCTGAGACGCTCGTATGCGATTTGAATATCGCCCTGCTCCAACTGCTGCCTGTAAACTTCGATGTGCTCATTGAGGCTTTTATCCATAGTGTACTGACCCCTTTCTGATTTGCCCAATAGCTTTATAGCTTGCATTATATTTGACAGAGTGAGTATTGGCAATGCGGTAAACAGCATTAATAATAAAACCCGCCGATAAAAATCGGCGGGTTTTTGTCTATTCAAATATCTGCTGTTCCTTTTTGAGTTTTTTCTTTTTGCGGTTTATCTTGATAAAACCATAGGCGAGGAACAGCACTGCAACAAGATTCAGTGCCCACAGAAAGTTTGTGCCAAAGCTATTTTCAATAAGAAACCTGCTGTAAATCACCCAGTACAGGTTGAGTCCGCAAAAAACACCGAGCAAGAGCAGGATGCGGTTTAAATGACTTATCTGCGAGCTCTTATCAGAAAACAAATCAAAAGGACCGTCGGCCGTATTCTTTCTGAAATACACCCAGCGCATAAATGTGCCCACATGTGTGGCGCCCATGTCTTCTACAAATGAGATATAATGCCTGCTTTCAGCGCGGCTGGGGAGTTTTTCGAGCAGCTCCACGCGAATGTTATATTCACCCGGCAGACAGGGCTCAAATTCATAGCGCGAAAGACTCACAGAGGTAAGCGCCAGACCCATCGCAGCCATCTCGTTGAGCCATTTTTCCTCCTTGTCGAAATCCCAGGCCCAGAACCATTTGTGAATAGTTGTTCTCATTATTTCACACCTCCCAAAATGCGAGTTCCATTTTCGATGAGCTCCTTCAGGCGCGTAATCTCGCCCCGGAGAGCATCCTTGCCCAAATTGCTTATTTCATATTCCTTCTTCCGGCTGTCTTTGACCTCGGGCAATGCCCGTATCCATCCCTTTTCAAGCAGGGTGTTGATGGCCCCATACAGTGTGCCCGCCGCGAGCCGAACACGTCCGTTTGACAGCTGTTCGACGTTTTGCATGATCCCATAGCCGTGCAGGGGCTCGATAAGGGACAGCAGGATATAATAAACAGCCTCTGTCAGTGCTGGATTTGACATGTCAAAAGCTCCTCCCCCTTACTTCGCAAGCCGTTATATCGGCTGACGATATATTAATTATAACGGCGACCGATATAGTTGTCAAGAGCTTTTTTCGAAATGCCGATATTTTACTTATCTTGACAGCCCTCGTGCGGCGTGCCGATTCAGATGGACGCGACCGCGCACGATATTTTTTACCTCAAAACCAAACAGGCGAAGATGGGACATATCTTAAACTATTAATTTTTAATCATAAAGGAGAGCATTATAATGAAAACTTTCGAAGGAAATTTAGTATCCAGGGAAATAAAAGTTGGTATAGTCGCGGCAAGGTTCAACGAGTTTATCACCTCGAAGCTGATCGGAGGAGCGCTTGACAGTCTGAAGCGCCACGAGGTGAATGAGTCCGACATCGACATCGCCTGGGTGCCGGGGGCGTTTGAAATTCCGCTGATCGCATCAAAAATGGCAAACAGCGGCAAATATGATGCAGTAATCTGTCTCGGCGCGGTTATTCGCGGCAGCACCACGCACTATGACTGCGCGCTTGCTGCCATAGAGATGGTCAACCTCATCCGCGAAATTGAGGCATGATTTGTAAGGAGATAGTAGCCCGCCGCAAACAAGCGGCTGGCTATTTTTTATGATAAACGACTTTTTTACAGGAAAGCCCAAGTTATCTCTTGTGACTAATATAACAAAGCTTGATTTTTAACAGGTACACAATATAATAAAGAGATAGAGCCTGCGAAATAGACAAAGCAATATACTTGGCCGAGGGGCTGGGAAGGATGATTTTATATGGTTTTCAAGACTTTTGACGAACTGATAGCCAGTCAAAAAAACAGGCCGGGCATGTCACGCATGGCGATTGCGGCAGCGGGTGACGAGCACACGATCGAGGCGGCGCTTCTGGCGCGCAAGGAGGGCATTGCCCAGCCGGTTCTGGTTGGAGACAAAGCCATAATAGATGCCGTGCTTTTGAAGCTCGGCGCACAGATAAATCACGAGGATATTTATGATGTGGCAGACCCCGCCGAGGCCGCTCGTTTTGCAGTTTCGCTGGTGCGTGAGGGCAAGGCCAATTTCCTCATGAAGGGCAGGCTTGACACCTCAGTTTTGCTCAAGGCCGTTGTGGACAAGCAGAACGGACTCGGCAAAGGTGGAGTTATGAGCCACTTCACAGCCTTTGAGATTCCCAATTATCACAAGCTTATCGTCGCGGTTGACGGCGGAATGGTGACCTATCCCACGCTGGAGCAGAAAAAGGCAATTATCGAGAACACCGTCGGTGCACTCAGGGTTATGGGCTATGACTGCCCGAAGGTCGGCGTTCTCGCCTGTGTCGAGAAGCTCAACCCCAAAATGCCCGAGACTGTTGAGGCCCACGCACTCAAGCAAATGAATATAAACGGCGAGATCGGGGGCTGCATAGTCGAGGGGCCCATTTCATACGACTGCGCAATGTCCAAGGAGCTTGCAGACTTCAAGGGCTTTGAGAGCCCCTGCGCCGGAGATTGCGACATTCTGATTGCGCCGAATATCCACGCCGGCAATATCATGGGCAAGATGTACACAGTCACACTTAAGGCCAATATGGCAGGCTTCATTGTCGGCGCGAAATGTCCAATTGTCATGACGAGCCGCGGCTCCTCTGTTGAGGAGAAGTATCTCTCAATCGTCATTTCTGCCGCCGCCAGCCGCTGAGAAAGGAACCACAGATATGAACCGACTGCTGATTCTAAACCCGGGCTCCACTTCCACAAAGGTGGCGGTATACGATGACGAGACGCCCCTGTTCACCGAGTCAATAAGCCATGACCCTGAGGAGCTCATTAAATATGACTGCGTGGCGGATCAGTATGATTTCCGCCGCGAGCTGGTGCTGTCCTGCCTCCAAACGCACAAAATCCCCATGGAGAGCCTCGGCGCAATCGTCGCCCGCGGCGGACTTCTGCCGCCGATCGAGGCCGGGGCGTATGAAATTAACGATGACATGGTCTGGCAGCTCAAGAATAAGCCCACCAACGAGCACGCGTCTAATGTCGGCGCGATGATCGCGCAGGCCATTGCAGTGCCTCTGGGCATCCCGGCGTACATCTATGACGGTGTTACTGTCGATGAGATGCTGCCGATAAACAGAATTACCGGTATCCCTGAGATTCGCCGCAAGGGACTGGGCCACAACCTGAACACCCGCGCCGCGGCCCTGCAGTATGCGCAGGAGCAGGGCAGGGAATATAAGGACATCTCCGTGATCGTCGCCCACCTGGGCGGCGGCATCTCCGTTAACCTTCACCACAATGGAAAAATGGAGGACTTCATCAGCGATGATGAGGGCCCCTTCTCGCCAGAGCGCTCCGGCGGACTGCCTATGTTCGGGGTGATTAAGCTCTGCTTCAGCGGCGAATATACCGAAAAGTCCATAATGAAGCGTTTCAAGAGCCAGAGCGGACTTTTTGCGCATCTTGGCACAACCGACAGCCGTGAGGTCGAGGCCCGCATTGAAGGCGGCGATGAGCATGCCAAGATGATCTATGATGCCATGGCCCTCAGTGTCGCAAAAAATATCGGAAAGCTTGCTCCTGTCGTTTCCGGGGAACTTGACGCCATCATACTCACCGGCGGGATCGCATACTCCCAGTATTTTACCGACGCTGTCAAAGCGCGCGTTTCGTTCATCGCGCCGGTGGTGGTATACCCAGGTGAAAATGAGATGAAATCCCTGGCACAGGGCGGACTGCGCGTGCTGTGCGGCAAGGAGCGGGCTAAGATATTTCGCAGGGACGGAGAATAAGGAGCTATGAAGCAAAAACGGATATTATATGCTGTGATCGGCGTGCTGCTCATGCTCGTCGCCGGGTTTATCTATGCCTGGAGTATTATATCGGCGCCGATTGCAGCAGATTTTCCCGAGGTGAGCAATGCGCAGCTATCGCTGACCTTTACACTATGTTTAATTTTTTTCTGTCTGGGAGGAATGGCTGCCGGAATGCTGTCCAAACGCATACCGGTGCGCGTGAATGTGATGATCTCCGCCGGACTGTTTCTTTTGGGCTTTTTCCTGGTTTCTCGTGTCAGCAGCCTTCCGATGCTCTACATCAGCTATGGCGTTCTGTGCGGTACGGCATCCGGTGTTGCCTACAACTCCGTCATGAACGTCATGCCGCAGTGGTTTCCTGACCGCCACGGTCTCATTTCAGGCGTGTTGCTCATGGGCTTTGGCGCCAGCAGCATGATTGTCGGTGCGGCCTTCAGCGCGGTGACGCCTGATGTGCCCGGTGCATGGCGAAACACCCTGCTCATAATGGGCGTTATCATGGCGGCAATACTTTTTGCGGGTTCTTTCTTTTTCCGCATTCCGGAGCAGGATGAGCTGCCGCCAATGAAAGCCTCTGCCGGGGGCATGGGCGGGCCAGAGGTGACAGCTGCGGAAATGTTCAAAACCTCGAGGTTTTGGCTGTTTTACGCATGGTTTACGCTGCTTTCAGCCACAGGGCTTGTGGTCATAGCTCAGTCCCGAAATGTGGCACTCACAGCCGCGCCGGGGCTTGAGCCCACGACAGTGTCGTTTGTCGTGGGACTGATTTCAGTCTCCAACGGACTTGGCAGAGTTTTATTCGGAGCGCTGTTCGATAAAATAGGACGGCGGCGCACCATGATTCTGGTCATACTCAGCTTTGTTTTAGGTCTTGTGATGTTGAGCCTCTGCCTTACAGGCTCTACCGTTTTGCTGGTGGCCGGATTTGTGTTCATCGGACTTGGATATGGCGGCGGGCCTACCGTGTCGGCCGCAACTGTGAAGCACTTCTTCGGCAGGGAGAACTATTCTGTGAATTTCTCCATCATGAACACGACCTTGATCGTTGCCTCGTTTGCCTCCACCGCGGCAGCCTCAATTTATGATGTAACCGGCAGCTTCGTGACCGTTTTTGCGCTGTTATTCGCATTGATTGCCGCGTCACTGCTAGCTTGGCTGGGACTCAAAAAAAGTTAAAAAAGTAATCGGGACTGGAGAACCAGTCCCGATTACTTTTTGCAATCTGTTTTTTGGGAAATGCAGCCTCTATCGAATAGCAATATATCCGTGACGAATATAATCGCAACTGATGCTTGCATAGACCTTGTGGCAGGCTTTGACGAAAAGAAGATTGGGTTTGTTGGCATGAGCAAAACGGAGTTTAATTTTAAGCTTGAATTGCCAAGCCGTTCATTCGGAGTGCGTATGATGCCCGGAGCGTTTTATCAGCTTACGGGGTTTCCGGCCGCAGCTGCTATGGATAATTTCTTGAACGTCGAAGCTGCTTTTAAGGATTATACGATTTCGTAAATGCATGGAAATTCTCACATCACCAGGATTTATTCGCACATATCGAACATGACGCATTTTTACAATACCTTTCTTCCCATATGGTGTAGAATTAAACAAAACTAAGGGGAAAAACGGATATGTATACAAAAATGACAACAAATTTAATGGTGCAAAGTGTAGATAAGTCTATTGACTTTTATAAGAATATTCTTGGATTTTCAGTGCTGGCATCCATTCCTGGGAAAAACGATGAGTTGCAATTTGCGATTCTTTCCAAAGATGAACTAATGCTTATGCTTCAGGAAAAAAGTAATTTCATCGAGGAATACCCAATAGATAAGTTACGAAAAATAAATTTTGGAGGTGAATATTATTAAGCTACTATGAGGATTGGGATTTGATAGAGATATAGTTAGCCGCCATTCTTAGATATAATGACGTTAGCACAAAAATACAAAGGAACGTTCGAGAAAGGGACTTCGGCATGCATGCCGGGCTCAGGAGTTTTTCATGATGACAGTCTCGATGATATCCACTGCGTCCTCGCAGGCATCCAGGCAGTCCTCTAGCTCGTCGTAGATATTTGTCCATACGAAAAGCGTCCTTTGGTCAATGTCCGGGTCATTAAACAGGCCCTTGATGCACTGGGAGTGGAGCTGATCGCCCTCACTCTCATAGGAGTTGACGGCGACTATTGTCTCGCGTATCGTCTTGGAGGATTTGAAGTTTTTAAATTCCACAAGTGTTTTCATCATCTCCTGGCAGCATTTTATGATGAGCGCGGTGAAGGTCACGGCCTCAGGCCTCACGGACTGTACCATGAACATATCCATGCGGAGCATTACATTGTCGATCGCATCCACGACATTGTCGAGCTGCTGCGCGAGCTCAACGATATCCTCGCGCTCAATCGGCGGCAGAAATTCGCGGCCCAGATGCTGCATCATGCGATGCTTTTCGCTGTCCGCGCTGTGCTCAATCTCGTGCATATGAGCCACCCTTGAGCCAAAGCCCGCGGCATTGAACTGCGAGAGCGACTCGTGCAGGTATTCTGCGGCCTTGCAGGCCCACTGTCCGTTCCTGATAAAATAATCGTAGTAGTTATAGTCTTTTTCCTTTTTAAATAACATAGCAAGCACCTTTCGTATTAGAAAATGAGCAAAAACAGCTTTACCATGAGATACCCCAGAAGTCCACAGCCGGGAAATGTAAGTATCCAGGTCAGAACCATGTCCCGAACAACTCGCCAGTTTACGGCGGACAGGCGCTTTGATGCGCCGACACCCATGATGGCGGTGGTCTTAGTGTGTGTCGTGCTCACCGGTATGCCGGTGAGTGAGGCGACGAGCAGACAGGCGGCAGCAGCAAGGTCAGCCGCGAAGCCCTGATAAGTCCGCAGTTTTACCATGTCCATGCCGACGGATTTTATTATGCGGTACCCGCCGATGGAGGTTCCGAGTGCCATGACAGCCGAGCAGAGCACCATCAGCCAGACCGGGATTGCAAAGTCTGTCACGCCGGTCTCTCCCGAGGCGAGGAAGATGCCCAGCAGGAACACACCCATGAATTTTTGACCATCCTGAGCGCCGTGCATGAAGGCCATCGCCGCGCCGCCGCCGATTTGGGCGTTCCGGAAAAAACCTGAGGTCTGAGACCGGATCATTCTGCGACATATGCGTTCAATGAGCCTGACGGATGCAAAGCCAAAGGAAAAGCCCAAAAGGGTCGAGAGAACTAGTCCGTAGAGAACCTTCACCCACTCCGCGCCGTTTATGCCCTCAAGCCCGGAGTGCATTGCGATTGCGGCACCGGACAGGCCCGCTATGAGTGCGTGGCTCTCGCTCGTAGGAATTCCGAACTTCCAGGCCGCGGTTGCCCAGATGACGATGGCGATGAGCGCCGCACACAGTGCGGTCGATGCCTCGCGAGCGTTTGTGCCGAAATCAACCATGTTATAGATTGTCGCGGCAACTCTGGAGTTAATGAGGGTCATGACCAGCACGCCCAGAAAGTTGAAAACAGCCGCCATTAAAATTGCCGGGCGCGGCTTAATTGCGCGGGTCGACACACAAGTGGCGATGGCATTTGGCGCATCCGTCCATCCGTTTACCAGAATAACTCCGAGTGTCAGCAGAGTAGTCAGGATTATCAAGGGGTTACCGGATAGCAAATGTATAAAATTTGAAAAAGTCACAGTCATTTCCTGCAAACCACTCCCTTACTATATAATTTAAGTATATCTTATTATGCCCCGATTGCCAACGAGCAGATACATTTCTTAACTTTTCTCAACAGATAATTTTACATACTCTTTTCATATCTTAAAAAAGCATATAAATTTGTAACAATACCATAATGTAAAAAATGAGCCGGGCTTATACCCGACTCATTTATGGTCTATTTAATTGTTTTTTTCAGCGCGCGGACGAGATACATTGCCGCAAGTCCTGTGAAAACGCCGCTTATAATGCCGGCTGCGACAAGCGCCGGTGCGTAGACCAGAAGTGAGCTTGTACCGGAGACCCAGATCGCGGCGCAAAGCTGGCCTGCGTTGTGCGCAAGGGCGGCAAGCACGCTTATAACCCACAGCAGTTTTTCCGGAAAAAGCTTGAGCGTTGCGCACATGAGAATATATGCGCACAAGCCGCCGGACGCGCTGAATAGAAGCGAGGACACACTGCCGGTGAACATCGCGCCGAGTATGAGCCGAACAGTGAAAACCGCTCCGGCCTCCCTCCGTCCGAGCAGAAGCATCGTGACGAGTGTGATAATGTTTGAAAGGCCGAGCTTGACGCCGGGAATAGGCACCACGGGCGGGATTTGAGATTCGATAACAAATATAGTCAGTGCAATCGCGGCCAGAGCCGACATGAGCGCTATGCGCTTGGTTCTGTTCATGGCTCACCCTCGATTTCAATGACAAGTCGGTTTGGCATGCAGACAATGGGGATGCCCGGGCCTTTTATATCGCCCTGATGCACGCAAATTTGATCCGGACAGTCAGCCTGTGTGACCGAGATGGCGCCGTGCTCGATATGGATGGTGTTCTCGCCATATTCGCTCGTGGCGACATAGTCATACGGCGTGACGACAGCGTCCAGATCCACGGTAAACAGGAGCTCACCGTCTGAGCTGACCTTCGCCAGAGTTCCGACCTCGCCGTTTGAGCGAAGCAGTAAAAATGCTCCGCAGCCCAGAATGAAGAGCGCAGAGAACAAAATTATCCAAAATCTCGTCTTAGTAAACATGACCCTATTCTAGTTACTCTTGACGCTGTTGTCAACATTGCGGGCGAGTGATATAATGTGTAAATACTTCAAATTAAAAAGGAGGCGGGGTTATTGCCGGATATAAGCGAATATGTAATGCAAGGTACAAGGTATGCCCTGCCATTTCTCGCGCTATGGCTGCTCATGCGCTGCATACGTTCAATGCTGCGCGAACAGTACGAGCCGGAGATTTGGGCATGGCTCATATATCCAGACGGCGCAAGGCGTCCGCTAAATCACTGGGAGTGCATCATAGGCCGAGCAAACTCCTCGGACGTGAAGCTCTCCGAGCCGGGGGTTTCGCGCGTGCACGCGGCGCTTCAGCGTGACGAGGCGGGGGAGTGGACGCTCTCAGACCTGCGCTCGCACGGCGGCACCTTCATAAACGGCGAGGAAATTGACCAGCTCGAAACTGTGGAGGACGGGGACACGCTCTCCTTTGCCGGAACCGAGCTCAGTTTCCACCTTGTCGGGGCCGAGGAGCGGGTGAGACTCGAAAAGCGCAGAACCGCGCCCGGGCGCTTCGTCGGGCCGGGCGTCACACTGCTGATTCTGACGCTGTTTCAGGCGTTTTTGACCCTGGAATTTACGGTTACGGCAGACAGCGAGCATTTGCAGGGGATCTGCATGGGCTTTTTCGCGCTCATAGTGACGCAGTGGTTTTGCTATATGCTCATGCGCTCCATAAGGCGCACGGGCTTTGAGCCGGAGACGATAGCCTTTTTCCTGACGACACTGGGTATGGCGGTCGCCGCATCCAGTACGCCGGATGAGATGTTTAAGCAGACTGTGCTTATGCTGATCGGCGTTGTGCTGTTTTTCTTCCTCGGCTGGTGGCTGCGCGATCTGGGTCGCGTCAAGGCGGTGCGCCTGCTCGCAGCTGTGGCTGCGATGGGGCTGCTCGCGCTGAACCTTGTCGCAAGCGAAGCGGTATTCGGCGCAAAAAACTGGCTCACGATAGCGGGAGTCTCGCTCCAGCCGTCGGAGCTTGTCAAAGTTGTATATATCTACACCGGCGCGGCGACGCTCGACAGGCTTTTTGCGCGCCGCAACCTTTTTGTGTTTATAAGTTTTTCAGCAGTCTGCGTAATCGCTCTTGCGCTGATGGGTGACTTCGGCACGGCGGTCATTTTCTTTGCCACCTTCCTTGTCATAGCCTTCCTGCGCTCGGGCAGCTTCGCCACCTTGTTTTTGGCGGTCTCGGGTGCTGCAATGGCGGTGACGCTGGTGCTGTCTGTCAAGCCCTATATCGCCCAGCGCTTTGCCTCCTGGGGGCATGTCTGGGAGGACGTTTGGAACGCAGGCTATCAGCAGACGCGCGCCATGTCTGCCGCAGCTTCCGGCGGATTGTTCGGTCAGGGTGCCGGAAGCGGCTGGCTAAAGGGCGTTTTTGCGGCAGATACGGACATGGTTTTTGCCCTCGTCTGCGAGGAGCTCGGGCTTATCGTCGCCGTTTGCGCCATCCTGGCTGTTATTGCGCTCGCGCTGTTCGCGGTGCGAAACGCGGCGCAGGGCCGCAGCACCTTTTATGTCATCGCGGGCTGCGCCGCGGTCAGCCTCATGATGGTTCAGATGGGTCTGAACGTTTTTGGCTCGCTGGATATTCTGCCCTTCACAGGTGTCACCTTCCCGTTTGTGTCCAAGGGCGGAACCTCGCTCATATCGTGCTGGATGCTGCTCGCCTTCGTGAAGGCGACGGATACGCGGCGCGATGCAAGCTTCGTCGTGAAGCCTGCGGCCTCGGCCCGCTCGGTGGCAAGGGCGGAAGATTACGACGACGAGGACGACTATGAGGAGGATGACGACGAATGAAAAAGGTAACACGTCGCGCAGCATCGGCTCTGCTCATAGCGGCACTCATATTCGTGGGACTTGCGGTCTATCTCGTGCGCCTTGCCGATAGCGGCGGTGCGTGGGCAACCTACTTCTCCGGCGGCGCTCCTGCCGGAACGATACTCGACAGAAACGAAGTTATCTTATATACCTCCGACAGTGAAGGCTTTTCCTTTGCTGAGGACTGGACAACCCGCGTGTCTAGCTATCATCTGGTGGGTGATACTCTGGGCAACGTGCGCACGGGCGCACTGCGCCAGTTCCGCGATAAGCTGTCGGGCTACAGCTTCATCAGCGGCACCTCCAGCGGCAAAACCATAAAGCTCACTGTCGATTCCGCGCTCAACGCGGCGGCGTATTCTGCGCTTGGCGGACGCAAGGGCGTGGTCATGCTCATGAACTATAAGACCGGCGAGATACTCTGCATGGTCTCCGCACCCGCGGCCGATCCGGCGAACATGTCGGAGACTCCGGCTGACGGAACCTACTTAAACAAGGCGCTCAGCTCCACCTTCGTGCCCGGCTCAGTATATAAGCTCATCACGCTGGCGGCGGCGATTGAGAATATTCCCGACCTCTATGAGCGCAGCTTCTGGTGCTCCGGCAGCCGCGAGATTGGCGGGGCCGTGCTAAACTGCTCCGGTGTCCACGGCAGTCAGACGATTGAACAGGCGCTGGCAAACTCCTGCAACTGTGCTTTTTCCGAGATTACTCTTGAGCTGGGCGCGGATTTGCTTGCCGAGTATGCGGAAGTGCTCGGTCTCACCACCACGCACGAGGTTGACGGCATTGAAACCGCCGCCGGTAACTACGAGAAGGCCGAGGCGGGCAGCATTGCGCTGGCCTGGTCCGGCATAGGCCAGTTCAACGACCTTACAAACCCGCTTGCGCTGTTGCGCTATGTCTGCGCCATTGCAAACGGCGGTGAAATCCACGAGCCCACGCTCATGGGACACGGCCCGCTTAAGGGCAAGACCCGTGTGCTCTCCTCCGAGACGGCGGGGAAAATTTCCGCGCTCATGGATTACAACGTGGAGTACAGCTACGGCCAGTGGCAGTTTCCGAACCTTGACGTCTCGGCAAAGACAGGCACTGCCGAGGTTGGTGACGGAACGAGCCACGCCTGGATGACCGGATTTTTGAATGATTCCGAGCATCCCTATGCTTTTATTGTCATGATTGAACACGGCGGCGGCGGGCTGACAAACGCAGGCCCTGTTGCAAATGCTGTTCTGCAGGCCGCGTGCGCGGGCTGAAAACCTAAACATCAGGAGGAGCGATATGCGCTGGATTGAGGCTGCGTTTTTGTCCGAGAGCGGAAAGATTGATGAACTCTGCGACAGGCTTATAGAGCTCGGAGCAGACGGCCTGCTAATTGAGGATGAGGCGGATTTTAAGCGGTTTCTGGCTGAAAACCGCCAGTATTGGGACTATGTCGATGAGGGGCTGGAGGCAAAATACAAGGGCGTATCCCGCGTGAAGCTCTACGTTGCCGACGATGAGTCCGGACGTGAAGAGCTCGCGCGCATAGCCGCGGCTGTGGGCATTGAGCCGGAGACGCTGACCGTGGACGACGAGGACTGGCTCAACGGCTACAAGCAGTATTACAAGCCCATCGAGGTTGGTGAGCGGCTGTTGGTTTTGCCGCAATGGGAGCCTGTGCCTGAGGGAAACAGCCGCTGCATTCTTCGCCTTGACCCCGGCCTTGCCTTCGGAACGGGCAGTCACGCCACGACGAGGATGTGCCTTTCTGCTCTGGAGGGTTTTTCTGCGCCGGGAAAGACTGTTTTGGATCTCGGCTGTGGAAGCGGCATACTGAGCATAGGCGCGATTGTGCTAGGTTGCTCTGAGGTTTCAGGCTGTGATATTGACCCCAAGGCACCGGAGGTCGCGATGGAGAATGCCGGGCTTAACGAGATTTCCGAGAGCGTATTTAAAATGCGCGTCGGGGATATTGTGAAAGATGCGCGGCTTCGCAAAAGGCTTGGCGGCGGCTATGACATTGTGCTGGCGAATATCGTGGCTGACGTGATAATTCCTTTGGCGCCCTATGCCAGAGACTTCATGGCCCGCGACGGTGTTTTCATCTGCTCCGGCGTTATTGAGGGCCGTCAGGACGAGGTTAGAGCCGCGCTTCACTCCGCGGGCTTTGAAATAAGTGAGCATCTCTGTCTTGAGGGCTGGCACGCCTTTGTGTGCAGGGCTGAAAATTGAGTATAAAAAACAGGGCTGTGGGCGCAAATTGCGCCCACAGCTTTTTTGTGCGCTGCATGGCGGGGCTTTTTGTCCCTTGACAAAGAATTGTGTCGAATGTATTATTCATCTATTGCTTTGACTGGGGGAGATTTTGTGCTGGGCGTGCTGATGAACGCGGCGGCTGTGTTGCTGGGCGGGCTTATAGGGCTGCTGTTCGGTGAAAAGATCAAGAAAAAATATACCGACGCTCTGCTCACGGGTCTCGCACTTGTCTGTGGTGTTATAGGAATAATCAGTGCGATCGCAACTGAAAATATCCTGTGCATGATCGTCTGTGTCAGCCTTGGCACACTCGTCGGGGAACTCATGAAAATTGAAGCCGGTGTTGAGCGCCTGGGCGCTGCAGTTCAGACGAAAATGCCCGGCGGAAATGACAAAGGGAGTAACTTCACTCTCGCATTTGTCTCCTGCTCAATTTTATACTGCGTAGGCAGCATGACGGTGATGGGCAGTATTGAGGCCGGCATAAATGGCGACAACAGCGTGCTGTATACCAAGAGCGTGATTGACTTTGTGTCCTCCATCGCCTATTCCGCGGCCTTGGGCCCCGGTGCGGTGCTCTCGTTTGCCTGCGTCCTTTTCTCCGAGGGTGCGCTGACCCTGCTCGCCTCGGCGGTGGGGCCGTTTCTCACCACTCAGGTGGTGACCGAGATGTCGGCAGTCGGCGGCGTGGTGCTTCTGGGGCTTACAGTGAATTTGCTCGGACTGAGAGACGGGAATAAAATCAAGATTGCAAACATGCTTCCGGCGATATTTTTGCCTGCTGTGTACATACCGTTTACAGACTGGCTTGGCAGGCTGCTTTGATAAGGCTTATATAATGATAAAAGCAATCCGGGCTCAAATATGAGCCCGGATTGCTTTTTTATCTTCTCGGATATTTACTTTAACCGTCTTGCAGAATTAATATTGAGGCGCTATATATGGCGCAGTTTCAAATGCTTGTCATTTTTGACCGTAATATGCGCCGACGCCGTGTTTGCGGAGATAGTGCTTATCAATAAGGTGCTCGGGTGCGGGCTTGAGCTGTGCACAGGCCGTGCGGGATAAGATCGCCATCTTAGCCACTTCCTCAAGCACCAGCGCGTTTTCAACAGCCTTGCACGCATCCGCGCCCCAGGTAAACGGGCCATGCTTGCATACGAGAACTGCGGGTGTCGCGTTGGGGTCAAGTCCGCGGGTCTCAAAGGTTTCGGCAATTACGCGTCCCGTGTTGAGCTCGTAATCGGTAGCGATTTCCTGCTCGGTCAGCGGGCGGGTGCAGGGAACCGCTCCGTAAAAATAATCCGCGTGCGTTGTGCCGTAGCAGGGCAGATCGCCCTCGGCCTGCGCCAGCGCCGTTGCCTGAGATGAGTGGGTGTGGACAATGCCGCCAATGTCAGGAAAGCGGCGGTAAAGCTCAAGATGCGTCTGCAGGTCGGAGGATGGCCGAAGAGAGCCCTCACACACATTGCCGCCCATGTCCGTGACAACCATATCCTCGGGCCGCATCTCGTCATAGCTGACACCGGAGGGCTTTATTATGACATGCTGCCTGTCGGCTGTGATCGCGGAGACGTTGCCCCAGGTCAGGATTACAAGTCCACAGTCCCGAAGCCGCAGATTGGCGGCGCAGACTTTCTTTTTCAAGGCGTTAAACATTATGAGAGCTCCTTTGTAAGTCGTTTGATGAACTAAATTTGCATGATTACTGCGTCCCCGGTGTCCATTTTTGGGGGCAGAGCTGCGTTAATCACAATATAATCAGCTTCCGTAAGCGGAATAAGTGTATGCACTCCGCGTTTGGCAAATTTAGTTTTGTCGCAGAGAAAGACTTTTTTACTCGCCTGCCTCAGAACCTGCCTGCGCAGGGAGTTAGACATCGCGTTATAATCGACTATCCAGCCCTGGCTGTTAATCGCCGAGGAGGAGAAAAACATGGTGTCTATGCTGAAGCGGGACACAGTTTCCTCCGCAATGTTCCCGCTGAAGCTCATTGTGTCCAGGGAATATGCGCCACCGAGACAATATGTCGGAATTCTATACTTACCCAAAAGCATCAGCGCAGACATGCTGTTTGTCACCACAGTTATATTCTTGTGCGCGGGAAGGTGATCGATGATATGTAAAGCCGTGGAGGATTCGTCGATATAAATTACGGTATCGTCACACAGCAGCTTCGCCGCCTCGTTTGATAAGCGCAGCTTCTCTTCTGCATTTATTCCACTTCTGAACTGTATCGGCGCGCCGAACATGTCGAAGGAATGCCTGATGGCTCCACCATGACTGCGCGTAATGATACCAAGCTTCTGCATCTCGTTCAAATCACGACGCACTGTGGGCGCACTGATATAGAGCTCGCGGCTCAGATCCTGAACGCTCGCGAACTGATTCTCTTCCAGTATCTGCAATATTTTTTGCTGACGTTCTTCTTTCACTATAATTCTCCTGCGATGATCGAAAATGATCAATTATCAATTTTAGCGCCAACTATTGCAAAGATATGACAAGTTGGTTATATTGTATACTATAGAAACAAACTGTTGCAAACTTTGTTGCAATAATAACAATCAGCTTGGCGCCTTTAGATTAGTATAAAACTGAAACAAAACAAAGTCAATCATTATCAATCAGAGGCGGGGCGGGAGTGGGAAAATGAGAGATGTGAGAGTGATAGCGTTCGATCTGGACGGGACGCTGACACAGCATAAAAGCAAGCTTGGCGAGCACAACAGAGCACTTCTGAACAGACTGTCGGGTACATATGAGCTGCTGATGGTAGGCGCGGGACAGTGTCAGAGAATATTCAATCAGATGGATAAATATCCCATAGATATAATCGGCAACTACGGAATGCAGTTTTGCAGATATAATCCCGACAGCGCTGAGCTTGATGTCGTTTTAGACATAGTTCGCCCCTGCGACCGTGAGAGCGTTGGCAGGCGGGTAAGCGAGCTGCGCGAGCGTCACGGATACACGAAATTTTCTGGAGAGAGCGTCGAATACCACGGCTCGGGCTGTGTGACCTTTCCCCTGCTGGGCACCAAGGCCTGCCTGGAGGATAAGCTTGCCTTCGATCCCGACAGAAGAAAACGCAGCCTGTTTTATGAAGATGTTTGCAGTTTGTTTTTGGAATACAACGTCTTTATAGGCGGCTCTTCCTCGTTCGATTTTGTTCCGCAACCATATAACAAGCTCTACGCTCTGGATGAATATTGCCAGATGAATGGTCTGAGCCGTAAAAATCTGGTGTATGTGGGCGATGATTACGGGCGAGGCGGAAATGACGAGGATGTGTACCTGTCAGATATACACTTTATCTGCGTGGACGACTACCTGACACTTGAGGAAAGGCTTTCGGATCTATGGCGATAAAGTTAATTGCGACAGACATTGACGGGACTCTCATCAGGCTGGGAAACACAAAACTTTCCGGGGAAATCTTTGAAATTATACGACAGCTTCAGGACAGAGGGATCATTTTCGCAGCGGCAAGCGGCAGACAGTACGCAAACCTGAGAAGCTTGTTTGCGCCTGTGGCGAAGGATATGCTTTTTATCTGCGAGAACGGCAGCAACAACATTTATAAAGGACAGCAGCTGTCCATAAGTGAAATTGACCGTGAAACTGCCTTTGATCTTATAGATGACATCCAGGCGCTGGGCCCTGACTGCGAGGCAATCGTGAGCTGTCCGGACGCATACAGGGTGATGCCGAAATCTGACAGAGTGGTGCAGGAGCTCTTGTATGGCTGGCGCGCGACGCTGCGAGTAGAGCATGCCAAGGAAGATATATGTGACAGCATAATAAAAATATCTCTCAACATGGGCGGGGGATTGAGTAGCGAAATTATGGATCACATGACAGAGCGCTGGAAGGATAAAATCGCGTATATCGCGACATCCGGGCCGTGCTGGCTGGATTTCCAGAATGCGTGCAAGGGAAATGCGCTGACCCAGGCGGCGGGGAGTTTCGGAATAACGCGCGACGAGATAATGGTATTTGGCGACAACTTCAATGATATAGAAATGCTTGACGCGGTGACTCACAGTTACGCGATGGAGGGTTCTGACCCGGAGGTCATGTCTCACGCCAAATATTCCTGCAGCAGCGTGGAGAAATGCCTTCGTGAATTCCTTGAAGGAGTGAACAGTTTTGATAATTGACAGTAGTGCATACAGCGGCAGCTGCGTCTGCGGGAAGAGCCATGATATGGTGACGAAGGCCGCGATTATTCAGGCGGGCTGTCTGGCTGAATTTGAAAAACATATGGAAAACTTCGGCGTCGGCGGCAAAAGATGCGCTTTATATGACGCCAACACATACGACGCACTGGGCAAGCTCAGACCGGGGGCGGAGCAGGAAATTGTGCTATCGCCTGCCGGATTGCACGCGGATGAGCGCGGCGTGGAGCTGGTTATGGAACAGCTTGAGTCGGAAATCGAGGTAATCATCGCTCTTGGCAGCGGCACAATTCACGATCTTGCACGCTTCTGCGCAAACGAGATCGATGCGAGGTTTATCTCCGTGCCCACAGCGGCAAGTGTTGACGGCTTTTGCAGCACTGTGGCGGCGATGACATGGCATGGCTACAAGAAAACCGTGCAGAGCGTCGCGCCGGAGATAGTGATTGCCGATATTGACATAATAAGCCGGGCACCGATAAATATGGCAAGGGCCGGCGTCGGCGATATCCTTGCCAAGTACATAGCTTTGGCGGACTGGAAAATATCAAATATACTCACGGATGAGTATCTCTGCCCGGTGATATATGATATCATGCAGGAGGCGGCCGACCGTGTGAGGCGGGACTGCCGTGGCATATTGCAGGGTGACGCGCAGGCTTATGAGAGCCTGACCTATGCCCTTGTGATGAGCGGAATCGCCATGCAGATGATGGGCAACAGCCGGCCTGCGTCCGGTGCGGAGCACCACATGTCACACTTGCTTGAGATGAAACCGGCGGCGCTGCCTGTCCGCTTTGAGGCAATGCACGGAGAAAAGACCGGCATAGGCACGGTGCTCGCAGCCGCAGAATATCACCGGCTGGGACAGGTCGCGGATATAGGACCCTATATCCGCGGCTCGTGGACGGGAGATATCGGGCGGCTGAGCAAGTTTTTCGGGCACCCGCTTTGGGAGTCGATTCAAAAGGAGAATGAAAACGACTGCATGTCAAAGGTAACGCCGGGGCGCCTTATCGGCTCCTGGGATGAAATAAGGCAGATCGTTTCGCAGATTCCGGGCAGTGAAGAACTGTATAAGCTTCTGGAGGACATTGGGGCAAAACGCGCTCCGGAGGATATGGGCATTTCTGCGGACAGGGTGGAGGAACTTTTGGACTATTCCCCCTTTGTGCGGAACCGGCTGACACTTATGAGAGTGCGTCGGATAATCAATCTATAAATTGTGTGG
>CAZHUG010000004.1:0-75339 GCA_964535405.1 uncultured Oscillospiraceae bacterium | reverse complement strand
ATAGATGAACTGGCGGAAGAAGGCAAACGTGTCATCTTCACTATGGGCAAGGGCGGCGTAGGCAAGACCACAGTTGCCGCTGCTGTTGCGCTGGGACTTGCGAAACGTGGAAAGAAAGTCCACCTTACCACCACCGATCCTGCTGCACACCTGAAATTTGTAATAAGTGAAACCAGTGGCATATCCATAAGCCATATCGATGAATCCGAAGAACTGCAAAAATATCAGTGCGAGGTGCTTTCCAAAGCCCGTGCGTCTGGAATGAGCGACGACGATATTGCTTATGTGGAGGAAGATTTACGTTCACCCTGTACACAGGAGATTGCTGTATTTCGCGCCTTTGCGGAGATTGTGGAAAAGGCCAATGATCAGGTCGTGGTGATCGATACCGCACCCACAGGCCACACCTTGCTTTTGCTGGAATCCACACAGAGCTACAACCATGAAATAGAGCGCACCAAGGGCGAGATCCCCGAATCGGTCAAGCGGCTATTACCACGACTAAAATCCGGCGAAACCGAAGTCATTATTATGACCCTGCCAGAAGCAACACCAGTTTATGAAGCGCTGCGTCTGGAGGAAGATTTAAAACGAGCAGGTATTGCTGTAAAGTGGTGGGTCATCAATCAATCCCTTTATGGCACAAGCACAACCAATACCATGCTGGCAGCAAAGGCAGCCAGTGAGGTGGAATGGCTTAACCGCATTGACAATCACACGAAGGGCAAATTCGCACTGATTGAATGGAGCGCTGAGGAAATTAAGGGCGACCGCCTACTCATGCTATAAGGAGGCAAAGATGATAAAAGTGGCATTTATCTGCGTTCACAACTCCTGCCGCAGCCAAATTGCAGAAGCCTTGGGCAAACACTTTGCTGGGGATGTCTTTGAAAGCTATTCGGCGGGAACCGAAACCAGGCCCCAAATCAATCCGGATGCAGTGCGGCTGATAAAGCAACATTATGGTATCGACATGGAAGCCACACAGCACAGTAAGCTTCTATCTGATATACCGCCGGTGGATGTTGTGGTCACTATGGGCTGTAATGTTGAGTGTCCATATCTGCCCTCTAAACACAGGGAGGATTGGGGATTGGATGATCCCAGCGGGATGGGCGATGCCGTGTTTGTAAAGACCATAGACCTTATCGAAGGCAAAATTTTAGACCTCAAGCAACGCATTCAAAACGGAACGTTATAGAAGTGGCTGGCAAGTATTTTGGTACTTGCCAGCCTTTTTATCACATCCCCAAGATCGTCCAGATATAAAGCGGCGCTGTCAGTGTAAACACCAAGCAAGCGAACAGGATTGCAGGCGCCGCCCATTCGAACTGACCATGTTTGCGATAATCAAAATATGCGAGACCAAGTTTAGCGAAGAAAAACACGGCTAGAATTAGATCAATTGCAGGGAATACCACCTTATTGACAACCGTCTTGATTTGACCGGAAGCATCGTTCCAGGTGCCCTCAATAGCTCCCGCCACATCGCCGGTTCCGGCTGCAAACGCAGTTGTGCCAAACAAAATTGATACCACCAGAACAAGGCAAAGGGACAGGGCTAGTTTCTTGAATCTTATCATATAAACCACCTTTCAGAGATGAGCAAGGCCGCAGAATCCTGCGGCCTTGCTCTTTTTATAATCATCCTCATGGCTGACGAGGGGCAACGTGCCAGTCCTGCCATAAGCTCCCTCGGATTGTTAGCGAGTCGGTCAGATTGGCTGAAAGCATGCCTGTTGGTGTCCATGCATCTATGAGCCATGTGTTGACGGTATAGGCTCCATCCGGTATCCAAACCGGGCTGAAATGGGTGCGATTTTTGTAGGTCGAGTAGGGATTTTTCTGAAATTCAAATCTCCCCAATTCCATGCGTTCCAACAGCCGCCAATAGGTTTCATAGCCAAACTCCGGGAAATAGCTGACCGCATTCTGCGGCTGTGTCACCGCTGAGCTTTGGCTGGAGCTAACACTCCCCGTCACAATTTGAGTGATTCCATATCCTGATTTCATCGTTCTGCCGCCAGCCGTAGGGTTTTTGCTGTCGCAAGAGATATTCATAGAGGAGGTCAGGCTGGCGCTGTAGCGGTCGAGGTCAAACGCCCACCACCCATGATCGCACCAATATCCGTTGTCGTTTCCTTCCTCGTCATAATCACTGTGCCATACCCAATATTCCTGCCACCATGGTCGCCAGATGCTCCAGTTTGCTGAACTTTGTTCGGGACGGCTTGGTACAAATGCAAAACAAAAACTGTCGTTGCGGTCGTCGGCCACTGGATTGGGCGGCGGGTTCTTGTCCATATTTACAACCTTCACCCGGAGGGTTCCTTTGGAGCTGGAGCCGGGGCCAGACACGGTAACGTGAATTACCACACCCTGTTCTGTGCTCGGTGTTGTCCACCTCACCCATGCCAGCTGACTGTCGCCGCTCGGATAGTAGACATTGCCCACGTTATAGGTTGTTCCACCAATATTAAAGCTGACACGGGTTGGACGATCGGGATCGGATTGGCCTCCGCTGACCATGACCGATGTGATAACCTCGGTGTTAACCCGGTATTCGTAGTCATAGGTGGAAACCACGGGCGGCTCCGGATTCTCGGTAAAGCGCACGATACCTACTCCAAGGCTTGATTTGATATCCGCATTAGAAGCGGCGCTGGTTCTGCTTCCTCCCCACGCCGGATAGCCGAGATCGCTTACCTCCAGAAACATGGCGAGGGGGAGATTTTTGTGTGTAAGAGATTGCATCCATCCTCTGAGCAGTCCGCTGGTCTGCTCATCGTAGAGTGCTGCCTCCGTAGCGGTGGTTGCAATTCGGATTCCCTGAAATGTGTAATAGGCTGTGGGCTCGAGTAGGATTTTATAATCTCCGCCTATGAGAATATCGTAGTTCATGCCTGTGATGTCTGCGATCCGCATAATAACGTACTCTGAGCAGAAATAATGCTTGATGGCTTCAATGTTGTTGTTTCCATCGCTGCTGATAATGCGTGGCACAGGTTGAGCGGGATTTACATAGTGGTATGCTTCTGTGGTTGGAGTCAGAACACTTCCAGAGTTGTAGGATAGTTTACTTACCTTGCCAAAATGAACATAAATGTTGTCGGGGTTTTTGTTGGTGAAATCTATGGGATTAGTAACTACAGCGTGATCACTTGCACGAACCACCGTAATGCGTACACCTTCATCACCCGAATTCCAGTAATTTGTGCTGTTGCCGCTCCCCATCCCGCCCCCGCCGCCATCAATATTTCCACTGCCGCCAGTATCTGCAAATGCTATCATAGGGCAAAAAAGAAGAATCGCGAGGACAAATCCCACGATTACTTGGATTTGTTTTTTCATGTGGCCTCCTTTCAGGCAATAAAAAAGCACGGTCATTATAAACCGTGCTTTGCGAAGCCAATGCTCTATTCGCCCATGTTGCCTACCTGCTTATTGATATCTCCATCGCCATCTACAGTCGTGCCTTGGCCTCCACCGCCATTATCTTCAATCCAACCGAAGCCCGGTACATAAATCTTGCCGTCCTTGGTGTCACCACCTTGCGGCTGATTGTTTGTTTTGGGCGGCTCCTTTGGCGGCTCCACCTTGCCATGATCCACAGGCTGGGGCGGCTCAGTGACCTTTTCACCGTTGGGCTTTTGAGTCGGATCTTGAATCTGTTCCTCGCTGTACTCCGGCTTGACCGGATCGCCCTGAATGGTTTGCTCGGTGCCTGAGGAGACGGCTCCGTTATCCTTATTGTCTGGCTCAGTCATATCGGGCGGAGTTACCATCACATCTTTTTCTGTTTCTGCGTTGTCATCAACCGTTATATCGGATGGCTGAGAGGTTTCGGGTAGGAGAGGCTGATCTACCGGCTTTTCAGAGGCGAATCTACTGCCGATCAATACTACCAGTACAGCGCATACCGCAAGGCATCCGATTACAACCAGCCACTTTTTTGTTTTGCTGTTCATATTTTTCATGAGGGTGCCCTCCTGTCAGTTTCTGATAGCTTTCTTCAAGCCACACCCTACCACAAGAGCTTTCGGAAGTCTATCCATATTATAGAAAACATTTCGTGTCCTGTCAAAATTTTGGTATATATCCGGCGCTGGTTTTCACTTTGATCTGCATAGGAGGCAAAAGCTTACCGCCAAAGGATACGGGCACCTCCAGCAGTATGGTGCTGTCGGCTTCAAAGCGGGATGATGCCTGATCACCTGACGCAAAGGGCGCGTTTCGAATATCCATCGACAAATCCCACACCTTAAACTCCAGCTTTCCTTCGGCGGTGCGTTTTTCATGGTAACCACCATTCTGAGCAAGACCGAGGATGCTGTCCAGCCGGTCATAGATATCCCCATAATCCAGAGATTCCTCAAAGTCTCCGGCAATGGGCTGATAGGCTCCCGAATACCCCTCTCGGACACCGTGGTACACATCATCGTAATTGTCGTTCACGGTGGAGATGATTGCGTCCTGCACGGCATCCCGCACACCCTGGGCGATAATCATCAGCCGGAAATACTCAGAGATGCCGCAGAAAATAAGGAGCAGTGCGAGGGTTACGGCAATGACAAGTGGGAAGGACGAACCGCTTTTATCCTTTAGAGCCATTTGGATTTTCTGTATCATTTCCAATACACCTCGCTTTTGCCCGCCGCATCCGCCCGAAGGGTGATTGGAAACGAACCGAAGCCCGCGAAGAGTCCGATGTCGGTCTGGTAGGTTACCGTCACCGTAATTTCTTCATTGAGCTGGATTTTTCCGTTCTTTGACCATGTGACAGTGGGGTTCAGTCCGGTCTTTTCTTGTAAAAACTGCTCACGCCGGCTGGTTTCGGTTCCCACACACCCTGCGATTTCCGCCTCTCGGATCAGCTCTGAGGCGAAGGTGTCAATCTGCTGCTTGGCAATGTAGATGGGAAACACCCGCACGGCAAGGGCAATGACCAGCATGGCACAAAGCACCAGGATTGCCACATCGATATATCCCTCGCCACGCTTATTTTTTAAAATCTGTTTGAGCACATGGTCACCCCCTTAGAACATACCGCCGAGGGATGTGAGAATTTCGTAGATGATAATCGCCATGTAGGTCAGCAGAAAGCACATGAGCATGGCGAAAGAGAATACACGAATCTTTGGCGGGATCTTCATGGCCTGAGCCTTGAGACGCTGGAGCTCCAGCTGCTTCATGTCGTGGGAGAGCATCTGAAAATAAACGGTACTGTCATCCCCGCGAAGCACACCAATGAGCCCTCTCGTGATGTCCGAGAGCATGGGCGAATTGATTCGTGACTCAAACCGGGTCAGCGCCGCTTCGTAGCTGGAGGAGCGCATATCGGCCGTGAGGATATCCAGCTCGGCGGCAAAATCCTCCCCGGCATTGCTCTTGAAATGCTCCAGCATGGTCAGCACATCCCGGCTGGCCTTCAGCTCCTGGCTGATGGTGGCCACAAACCTTGGCAGCTCCTGCTCGATCTTGCTCCGCTTGATGGATAGAGCTTCATCGGCTCTCCTGATTTCCTTGAAGTACACAAGAACCGCAAGAATGAGAATGATGGGTGCGAGCAGCGGTAAAATCATGAGGGCGGGGATAATCCCCAGCCCCAAGGCTCCCGCCTTGACAATGGCTGAGGCGGTGAACAGCTCCGGTGTTGTGTTCAGTCCCGCCGCCGACAGCACGTTTCGCACGCGGATTTTCTTGTACTCATCCATGCGGATGTAGCGGGATAACCTGACAGCGGCACCTTGGAGTAAGGTGTCTGTGAACTTTGGTTTTGACTTGGCCTGTTTGCCCATCGCCAGCATTGCCTTTTGAGTGGCAAGGGTTGGCAGACGCAGCAAATCGGCGGCAATAAAAAAGAGTCCTGCGGCGAGGAGGATTCCGAATAAAAAGAGATGGATTGTCATGACGTCCCCCTATCTTCGATATTCAATGGGCTGGGTGAGCTTGATGACAAAGGCCGTAGAGACGAAGATCACGGCTGTGCAGATGGTGAGAATAATCTGCCCCAGCGGTGTGTGCATCAGGGTATGGTACCAATCCGGATTGAGAAAGTACATCAGCGGGATATTGCCCACCACCAGCACCTGCATGATGATGAATTCCTTCCTCGGCTCAAACACCAGATTCTCCAGCTCGCCATTGACCACACGCATGTCGCTGAGCTTTGCGACAATGGGTGTGAGCGTGGTTTTCAGGCTGCGGTCGTGCTGGCAGGCAATGAGGGCATCACACCATTCGTGGAATACCGGGTTTTCAATATGGACTTTGAGATCATGGAGTGCGGCCGTGATATCGGGGTCCACCAGCTTGACTCTGGACAAAAATCCCCGAAACACCGACAGCACAGGCGGGTTTAGGTAGGTAATGTTTTCCTCCATTGCCGTGAGAATGTCCTCATTGCGCAAGTAGGCGGTTGTAATGATGGAGAGGGCGGTTTCCAGCTCGGCGGAGATATTTTTCTTATAGTTGCTCTGTGTCAGGCGTACATACCAGAAGGGCAACAGCATGAGTCCCACCGCCATGACAGGAATGAGAAAGAGGTTGCCCAGCATGATGGCGATGGAGGCGCCCACCGCAAACAATGCCAGCGACAGGGCGCAGAGCATGGGGAAACGCTTCTCCCGCCCGGTCACTTTTAGGACGGCCTGCGCCTCGATAATTTCTCGGCGCAGATAGGAGTGTCTTTTTCTGCGGGTCGCCTCATTGATTTCATCCCGGATTGACCTTGGCTTGTCGGTGAGTCGGGAAAACACCGAGGCTGTGAACTCCTGCGGAGAAAGTCCCATGAGAATAAAAGAACCTGTAATCATACCGATACAGGCAATCAGAAGCACAGTGGTCATGCACTGACCGCCTCCTTTCCTCTAAGCCGATTGATGAGCGGCTGGGGCATGCCGTTTTCCAGCAGACGCTTGGCAAGGCTGTCCGAGATAACGTCAACCTGCTTGTGATGTCCTTCAATGACAAAGCCTCCGTCCTCCATACGGTTTTCTGTAATGATGTATTGGAAGAGCGGCCGAAAATGCCGTGTGCCGTCGGGCCAGATTTCGCATTCCTGAATCTCCATCATACGGCGCTGCTTATTTTCAAGCTGTTTGCAGAACACAACGATGGGATAGGCTTCGGTGACATAGTCCATCAGCGTCTGATCGGACATATCCACAGCGCGCTTACACAGGGATACCATGCGGCGGTAGGTGGCTTCACAGGAATTGGAGTGGATGGTGGTCAGCACCGCCACGCCAGTTCGGGCGGCCTCCTGTGCTGCGTTTGCCTCAGCGCCGCGCATCTCACCCACCACAATAATGTCCGGGTTAAAGCGGAGCGCATAATCCAAAAGGTTGGTCTGGTCGATGCGCTGACGGTCGTTGTCGCTGTCACGGGTCAGGGTATGGATCACGGAGTTTACAACCCTGCCGTCCTTTTCACGCACCAGCGCCAGCTCACGAGAGCCGTTTTCAATGGTATAAATCCTCTTGTTGTCGGGAACTGTGGTCAGCACCCAACCCGCCACCGTGGTCTTGCCGGAGCTTGTTGCCCCCGCCACACACACCGAAATGCCATAGCGAATGCACAGGGACAAAAAATCCAGCATCGGCTCTGTGGCAGTGCCGCCATTTATAAAGTCCCCCTTCTTCATGCTCTGAGGGTTGACGATTCGGATACTTGCTGCCACACCCACGTCCTCATCTACAATGGGGCTTTTGAGGACGGAGATGCGGATGTTTTTGCTCAGATGCCCCAGTACAATGGGGCTGGCATTGTCCAGCACCATGCCGCTGACATGGAGCATCCTGCGGATGACGTTGATGGCATGCTGGGGACTCTCAAAGCGTTCCTCCAGTTTAACGGTGCGGCCGTCCGAATACTGAACTTCAATATCCCGCCAGGAGTTGATGTCAATTTCTTCGATGCCAGTGCCAAAGATATATTTGGTGAGAAAGCCGAACTCGGCCATTTCGGTATATAGGGCATCGGCAAGCTGATCGCCGCTCATACCGTTTACCGAGATACGCCGGTCCTGCAGGTATTTGGTGATGTATCGCATCATCTGCGCTTTGGCATCAGCAATATCCCCGGTGATGAGGGCGCTGTAATGGGTGGAGATGTAGGACTGCACATCAGCCAGTACGGTGGAGAAATCCTTTCCTTCGGTTTCCGGGGTAAAGAACAGGCTTTGTGACTTCATATACCAAACACCTCCCGGCAGATTTTATCGATTTCCTTTCTTAATTGGCGGCTGTCTTTGAGGGACAGATCTGTCAGTAGATTTCCCGCCAGATATTGTTCTTCCAGCTCTTTTGAGTATGGCAGTGTAAAGGCTGCCGTGCCCAGTGCCTGACTGATCTGCTCTCCAGCCTGCCATGGCTTTACATTTGAGGCCACCTTGTACTGCTTGTCCGCATCCCACTTGCTGTCCCGCAGCAGAGGAAGCTGGCTGGACAAATAACTCACCGATTTTAGGTCGGCATTTGCAAGCCGCAAAACACTGTCCGATTCCATAAGTGCCACGGCGGATAGGATGTCATTTGCGATATAGCTCCCGCAGTCCACGATCACCACGGGAGCAATCTCTCGCAGTCCGTCCAGCAGCTCTTTGGCCTGCACCTCGGAATACGGAGGATAGGTATACTCGTTTTCTCCTTTTTTCATCCCGAGGAGGGTAAGGTGACTATTTTTCTTGAGCGTCACCAAATTGTGCTTGATGAGCGGTTCGGAGACATGGGCGGCGGCAAGAATGCTGCCCAGCGAATGCTCACACTCCAATTCGGAGGGAGGGCAAATGCAGGGCAACATAGGAGCGGTCATATCGCAGAGCAGCAGTACCACGTTTTTCTTCCGGTCGGCAAGGTGCTTTGCTATCTTTACGGCTGTAACCGTCTTGCCACTGCCGGGAGAGCCCCAAACAGCCAGCATTCCATCCTGAGAGGACTGCTCTGGGGGTGCTTCATCCTCTACGGTGCGGCGTGTAAAGATGCCGTTTTTCTTAAAGTTCAGCATTACTCCACCACACTTTCTGTTTTGGGTACTGCCCCTTCCTCCGACTCCTGAGATTCTGATCCGGAGGAGTTATCTTGTGCCGGCTCCACAGGGTACAAGGCTTCAATCACATGATCCTGTGCCTCTATAAACTTAGCGGTGTTGGCTGAATCACCGCGATAAACGAGGGCCAGGTGAAGTCTGCCGTCAGCCTCCAGCTCAGCCAGCACCTTGCTCTGCTCCGGAGAGACCAACAGGGTGACGGTGGCCGGCAGCTCCCGATCATCGGATGCCTCATTCTCACGCTGATTGGCATCGTAGCCGGAGGCGGCAGTCACGGTGATCACCTCTACATATTTAAGCTCAGCCGGAATCACGGTGGCACCCTGTTTTTTGTAATCGGGAGCGATGACCGAAACGATATCGCCACTTTCAAGCTTGCCCGAAAGGCCGTTTGCAAAGCTCTTGATGGTGACTGATATGGCCTGCTTGCTGCCATCCAGATTGTGCAGATAGGCGTTTTCCAGAGCGGGGGTATCCGATAGCTTGGTGCTCAGGATGTAATCCCCGACAGACAGGTCGGCTGCCGCGTATTTGCCCACTGCGGTATCCGCTTGGCGGATCACATTGTCGGGCAGGCCGAAGCCCCCTACCTCTACGACCTGCACCATATCGCTGGTTATTTCATCGCCTGTCTTGATCTCCTTCACGACACGGATAATTTCTGCCTTTTCGCTGACTGCCTTTTGAAACAGCGGGGTTATGCCAAAGCAGATCAGCAGCGACAGAAGGATGCAGAGAACCCCCAGCACAGTGCGGTTTTTCAGAAAATTCATCAATTATTTCCTCCTTGCTTTTTAGTAGCGATGCTCAGCGACAAACCGATTTTCCACGCCGAAATCGCCCCATGGCTTTTGGGAGGAGTGCGGCAGTGACCAGCACAGGGATGGCAATGCCGGCGGCGAGGATGACATTTCTTTTGCTCAGTTTTTTCATAGGAACAGACCTCCATAATTCATAAAGTACGCAGTGATAAAGCCTGCGGATAAAAAGGGAGCCAGCGGCAAGCTGGTTTGACTTGCCGCTGGCAGCTTCATGCTGTTAAGCTTTCGGATAGCGTAAATGGCCAGATGATACAGGATAGCGGCCGACAGGCCGAGAATCAGCCCGGCGGTTCCCACGGGGAGTCCCAGCACAAAGCCTGCGGCGGCGGTGAATTTAATATCACCACCGCCCATGCCACCCTTCTTCCCAAGGGCAGCAATCAGGAGTGGTAAGCCCAGCAGGATGCCCGCCAGCTTATCCGGCGCAAAGGACAGCAATCCGGTACAAAACAGAAGGGTGTTCAACGTGTCGGGAATCTCTCTTTTTCGAAGATCCCATACAGAAGCCAAAATTAGAAGACATAAAAATAGCGCCGCCTGTGCAGCGCCGCTACCTGTCATGATAAAATGCATCCTCCTGCCTATTCAAAGTGGTAAGTCACCGAGTAGGTGATGTTGGACTTGTTGTACATGCAATTGTGGTTGGTGTAATAGTAGAACTCCAGCTTGCTGTACACGCCGCTGCCCAGCGTTCTTTGGAAGGTGATGCCGTTATTGGTGGTTCCATAATCGAGCTGATCCCACTGCCCGGTCAGGTTGTTGTAGCCGCGAACACGGCCATAATCGCTGCCGTTGTGACCGCTGACGGGAGGTACGGTGAAGGTGTATTCTGTGATGGTGGCGCCCTCCAACCCGTTTTCCAGTATGACAGATTCGGGACCGGTGAGGGTCATACCACCACCGTTTGTGGCATCCGCCACAAAAAATACAATGGCTGCCCAGGGAGACTCAGCTCCGGTGGAATCCACTGCCTTGACACGCACCACGTTTTTGCCCAGCGGGTAGGTCTGCGTCTCGGCGTTTCTGCCCTCCCACACAAGGGTGATGGCATCGCCCTCCGGGTCAGAGCTGGAGGCGGTGATGGTGACAGAGGTTCCCGGTACCACGCTGTTGCCGCCGGGCGATCGATGGATGACGGGCGTAGAAGGAGCGGAGTTTTCAATGCTAAAGGTCTTGAATGCCCATTCCGAATACAGTCCAGCAGCATCTCTGGCCCGCACACTAACGGTATGGGTTCCCACGGCATAGTAGCCGTCCGGTTCTTTGTTTTCCCATTCCAGTGTCGTTTGATCACCGTCTGCGTCGGATGCTTCAGCATTGATATTCACAAGGAATTTATCGCCTTGCACCATTCGGGTCGGCTCTGCGGTCAGGGTAACGGTGGGTGCGCTATTTACTATGGTAAAGGATTTTTCCGTCCACTGTGAATAGGCACCGGCAACGTCCTTTGCGCGCACCCTAATGATGTGGGTGCCAACAGTATAGTAGCTGTCTGCTGTCGTGCCGTCCCACTCCAAGGTGATTTTATCTCCGTCAGGGTCGGTTGCGCTGGAGGAGAAGTTTACAAGGAATTTGCCGTCTTTCGTGTCACGGGTTGGCTCGACAATTAGCGTAGGTGCGTCCGGCGCGGTGTTGGTAACAGTGATGGTTTCCGAATGGCTGGCCACACGGCCTGCACTGTCAGTAATGGAAGCGGTCAGAACGAATGTGCCGGTATCCCGGATGGCAATTTTGCCGCCGTTTGCGTCCAGTGTCCCATCATAATCTGCCACTTCACCATTCCTTTCAAGTGACCAGACCACAGTATAACTGCTGAGGTGCTGAACATCCGTTGCGGCAACCTCAAGCTCCGTGCCGTAGTGAACCGTCTGCGGCATGGTGAAGGTGTACTGCACCACCGGCAGGATGCGGATGTTTTCACTGTGAGAATAGCTGCGCTTCAGGTAGTCGGTCATAGTTGCGGTGAGAACATAGTTGCCCTCGGCAGAGAAAGTGATCTTGCCGCCCTGAGTATTCAGAGTACCAGAAAAGGCTTCCGTTAATGGAATACTCTTACCATCACGGGTTACCGTCCACTCCACAGGCAGAACATTGTTGTTGCCGTGGCTGCGCAGATCAATGACGGTATCGGTATAGGCCAGCTCAGGAAGCTCAAACCCGATGGTCAGCACGGGGAGCACCTCGCACCTGTCGCCGGGCTCAAACAAAAACACGCGCCCGGTTCCATCGGTGACGCGTGCCACCAGCTCGTAAATCCCCGCCCTTTTAAATCGGATCATGCCACCGTCATTGGTCAGGCTACCCTCCACATAGGTGGCAAAATCCTGAAAGCCATAGGTATTGTCCACCAGCCACTCCACCTTAAGTCCTTCCAGATCAGTGGTTTCGGTTTGGACTGAAATGTCGCTATCGGTGTGAGCGTGTTCTGGCAAGCTATAGCTGACCACAGGCACGGGATAGACCGTGAAGCCCTGCTCGTAGCGGTAGGTTCTGCCGCCGTCGTCCGTGAACTCGGCTTTTAGGACATAGTTGCCCTTGGAATGGAATCTCAGCTGGCCGCCGCTATTATTCAGCGTGCCCTCGGCAGCGACCGTCAGCGGCATTGTCTCGCCGTCACGGGTCAGAGACCATTGGGCGGTACGGCTGCCGATCTCCCCGAAGGTGGCCTCTACGGTGATCGTATGGTCGGTGTGAAAGATTTCGGGCAGATAGAAGCCGGCCGAACCAAGGGGGTAAACGGTAATATTGGCGGTATCCGTAAACACTCGCCCGGTCGGGTCTGTGATAGAGGCAGTCAGGGTGTACACGCCCTTTTCCTTAAAGCGGATACTGCCGCCAGCCGGTTCTCCCTCAATAAATTCGCTGATCTCCACAGCATCGCCGTTTCGGATCAGTGTATAGGCTACTGTGAGGCCGTCTGCTTCTTTTATCTCTGTACTTAGCTCAACCGTCTTATCCGTATGGCTCGTGGCGGGCAGGGTTATCTTCACCTCGGCCACAGGGAAAACGGTGACAGAACTGCTGGCGGCGATGGTTTTATCGCACTCATCGGTGATGGATGCGGTTAGGGTGTATGAGCCTTTTTCTCTGAAAAGCACCGTGCCGCCTGACTGGTCCAACTCACCATCCATCGCATCTGGCAGCGTAACCGCCTTGCCGTCTCTGGTAAGGCTCCACACCACCTGATTGGCTCCAAGGTGTTCGGCGGCGAGCTCTACCGGTACAGAGGTGTCGGTGTGGGCTATTTCAGGCAGCGTGAATGCCGCGGTGATTACAGGGTAAACGGATAGGGTCTGCTCACAGGTCGCCGTTCTGCCACGACTGTTTTTTGCAGTGGCAATCAGGGTGAAGCTTCCGGTATCCTTAAACCTGATTGTGCCGCCCTTCGCCGTAAGCTCGCCCTCTAAGACATCGGACAAAGCAGCGGGAAGACCATTTTTCAAAACTGTCCAGGTTACGCCGGCAACGTGCTTCCTTTCCGCTTGAATGTTGATTTCATCCCCCGCATAGATGGCTTCCGGCAGAGTAAATCTAAACTGCGGTGCGGGCGCATAGGACGATCCGCTGCCGGAATCTGAAGGCTGATCCTCCGTCCTGTCCTTATCCTCCTGTTTAACTTGCTCCTTTGCTTTCTCTGTGTCCACAAGCATTTCAAAGGCTTCCGCGCGGGTGGCATTGCCGCTGGGCTGCACCGTACCGTCCGGATAGCCGTCCACAATGCCATACTCTTTCCCGGTACAGATGCAGGCTTTATCTCCATCACTGAGCCCGCCATCATCTGAAAATCCGATGTTGCAAGGGCAGGAAGGATCGTGGTCAGCTTTGCCGATGGCGCGCACCAGCATGCGGATTATCTCCATGCGTGTGATGGGCTGATCGGGCAGGAAGCTTTCCCCGAAATCCTTCTGTTGGATGATGCCCACCGCAATCAGTGTCTCCACATTGCCCTCTGCCCAATGGCCGGAAAGGTCGGGGAAAAGGAAGGGGGTGTCCCCCTCGGCCGGCTCAGGCAGCTCCAAGGTGCGGGCCACAAGCGCGGCAAATTCAGCCCTTGTAATGATCTCGTCAGGATGTACCAGACCGTCGGGATAGCCGTGAATCACGCCCTTTTCCGCAAGGGCCTGAATGGCTTCCTCCGCCCAATGGCCTTTGGCATCTTCAAAATGCCGGTTGACCGCATAGGCGCTTCCCGCAATCAGGGATACCGCCATGCAGACCACAAGGAGAATTCCGAGCGGCCTTTTCATTTTTATATTCATAGCTTACCTCCTACATCCCGCCCATGACGGGCGAACTTTGCTCCTGCTCCGGTGTGGAAGCCTTCTGTGACTTTGCCGCCGTCTGGCTCTGGGCCAGAGTCTGCTGGTAAGCAGAAATAACGGCATTGTCAAACTCGGCTTTCGCTTCCTTGGTGCAGGGGAAGCAGATATCCCTATACTCACCGTTGCCCGCCTTATAGCTGGGCATGGACACAAACAGGCCCTTTGTGCCATCCATCACCTTAACGCCCCGGACGGCAAAATCCCCATGGATATTCACCGATGCGGTGGCACGAAGGGTTCCCTCCGGGCGGATGGAGTGGATTTTCACATCATACTTAGGGGTAGCTTCCTTCATGTTTTTAGACATCATTTGCTCTCCTTTCAAAGGGGCGGCTTTCTTAGCCGCCGTAGCTGAACATCTCCTTGATACGCTCGGTCAGAGTTGGCATGACCGTTTCCCCAAACAGAGCATAGAGCCCCGCCAGCACAAGGGCGCCGATGACCACCGCCATCAAGATTTTTACGGCAGTGTCCACATAGCCCTCGCCGGAATTGTCCGCCAGAACGGCCTTGGATCTTGCAAGCGCACAGGCAGCGCCTTGGGTGGCCTTTGCTACCTTGCAGGCAACCTTTTCTTTGATTTTTTTCAGAATATTCATTCTTTTACCTCCACTTTAAGTTGATTAGGGATAGAAAAAGACGGCCTGCGCCGTCTGCCTTTAGAGTTGCTCCGATTCCTCTGGTACTGATGTAACCTGCTGAAACTCCGTGCGATCCACATAAAAGAGCGTACTGCCGCTGTCATCGTACAGCTCAATGACATCGGACATGGCAAGGGGATGGCCGAAAAAGCCGGGAGGCTGCCGGACGCTCAGCCGCGCATAGATGGTTCCCAAGTCATTGGTATCGAGCTGTCCGTCATAGGCAATGCGATAATTCTCCGGACGAAATTTACCGAACTGCCGCAGCATATCCCGATAGCTGATAAACTTCAGCCGCACGTCCACCTCCGGCCGGAGCTGCCAAATGCGGACGTTTTTAAGAAGCGTTGCGTTTTTCGGGCCGCTTAATTGCTCACCTGCGATCAGCCGCTCCATCACACCGTCTGTCCAGTACGGCACAAAGCCCCGACCTTCCAACCAGGTGGTCAGTTCACCGCCTTGGAAGATGCGGTCAACCACGGCCTTGTTCGTTTCTGTATATCCCGCGGGATTTCCGTAGTAGGTAATCAGGCCGTTTTGCAGCGTAATTCCCGGCATGTTTTCACCTCCGTCACCTCATTTCCATCCCTCCCATATCGGGGCCGACTGGCTCCTGCTCCTGATGCTCCAGCAACTTCTCCCTCGCCCAATCAGGCAGATGCTGTTCCTGAAGAACACCTACAAAGTCCGTTCTATTCCAGCGGGTTTTTTCGCCGTCTGCAAGGTTGGTGGCAAAAACAGCCCGCCCGCTGGCTCCGGCATGAGCGCCGAAGCCGCCGGTACACAGCCAGAGCTGATCTTTGGGCGTGAGGCAGCTCTCCTTGAGAACATCCGGGGAGAGCACAAGAATCCTTCCCTGATAGTCCATATCCTTGGAATCCGGTTCGCAACGGGTATGATCAAAGAGGCCCAGCGCCTGATATGCCCGGCGGTATTGATTGATGAAGCCGTCCAGCACGGCGGGATGGCTGTCTACCAAAAAGTATAGGTTGTGGTTGTGGTAGTTGTCCTTGTCGGAGGGGATGTAGGTGCGCTTTGACCACTCCTTGTTTTCTTGGGAGAAACGCCCGTCCCAATCCTTCTGCTGGACGGTATTGGCCAGCACCCAATGCACCCGCTTAAAGCCATACTGCGAAATAACGCTCTCGGCACAATCGGCATTTAAATGCATGCCGTCAAACCTCTGCCGTATGGCTTCCTCAATGGCGTTCTTACAGGCTACATTTTCTTTGTGACTTTCCCGCCAGAGGGAAAGCTCGTTTAATCGCTTTGCTTCCTCGCGAGAATATGGATAGAGATAAGAAAATTTATCTGCCATAGACGGTTTCCTCCGACATAATCAGCTCATCAAGCTCAGCAAGGCAGACTCCTGATTGGGCCAGTACCATCAGGAGGCCGGGCGGTACATCGGTAATATCCCAACGATCTTCGGCCTCTGTCACCGTAATTTCGCCGCTATCCTCATCCGCATAGGCTTCCAGTTTGGCAGCCTTGGGGATGCCCGCATCCTCCAGAACATAGTCGGGGATACGGACATCCTGACTATCATCCAAAAGATCTTGGCAAAGGGAACAGTTTGCCACCCACTCGGTGGGACCGTCTTTGCAGCCATTGAGAAAAGCGCAGACCTTGCTCCCGTCGCAGCTTTCGCAGGGTTCGGGGTTCTTATCTCCACAGTTGCTGCAGATTCCACATGCCATGGCAAGAGCCACCGTCAACTCTGAGGCTGTTTCGTTAAGCACTTCTATGGCGCGGATCAATTCCATAGCGGTCATCCTATCCTTTAGGATGATAAGGGTGTTTTCTGCCGCATGAAGCTCTAACGTATCCTTGCTGGTGAATCCGCAGACATCACATGCATTTTTCGGAAGTGCCAGATCGGGGCGTTTTTTCTTACTCTTCATGACTTTAGTACCTCCTTCAAAATATTAAAGCGCTGGATCGAATAAATTCAACTGTGCGGGCATGGCAAGGCTTCGCTCATGCATGTCGTAGTTGGCTATGATAATCTCGGCAAACTGCGCTCCATTGTCATACCGCTGTTTGATATTATTTATCCGTGTAAAGGCTTCGATCTGAATGCCCGGCGCATCGTACAGATCCCGGATATAGGCGCAGTCGTTGTAGGAGAGCAGGAATTTTCCCTCGATGTTCATCAGGGCATCGCGTAGTCGGATGTGATCTTTTTCCGTAAAGCCGTCCTCTCCCACGTTTTTGTAATAGCCCTCGGTTTCAAAATACGGTGGATCGAGATAGAAAAAGCTCACCGGACGGTCGTACTGCCGGATGAGCTTCTCAAAATCCTTGTTTTCAATTACCACTTTGGCAAGCCGCCGATGGGCCTGCTCAATGAGGGGAAAGTTTGACCACATATCGTGGGGCTGGCTGCCATAGCTGGTGAGCCCTGAGGCATAGCTGTACCGGATGAGCTGGTAAAACCATGCCGCCTTTTGCACATCGCTGGCAGAGCTGTCACGGGCAAGGGCATCTCTGGCAATCTCAAAATCCTCCCGAGAGTTGAGCACGAAGCGCAGCGATTCTATTAACTCATCCGGTTTGTTCCTGACACAGCGATAGAGGTTGGCGAGAAGCGGGTTAAAATCGTTGTAGACCTCGAAGTCGTTGCCGGGATTTTTATGAAACAGTACCCAGCCGCCGCCCCCGAACACCTCAATGTACCGTTCATAATAAATTGGGAATAGGCTGACAATCAGCTCACGCAGGGATTTTTTACCACCGATCCAGGACATAAAGCTATTCAATCATGATCACCCCCCTCCAGCGGCAGACTGATCTGTCTGTCGTCCGTGTAAAGGGAACGCGCTTTTAGAAGACCATGCCGAGCTACCGCAATTTTTTTAATACGGCTGCTCAGCTGCCGGATAGTATGGTCAAGCTCCTGCATGTCAGCGGCATAATAATAGCCAGCCTCGGAGCTGCAGATGGGAAGGCCCTGTGCACGTAGACGGTTTACGATCTCACGAAGCCCTCTGCCCCGGATATCGAATGCGGCCTCCAACTCACGGCTGATAGCAGCTTTACCTTCACCTTGATGAAACTCTTTTAAATATGCGATAATCTGTTTGTCCAGCATTGGACACCTCCTTTTTCCGGGGCGCTTTCCCGAAAAAAGGCGCAAAAAAACAGGGCCGCAGTCCTCTTAGGGAAAACGGCCCTGTTCATACGATTTGGGTCTAAAAAAGCACGGACGCAAGTGTCCGTGCTACTTGATTACGCCAAGCTCCCGAAGTAGGGCTACGCAGTCTTTGGCGCCTTGAATGTACAGATGTTTTTGAAACTCGCTGTCCACCTCCGCTGCTCTGGACAGATAGCGCTGCACCAGCTCCTTATCTTTCGCAGCAATGCCGGTGTGGTTTTCCACCTCCTGACTGAGCGCAACCAGTTCCTCGACCAATGCGTCCAGCTGGGGATGGGCCTCGCGCATTTCCATGAAAGCGATTTGCGCCCGCTCCGCGATGCTCTGCTCCAGTAGCTCCATGATCTCTTTGTCCACCTGCTCACCTCCTTTTACGCAACACAATGCCACACTTTTCTTCAAATAGCTATTGCTGATTTCCAATTCAAACGCTTTATCCAAATTTCATCCCTCCCATCTGCGGCCCCTGCTCCTGCCCATAGGCTTTGGGATCAGCTCCGGGGACACCCCAACCGAACATACTACCGCAGGACATAGCTTCCTCCTGGGCTTTGGTGACGCCCAACCGTTCGTTCTGCTGGTCCGCAAGCTGGCGGTTTTTCTCATGGTTTCCGGTGTCCCAATCGGAACGCCAGTAGCCGCTTTCGCCTCGCTTGAGGACAATGAGTTCGCCAGTATGCATTAAGACCGAGAAGCAGGTTTCCGGCAAACCTTCAGCCAGCTTGGGGTGAAACAGATCCTGCTCGGTTTCGATGAACCAGCTTTCCCTGCTGTTCCACAGATGGGCATAAAGCTCATATCCATCGGGGGTCTTGATACCCCGCTGCTCGAAGCCCTCTCCAAAACCGTCCGATGCCTGGCCGGTGATGTTTTCTTTGAGCAGGGCCAGCTCCTCCGGTGTGAGCTCGCCTGTGATCTTGCATTCGGCAACGCCCCACAACTTGCCGTTTCTGACCTCGGCAGTGAAAGTATAGGACTGCACCTTCTGATTGACGCTGTCCTTTTCTCTGTAATAGATCATGAGGCCGCGGTTCGCTTCCTCCGGATGGCGCTCCTTCTGCATCGCAGCGATGATGTGATCCACATAGCCCACAGCCTCATAGCTGCTCATCTCGTATGGTTCATCATTCATGTCACCGTATTCGCTCTGTTCGTAGCAATCCACCGTCATGGGCATATATAGCTTGAGCAGGGCCGGCTCCGGCGGCAGGACGCTGAATCTGTCCTCACCAAACACAAGGCCCAGCGACCTGCCGTTGTCCCATTTCATGTGAAAGGTGCCAATATCATCGATATGGACAAGGGTGCCCATGGTTCCCGGCTCCACCGGGCTATAGGGGTCTTTCATTTCCGTAAGCCGGATGCGGGAACCGACCGGGTATTGCTCCCGCAGTGCGCTCAGCCACTTGGCGTCGATCATCATGTTACATTCCTCCAATCGTCATGCCCTGCGCGGGCATCTTGTCATAGTCATCCAACTGGCGGAGGTTTTCCTCGCCGTACAGGTCATACAGCAGATCGTCTACTGCTTTGCGCACCTTCGGGTCATCCGTAATCGTGTAATAACGAAAGCCGGAGGTGCTGTGATACGGAAGTTCCTCCTTGACCGCTTTGATATACTCATCAGCGTCCGTGAAGGAGATTTCCTCACCGTTGGCAAAGGAAACCTTACCGACAAGCTCTCCTTTTGCCATGTTCATCTGCTGTACCGGCAGGTCGTATGCTGTGAGATAGGCATGGTATTCGCCAGGGAGAAGGTCAGGCCGCTGATAGTTTAATAAAACAGCACGAATCATTTCTTCGCCTCCAAAACATTTGGACCGAACCGGGCAATGAGCATGGCACCCACCAGAACCGCCAGCAGAGGATCAGAAATGAGTTCAGCATCCGCAAGCTCGTAAACGGTGATTTTTGACTGCCCGGTGGAGAGCGTCCTTGCCATCTGAAAGAGCGTATAGCCATCTGTGCCGATTCCGCTGAGCTTGATATGCTCAAAACGGATGGCCTTTTCAGTGGCAGCGTTTTTTGTAAGCTGCCAGAGCTTTTCATCTACCGTTAATAAAAACAGAGCGGCGATATGGCAGTCGGGAGTTTTGCCAAACAGGATTCGAAGGCTGTTTTTCGCAAGCTCAAAGCGGCGCTGATGCCCCTTGTCTTTAAATAGGCTGCCATAGAATTTTCTTGCGAGACGCTGGAGCCTAACCTGAAAGCGCTTATCATTCAAATCACGAAAGCATTCCTTCAGCAGTTCTCCGTAGCTTATGTTGCCGGCCTCCAGTCTCTCTGCCAGCCATGGACAGCGCTCTGCGCTGCATTCTTTCTTTTGCCACTGCGTGCAATCTCGGCAATCGGTGGATTCCTTTGTGTAGCGAAATCGGTTTAAGATGGCAATTCCACTCTGACGCGGCTTAAACAATGGCGGGAGCATCATGGCGGCTTCCAGTCCCGCCAGATTGGTATCTCTCATAAAATATCTGGACATGACGTATGGTCCTTTCTTTTTGCCCTAAAATAAAAAAAGGCGGAGTCTATACGGTCTGTGCGACCGCGGACTCCGCCTTGATATAGGGCTTATTATATTTTACATGGATTGTTCCTGAGACCTCCGCAGGCTTTCTTCTGTCATCTCATAAATCTGCTGGTTGATATCGGGGATGATCGCTTCGATTTGCTGTTGAATATCGGTCAGCTGCTGGGCATCTTTCTCCGTCAGCTCGTAGCCTGCATCAAAGGTATCGTTCGCGCTTTGATAGATGTCGATAAGCTGTTCATTGGTGAACAGGCGCTGTTTTTCGATCAGGCCGGCTCGGATGGCAAAGTCCTGCTTTGCGCCCGTATAGTTGTCCATGTAATAATGCCCCCACATGACGCCGGTTCCTTCATAGTCGTGTTCCCATGTGACAAATTTATAGCCATACTGGGTTTCCCGACCAGCAAGGACAGCTCCATTAAACTCGGCCAGCAGCCGGAATTCTTCATCCAGCGCTGTGGCTTCGAGCAGGGGAGATTGCTCCATCGCCATCATATATTCTTTTACCATTCTTGAAATGGGCGCGACCTTAAAGTACAAATCACTGGCTTCGGGGCTGCCCAAGTCGCTGGGGAATTTGCATAATCCTCCGCTGGGCCCCACACGGCAGGCAGGGTGACCATTGAGTAGGATGGGGAGGGTGTTCTTCTCCGGCGGCGCTGTTTCGATTCCGTTTTTGCCAAGGATACGGGAAAGCTCTGCAAAGTATTTTGTTGTATCCATACATGTTCTCCCTTCATTTTTCTCTGAAATAAAAAAAGACCCGTACATTTCTGTACGAGCCTTAGACTGTCTCTGAAAGCTATAAGAGGGACGCCGCAAACAAGCATATAACACTTCTCACGTACTCCTTCACGACAAAACAAAGACTACCTTGAAGCAGAAAGTTTAGACAATGCTTCTGTTTATGTAGCAAGAGCTTAACGTATCAACTTGGGATTGTACTCCGGAATAAAAAATGCGCAGGTACTTAATACAGCAACGCGCCTGTGGCTCTCTATGGAATTTAGCTGACCTGCAAGTATCTCAATTTGCGTAGGAAGCAGGTCTTCTCCCGGATCGCTGCCGACAATCTGCCATGCCTTGATCATGTTTTGTCCAATGACAATATTGCACTCTTCTTTTGTTGCAGCAAATTTACGATAGTCATGATTTCGATTTTCTCGATTGACACGCGCCTTGTATTCCCCAGCAAACAGCTCATCAAGCGACGTGTAGTAGGAATAAAAGTCTGGATCGGGAATGGACGCCATGTGGTAGAACGCTTCTACCATTGGGTAATTGATATACAGCTTTCCCATATCAGAGGATTCCACAAAGTACTCCGTCATGCTGTTGATTTTCTCCGGCATGAAGCCGGGGTCATGCGGATCAAGGTCAAAAATCAGAAGCATATCAGAATAGGTATCGTCAAACAGGGCTTTATTTTCAGGATTGGGCTCCCGAGATTTCAGCAATTGAAGCAAATCCATATCTGCGGGATCATTATTCTCAAACATCTCTCGGTAGAGTGTATAGATATTTGTGCAATAGGAGATGATCTCATACTTAACATCAATTTGATAAAGATGCAATAACCGCTGCATTACCACAACATCTGTTTTTTCGCCTTCCACCAATACGAGGATCTTTTGTTTTTCGTCAGCCATTAAACTCACCGCTCATATAAAGCTTCTCTAAATTATGTCCCTCCCGAAGCTCCCTGTCGGTGGCATTGGCAAACGAAGTAAGCTTCTCTCGGGTCAAGATAAAGTAGCAATCTGGACGCATAATACGATTGGAAAGCAAATTTGTATTATGTGAGGTGAGAATAGTCTGAAAACCGGGCATGTGCTCCAGAAGCTCAACAAGCGTTTCCGCCAGCTCATAATGATAGAATGCGTCAAATTCGTCAATGAACATCAAGGAAACGTCGGCAGAAGTCTTGTACCAATAGAAAAAAGTGTAAAGCGCTTTAGTGCCGCTGGACGCAACTTTAAAAAATGGTAGCGGTTTTCTGGTATCAAAGTACAGCCGCTCGATTCCATCAGCATCTTTTTTTGCAACCAACTTTTCGTTAATACCCGCCTTGTGCAGAAAAGACTCCAGCTCTTTGAGCATATCTTTCTTAAAAATGAAATCATAATAATCCTTACTATCCGCTTTATATCCAATATAACGGTTTTCATCCAAACTACGGAACCAGAGCATTTGGGAAACAAAACGCCGCATTCGATAGAGCGGATGCTCGTCCGGAAGTGCCGAATTATTGATGGCATATTTCAGGATGGAATCGTTGCCACGGAAGGAAAGGTTCAGCGTTGTGGTTAATGCCTCAAGTCCAGTCAAATCACCTCGATTGTCCTCGTAATCGTAAGTGAAAAGGCGCTTCCCGTTAATTGCAATGGATTCAGATATAAGTGTTTGCTTGTCATTTTTGCGGTAGCGGTAATCTATCTCATCACTGTCAAAATTGAATACATAATGAAACTCTGCGTATCCAGCCTTGTTATTTACATTCAAATAATAGTCATACAATCCCGGAGTCACATTGTTTGTTGTCATGTGTGAGACAATATCAAAAAGAGCCAGGCCAAGATTAGTCTTACCTACAGAGTTTTTTCCATAAACGATGATCTTGCCGAGCAAGCCATCTATGACGCAGGAGCTATTAAATTTATAATCCCGAACATCAGAGAAATCTAGCTGGATCTTATTTTCAAAATTCTTAAAGCCTGTAACTGCAAACATCTTTAACATGCTGCCACCCTCTTTCATCGTTATTATACCCACCATAAAGCATCAAGTCAACAAGTGTCGAAATAAATTTACGGATCATCCGTAAATTTATTTCGACACAAAACGATTCTGGTTCATTTTGATATATCCTTGCTGGAAGTTCGATTTTGTCGGATAATTTTAGAATAGGGCGAATTGATAGAAAAATTGGCGAAATCGAATACATACAATGTTTTCAGTGATTAGGCACACGGATAATCTTTCCTTGCATTCACGCAGACAGAAAGGTCTATGAACTGTGAAAATTAAAGGCAAACCGAGCATGCTCCGGTTTACCTTTAATTTTCAGGATATAAGTATGGTTTTATTTAACACTACATTCTTCAAAAAAGCTGCTCAGCATTTTTTGATGTTCCTTAGATCTCCGGATGATAGTGAAACCGTCCTTGCAGTAAAAATCGATCAGCCATTCCTTAGCGATTACAGCTTTATTGTAATGTGAAATGCTTTTGATTTTTCCTTCTGAAATCCACTTCTGATACGTGGTGGAAGTATACCCTGTCAACTGCGTTAATTCTGTTATCGTCATAGCATCAGGTGCGTTGTACCACATGTCCTCCAGCCAGAGTCGGAATTCTCCTGTTGGCAACGTACTGCCCCATTCAGCACATTTGTTTGGAGATTTGCTGGAAAATGCACCGCTGGGGAATATGTACTTTTCCGGGTAGTTACCAACGTCCTCCAGATAAAAAATAACATCCTTCAGCTTGATTCGGAAATTTCTTGTTTTCTTTCCGCTGTCTTCACAAGGTATATAGCCGTTTTTGAGCATATAACTGGCCTTGCGCTTGCTGATATGTAAAATCTTACGCATCTCATCCAGTGTTAGAGTTGCGGAATATTGGCGCTTCAGGTAAGAGTGTTTACTCATCCTGACTGCTCCCTTTGGACTGCTTTGGTTTCTTGTACTGATACAATACAACGCCCTTGTAACGGTCATTTCCAGAGGAAACATAAGATGATAGCAGTTTTTCACGGCACATGGGCACCAGCAGCACCTTGCGGCAGTATTGGGTAGACATGCTCAGCATTCTCGCAATCTCGGTGGCGGTTCTGGGCTGCTTTGTACAATATCGCTGGATTTCCTTGCGCTGATTCGTTGGTGAAATGCCCTCGGTGTATCCGCTGGCAAGAATAAATTCAATTACATCGTGCTTGGCTACATGATATTTTCCTGCTATAATGTAGCAGGAGATTAGGTTACCCCTTAGCATATTATAAACTGTATTAATACCAAGGCGGAGCATCTGAGATACTTCCTCAGCAAAAACGCAGTCAGGATACTTTTTAAATTGCTTTTCCAGCTTATTTCGGAGTTGTTCCTGTGTCATATTAATTCTTCCTTTCTGTTGTTTGCCGACGGCAGAAAGGAGAAAATATTTTAGTTGCGGGTAATTCCATCTTGCACTTTTCTTGCAATTATGCAGATGATCGGCAAAATGAGTATGTTTCCGCTCGAAATTCTATCGACTTGCTTGTGTGCTATCAAGCCCTTGAGTGGTCAGGGTTTTTGGCGTTAAACCCCTTGAACACATGGGGTTTGCAGCGATTTTTCCCGTGATGAATCGTGATGATCTGCGGAGTGCTGTGCCATTAGTTTAACGGCTCGAAATGTCGTGTGGGTCAAACCACCCAGGGTTCGAATCCCTGACTCTCCGCCACGTCGGAGCAAACGTCATGTCGTTTGCTCCGACTTATTTTATAAGTTGGAGCGCACTCATTTTGTTGCTCCTCCTCTCCAAACCGAACCCGCCGTGCTGGGCTTCGGTTTTGTGAATTGCCGGTCTGTTTCTATCAGGCTGGCAATTCTTTTTTGCCCGAGACAGCTCGCCCGATTGTGGTTCAACATAATACCTAAAAATAATAGGACAAGAGCGCACTTTAAAGTAAGCACTAACTCGAAAGTGCGTACTTGTCATTTGTTTCACACACCTGTAAAGTCTAAATATAAGAAAAACACAAAATCTCGGGAGTTTTTCAAGCCTGATGTACAACATCCACGCTTCAGGGGGGTGAAAAAGCAGAGTGCTCGAGTCAAGGTCGGCCACGTTATTAGCAAACAAGTCAAAATAGAAAGGATGGAATTATGAATTATCTTATCACTGGGGGTACGGGTTTTCTGGGAACATATGTCGCAAAGCAGCTGCTTGAGCGCGGGGATAAGGTCGTCTGTTTCAGCCGATCAAAGCCCTCTGCCAACTCCATGAGCGAGATTCTAAGCAAGGAGCAAATCGATGCCCTTGTCTACGCGGAAGGAGATATCACCGATGTGATAAGCCTTGTCCATGTCTGCCAAGCGGAGAAAATTGACGTGATTTTTCATCCGGCCGGACTGCTTCTTGCCGATTGCAACAAGAATCCTATCAAGGGCGTTCAGACGAACATTTTGGGAACACTCAACGTCTTCGAGGCTGCAAAAATATGCGGCATCAAGCGCGTGGTCTGGGCCAGCTCAAACAGTGCCATCGGCACTGCCAGTCATCTGCCTTATGAATATGTTCCAAACGACGCTCCGCATCACCCCGTTACTATCTATGGCAAAATCAAGGATCTAAACGAGTTTATGGGCGAATTCTACTACCAAAATTATGGACTTGAGTGCATTGGCTTGCGTTACACAGTCATATATGGCAAGGGGCGCAGAAGAGGTGGAGCAAATTATATTAAGTATACGCTCAACGATCCTGCGCTGGGTATACCCTCGGTCGTTGATAACGCGACTGACACGCCGAATTTTGTTTATGTTGAGGACGCGGCACGAGCCACGATACTTGCCTGTGATATGCCCTACAAGCGCGCAGCGTACAATGTCACGGGTCAATTCATTCCCATGATGGATTTGGTGGATTATGTCCGCAAGCTGATTCCTGATGCTCAGATTACAACGGTTCCGGGCGAGATGGATCTCGCCTGGAAGTTCGATACCACCGTTGAGGAGGAAGAGCTCGGATACAAGCCGTCTGTTGATATTTATGAAGGCGCGCTCATCACCATAAACGATGTTCGTGAAGGTGCCGGACTTCCCCCGATTACAGTGAAATAGGATTAAATAAGCAGAGCCGCAATCGAGAAGGACGCACATACTTGATAGTAGAGTATTGTGCGTCCTTTTAAATCCGATGTCAGAGCAGGCGTTTTTCCCCTATATCTATCCACACCCTATGGCGTAAAACTCAGGCATATTGGAATGAGCCCCACCATGGAAAATTTGAGGAATGTGTTTGTTCAGGTAATTGATAATGCAAAGTGTAAATAATTACACCAAAACGTAAAAAGATTTCAATAGAGTATATGCTATAATCGAAATAGAGAGAATCCTCTGACTGGGGGGCTTGTATGATTCAAAATATTAAGACCGTGGTATTCGATCTGGACGGGACGATTTATCAAAACCTGGAGTTCTATAAGGATTATTTGCATTTTCTCACGCAGGACACAAAATACTCAGACTGGGAGGGTGAGCTGGTTCAGTTTACCCGACGGGTGTTTGACGGTGAGATACTCGAAATGAACCGCTTTTATCGTGTGGCTCCACTCGCTCCACGAACGGCCGGGGAGCTATTCACAAAGCTGGGGGAACAGCTTTGCGAAACGCTTGCCTACTCCCAGGCGCTGGAGCGGCAGGACATCATCTATCTGGGTGATGCCTGGGCGCTGGTAACCTTCATAGGAAAGAGCCTCGGCCTGTTGGAGGGCGGGCGCGCCGACTCCGTGTATCGAAGAACCCGCACACAGATGGAGCGGGACAGGATGAGCGGAAACGAAAGGCTCAAGCAGGCAATCTCTAAGCTTTGCGAGCGCCGCCGTGTACTGCTGATGAGCAATTCCTATGAACAGACAGCACAAGAATTCTTGCATCAGCTAGGCTATGACGGCCTGTTCCCGCACTTATTCTGCAGCGCGAATAAACCGCATGGGATGATCGCCAGACTTGAGGAATTTGACCCAAATTTATTCAGGGCTCCGGAGACGGTGCTGGCAATCGGCGACCATGCCTACAATGACCTGATGCCCATTGCCCAATGCGGCGGACGGACGGCTTGGATGAACCCGTTTGAGCGCGTGTCGCACCATGAATGCGACATTGAGCTTGCGACGCTGGAAGAACTGGCGGATTTTTTGAACACAATATAAGCAAAATTCGCAAAAACACAAAACAATTATATTGATGGAGGGGAAGAAATGAGTAAAAAAAGAATTTTTACGGCCTTGATGTGCGTGATTATGCTGCTGACCTTGCTGACTGCCTGCGGAGGAACCGGCGGAGACGGTGAAAAAAATCCCGGCGAAAAGGTGAAGGTTGTCTACTGGCATACTTATTCTGACCAGCATGAGCAGGCTCTTCAGGAAATTATCGCCACCTATAATGAATCTCAGGATCAGTATGAGCTGGTTGCCGAGCAGCAGCCCTATAACGAGTTTAATGAAAAGCTGATGCAGGCGGTCCGCAACGGCACAGGCCCTGATATCGTGAATATGTTCCCGTCTGACGCCATCAACTATTTTACTGAGGATTTGTTGGTGGACTTTGCGCCTTTTATAAATGATCCTGAGATTGGGCTTCCAAACTTCAGGGACAACATGTCTGCCGGACAGTATGCGGAGCTGACACAGTGGGGCGAGGAGCATATCTATTTTTTCCCCTGCACCACAGTCGGAGAGGTTCTCTTCTACAACAAGAGCATGTTCGATAAATATGATCTGCAAGCGCCTGAAACCTGGGATGATGTTGAAAAATATAGTAAGCTGATATTTGAAAACGAGGGAATCCCCGGTTTTGGCACAGATTCTGTGACCGACACATACCAGTGCCTTATAAAGCAGGCGGGCAGCGGTTACATCGATGCCGCAAATATGAGCATGGACATTGATGAGGCAATTGCCATTGAACAGCTCAATTGGTTTGCCGACGGAGTCAAGGAAGGCTATTTCCGCCTGGTGGGCGAGGATGTGTTTTTCTCCAATCCCTTTGGCAGTCAGGCTGTCGCCTCCTATATCGGCTCGAGTGCCGGCGTCAGCTATGTCGAGGCGGCCGTTGGTGACGCTTTTGAGATGGGCTGCGTTCCCATTCCCCAGCAGGGACCCGAAAAATATATTTCCCAGTGGGGCAACAACATGGTATGCCTGAGCACGGACGACGCAAGCGCCCGGGGTGCTTACGACTTCATAAAGCACTTTACATCCGCGGAGGTAGTTGTCGACTGGGCCATCGGCTTCGGCAGCGTTCCTGTCTTCAAGGATGCGGCAGAGACTGATGAGTTCCAGGTCTTTGCCCAGAGCAATATGGCTATCAAGGCTCTGAACGAGGAGCTGGAATATGTCGGCATGCTGCCAAGCGTACTCGGTGCGAACAATGTGCGTACCGAAATCGACAAGATGGTACAGAACGTTGCGCTTGGTGTCATGGATGCCCAGGCCGCGTTTGATGTGTTTATAACAGCAGCGCAGGCCGCGCTTGGAAAATAAAAAGGGCAGCTGATTTGAAATGTAGTTGCCAATATCGATGAGAGAAGCAGCACCTGCGCATTCTATTTGAACGACAACCGTTTTTGGTTGTTCTATTGAATAGAGTGCCGTGCTGCCGCTCCTGTATTAAAGAGAAAAGGAGAAAAATAAAAATGCCTCGTCTCCTCTTGTTTTGTATTGATGCGCTCTGTGCGTCAGACATTCCATATATGAAAACACTGCCGCATTTCGGCCGGATACTCAGGGAGGGGGCGCTGGTCGAGAAGATTGACCCGGTTTTTCCCGCTCTGACATATACCTGCCATACCTCCATTTTGACAGGCAGCTATGCCGGACGCCATGGAATCGTACACAATGAAAGGCTGGAGCGCGGCGGAAAAACCGGATCGCCGTGGTATAGCATGAAGGCCGAGGTTCGTGACCCCACCCTGCTTGATATCGCGCGTGGGCATGGCCTGAGCACCTGCTCGCTGAGCTGGCCTGTCTCCGGCGGAGCTGATTACGACATGAATTTTCCCATGATCGTTCCATACAGCTATCAGGGATATGAGCCTGAGCGGTGGCTCAAGGGCACTGCAACGGATAATCTTATGGAACGCTATTTTTATAAGCATGGGCGTTATATAAAAGGGCCCGACCGGAGTCTGGATCTGTTCACGATGGCTGTAGCTTTGGATATCCTTGAGGATTACCCACAGCCGGATATAATGCTTGTGAAGATGTGCGATTTGGATTCTGTGAGGCATAACTTTGGCGTTTTCCATGAAAAGACACAGACACAGCTCAGAAAACACGATGAGGAGCTCGGTGCCCTGATGGAGGGTCTGCGTCGGGGGGGAGGGCTGGATGAAACCAATATCGTTGTGCTGGGTGATCACGGCCAGACCGATGTTCGGGATGTGCTTCTGATGAATGTTCTGTTAAAGCAAAATGGCTTCATAAAGACTGACAGCGCCGGAAATGTAACTGATTTTGATGCATTTTGCCACTCCACCGGCCTGGCGGCTTTCATTGAGGCGCGTGATCCGGAGGATGCCGCTCTGATGAGGAGAATCAGGAATTATCTGGAAAGCTTAAAAAATGATCCCGACATCAGCCTTGAGTTTGTGCTCGATAAGGAAGAGATGAAACAGAAATATGGGCTTTGCGGCCCATTTGACTTTGCCATTGAGAGCAAGCTGCCGATCACTTTTGGCGAGAGTCTCGATGCTGAGAATATTTGGGGCAGCAAGCAGCCGGGAGATAAAAAAACAGGCGCAGCCACTCACGGCGGAAGTCCACAGCGCGAGGCTGTTACCACTTTTTTTGCCAGCGGCCCGTCCATACGCCACACGGTAGTGACCGGGCACCGATCCATGGTGGACGAAGCGCCAACCATGGCCCGTATGTTGGGCTTTTCAATGGAAAATACGGATGGCAGAGTCATCGAGGAGATATTGAGGTAATTATATGGAGATAAGAATAGAGCATTTGACTAAAAATTTTGGGGACACCCGAGCCGTCAGCGATCTCTCGCTCACTTTTGAAAGCGGCAAGCTGACAGCTTTGCTCGGACCTTCGGGCTGTGGTAAAACCACGACGTTGAATATGCTTTCCGGGATTATGCCGGTGACAGAGGGCAGAATATTTTTTGACGAAAAAGATGTGACCTCGCTGCCGCCTGAAAAGCGCGGTGTTGGGCTGGTTTTTCAGAACTATGCTCTATATCCTCACATGACGGTACTGCAAAATATCTGTTTTCCTATGGAGATTAAGCGCATTGGCAAAAAGGAGCGCATTGCTCGCGCCGGGGAACTGGCAGAGCTGGTGCATATAACGCCGCTGCTCAAGAGAAAGCCTGCGGAACTCTCCGGAGGTCAGCAGCAGCGCGTGGCTATAGCCCGGGCGCTCGCGAAGCAGCCGGATGTGTTGTTGCTGGACGAGCCGCTGTCCAACCTCGACGCCAAGCTTCGTGTGGAGATGCGTGAGGAGATACGCCGCATTCAGCGCGAGGCGAAGATAACGACCGTGTTTGTCACCCACGATCAGGAGGAGGCAAGCAGCATCGCCGATCAGCTTGTGCTGCTGCGTGAGGGCGTTTTACAGCAGCAGTCCTCCGCGAGACAGATGTACGATGAACCGGCAAATTTGTTTGTGGCCGACTTCCTTGGTGCTCCGCCCATTAACAAGCTCGGCGGCAAAATATGCGAGGGGAAAATACTTCTGGATGGAAGCGATATTGCGATTCCGCTTGAGAAGAGCCTGCCGGAGGGTCTTTCGGTTGTTTTGGCAGTCCGTGCGGAGAGTGTCCTTGCAAGACCGGAGGCGCCGCTGTTCACCGCGCAGCTGCGCGAGCGCTACTCGCTTGGCAAGGACGAGCTGATACGGTTTTCTGTCGGTGAGACTCAGGAAATGCGCGCGTTTATTGCCGGGGAGCGCGCGGACTTTGAAAGCTCTGAGTTTCCGGTAGGCTTTAAAACCCGGGGCGTCTTTCTTTTCGATGCTAATACAGGAGAGCGATATGCATGAAAAAGATATTTGACAGACGAAAGAAAATGGATGGGGAGGCAATAAGCGCCAGAACATTTTTGGAGCCGGCAGCATTTCTGACGCCGTTTTTTATCGGGCTATTGATATTTGTGGCCTATCCATTTATAAATGTCATCATCCTGTCGTTTAAAGAAAACTACAATGTAATTACCAGTGAGTTCACGGGCTTTGGACTTAATAACTACGCGCAAATTCTCGCGGACCCCAACTTTCACAACGGTCTGCGCAACACGGGGCTCTACGTGATTTTCGTTGTGCCGATTGCCACACTTCTGTCTCTGATGATCGCGACTCTGCTAAACTCCGACATTAAGCTCAGAGGATTTTTTCAGACCTGCTATTTTCTGCCCATGGTCACATCCATCACAGCGGTAGGCCTTGTGTGGAAGTGGATGTTTAACTACGATTACGGTTTGATAAACTACTTCCTCTCACTCTTAGGTGCAACGCCGGTCAACTGGCTCAACAACCCCGTCTATAACCTGACGGCTCTGATCATATATGGTGTCTGGAGCATGATTCCGTTCACGACAATTCTGATACTGTCGGGATACCAGAATATTAACCCGCAGTATTACACGGCGGCTCGGGCGGACGGCGCGAAGAAACCGAGAATTTTCTTCCGCATAACAGTGCCGCTGCTTGCGCCGACGCTGGGACTTACCATGATAATCAACATGATTTCGGCATCCAAGGTGTTTACGGAGCTGTTCCCTCTGTTCAACGGAAGGCCGGGCTCCGCCTACTCGCTCTACACAGTGGTATATTATCTCTACGATATGTTCTATAAGCAATGGAAGCTTGGGCCTGCCGCGGCGAGTGCGGTCGCGCTGTTTGTCATTGTACTCATTTTTACCGTTGTGCAATTGCTCATACAGGGCAAAAGGGAAAACTATTGAGGAGGAGCTCATGAAAACTGCAAAACGATCGATCTTGTACATTCTGCTTGCCGTCGGCGCGGCAGTCATGGTGCTGCCTTTTTTCTGGATGATAATTTCATCGCTGAAAACAGCTGCGGAGGTTAACACCACACCGCCGACTTTCTTCCCGAAAGAGCCCGTGTTTGAAAACTACGTCTACGCGTTTTCCAAGGCGCCTTTCGGAAGATATTTTCTCAACTCGGCTATCGTTACAATTTTTTGCGTGGGACTCACGATGCTCACCACCATTCTGGCGGCTTTTGCTTTTTCAAGGCTAAAGTTCCCCGGAAGGGATATTTTGTTTTCTCTATTGCTTTCACTGATGATGATTCCGTTTGAGATGCTCATCATCACCAACTACACCACGATTGTCAAGCTGGAGCTGGTAGATACGCTGGCTGCGCTGATTATTCCCTTTACGTCAAGCATATTTTACACATACATCCTGCGCAATTTTTTCCTGTCGATTCCGGACAGCCTGTACTATTCTGCGCGTGTGGATGGTGCCAGCAACTGGCGCTATCTCTGGCGCGTAATGGTGCCGATTTCCAAGCCCGCATTGGTGACAATCGGCCTGCTCAATGCAATAACCTGCTGGAATTCCTTCCTCTGGTCTGCCATTGTGACGAACAGCACCGAGGTACGGACGCTGCCGTTCGGACTGTACGCATTCATGTCCTCGAGCGGCATCCGTTATGAGCGACTGATGGCAGCGGCCACGATCGTAGTAATTCCGATGATACTTCTGTTTATTTGCTGCCGCAAGAGCATTGTTACAGGTGTTTCACGCGGCGGCCTGAAGGGGTGAGCACTATGTCAGAAATCACATTGGACTTTCTCTGCCATGCAGATTTCTCGGGCAGGCTGCGAAAAACGAGCAAGGATGCAGGGTTTTCAGCATTCTCCGCATCAGTGGAGGCTCAGAGGCGTCAAAACCCGGAAGGGACACTTTTTCTGGATGCCGGGGATTCGTTTTCCACCAGCTTTTGGGGCGGATTGCCGATTGTTGCAGCGCTGAACCTGCTGAAAACTGATGTAATGACTTTGGGAAATCATGAATTCGACAGGGGTCAGGCATTTGTCGAGGACTGCATTGCCGCCTGCGATTTTCCTGTTCTCTGCGCGAATGTGCGCTTAAAAGCTGAGCACTCACCGATAGCCGGAACGTCGCCATACGCGATGTTTGAGCGCAAAGGTGTGAAAATCGGGGTTCTGGGTCTCACCACCGAGTACACGCCCTACATGGTTGAGAAAAAGGCCTTTGAGCCCTTTGAAATGACCAGCGCGGCCCGGGCTGCGAAACGCTATATACCGCAGATGCGCAGTGAGGGCGCGGAGATTATCGTGCTGCTCATGCACGCGCCGTTTTACTATGATGAGGACAAAAATATCACGGGTGAGCTGTGGGAGCTGCTGCAGGAAATTCCGCCTGTGGATATCTGCATCGGAGGTCATATTCCCGGCGACTATGCCAATGTCATAGACAATACCTGCATCTTAAAAGCCGGATTCGGCGGCTGGAGTCTGGGCCACGCCAGATTGCGGTTTGACACGGCGGCGCGCCGTGTGACGGAAAAGTTTTGTGAGGTACTTCACACCGATCCGAATGCCGAAGGACCGCCGGATATTGCGGCATATGTCAATGGCGTGACGGAGCCCTTTGAGGAGTACTTTAACTATCCACTCTCCGAGGCAGTTGAGCAATGGGAGATGCGCCTTGCCACAGAGTCGAAGCTGGGCGATTTTCTTGCAGACTGCCTTCGCCACGGCGGGGGGACCGAGTTGGCGTACATGAATACCACGAGCTCCGGCGGAAGGATTGAACCGGGGGTGGTGACGCGGGAGACGATCACTCAGGTGTGCGGTTTTAACGACCCTGTTATGACAGGGAGAATAACGGGGCGGCAGCTGCACGCACTCATTGAGTCAGTCTACGAGCCGGAACGCTTCGGAAACAATGCGGCACTGGCGTTTTCAGGATTTCATGCCGAAATTGACCACAGACGTCCGTCTCCAAACAAGCTGCTGGGCTTGACGCTGCCGGATGGCAGGCCCATCGACCCGGAACGCAGCTATACGGTATCCACGAGTGAATATATGGCATCGGGCGGCAATGACACCCTGCACATTGCTTGCCAGATAGACTGGCAGGAGACAAGGCTCCGTTTTTTCGATGCTGCATTTGCATACGCGGAGACATTGCCGCTTCTGCACCTTGACGATTGGCCGCGACTACAGGAGCAGGGCAGACCGGAAAACGACAACTCCCCGTTCTAGTGCCACAGAAAGTCAATAGTAATGCCCCTTGCAAGAATTTTCGTGCAGGGGGTATTACTATTGGTATAATAACTGCTGTATCCAAAATTTGACGAAGGTTTTTCACGACTTTTCCCCTAAGCGACTTGTAGAATTCCCGAAAAGAAAGTATATTAGAAGCAGACTTAATATCGACTGGGTAAAAGTCGTGGGAATTTCATTGCAAAAAGGAAGAGTGATATCATGTCCGGCAACTACTACCTGTTAACAAACCTTCTGTCTGAGGATGAGCGGCGTGTCGTTGTGAGCATCGTGAAGCATGCGGAGAGCAACTCCGGTAGAGTTGGAATCCAACAGATTGCAAAGGAAAACTATGTTTCCACGGCCTTCATCATGAAGCTCTGCAAGAGACTCGGCTTTGACGGATATAGCGAGCTTTTTTATAATCTTGCCCAGCATAGCGGAGATTTGGCGATACAGTCACGCAGGGAATCACTTGAAAATCTCATAGATAATTTTGACGCCAAAGATGCTGCTGCCTTCTGCCGCCTGCTGAAGGACTTCAGGGAGCAGAAGCTTTTCGTCACCGGTGCCGGCTTTGCCGATGTTGTATCAGACTACATTGTTCAGCGCCTTGCTGTGTGCGGCTTCATGACCTTTAACCGGGTTCACTTTTATGATTATATGATTTTTCGACAGGAGCGAGATTGTGAGATCATGACAAATATCGTGCCGTCCATGATTATTGCCATTTCGCAGAGCGGGGAATCCGAAGCGGTTTTAAACGACGTCGAGCAGGCGCGGCAAAAAAATTACAAAGTAGTCTCCTTTTCGCGCCGTGCGGACTCAACTCTGGCCAAGCTGTCTGATATATCCTTTATCGTGGATGCGTCGAAGCAGACGCTGATCAGTGAAGTCCCCAATCCGTTTTTCGGGAGAGTAATATTGGCCTTTGAGGAGCTGATGGGACTCTATTTTATGTCCAACTCCACAGAAAAGGCTTGACAAGCCTGTGTATTCTTCATATCCTGAAATCATCCTGTGGCGGAGGTGAAAAATGGCTGAAATTCCTGAAATAATAAAATATAGCAGACAGATGGACACCGTGCTGAGCGGCAAAAAAATCAGCTCACTGACTCTTCTGCAGGAAAAAAACTTGAACATTCCTCCGGACGAGTTTATTGAGCGTTGCCTTGGCAGGACGGTGAAATCTGTCGGACACAAGGGCAAATGGTTCGTTTTGCGCTTGGACGGCGGGGAGAATATTCTCATCTCCTTAGGCATGGGCGCGGATATCCTCTATTTCGAGGACGGCGGGCCGCAGGGCAAATATCAGGTGAGACTTGACTTTGCGGGCGGCACGGGCTTTAGCATCCGATACTGGTGGTTTGGCAGGTTTTTGCTGGTCACCGATGAGGAGCTGCCGAATGAACGCAGCACGAAGGATATAGGGCTAGATCCCTTTGACCTCAAATTCAGCTACGAGCATTTTAAAGCACTTTTTGCCGGCAAAAAGACTCAGATCAAAGCATTTCTCCTTGATCAAAAGAACATAGGCGGAATTGGCAATATGTACATGCATGATATTCTGTTTCTTGCGGGGCTTCACCCAAAAACAAAGATATCCGACATGAAGGAAGAGAGCTTTCAAAAGCTGTACAAGTCCATTTTGCAGGTACTTAAATCCGGACTCGATGGCGGCACCTTTGACTACGAGATGGACTTTTTCGGCAATCCGGGGCCGCTGACCAATGAGCACTTTATAATTGCGTACAGGGAAAACGGGCATTGCCCGGATTGCGGCAGCACCATTGAGTTTATCAAAACCGGCAGCACCTCCTCGTATATATGCCCGCAATGCCAGATGCTGTAATAGGCTGCCTGCGAACTCTGCCGACAAGCCGCCCTGCAAGCTGAAAATTTAAACCCTGACATATACATGTCAGGGTTTTGTGCTATACTAAGGCTGATGTAAACAATGCGGAGGTGAAAGCCATGAAAAACGACCGTCTGTTCAGCCTCATCTACCTCCTTTTGGAGCGCGGAACTATGACCGCGCCGGAGCTGTCGCGTGAGCTGGAGGTTTCGGTGCGGACGATCTATCGCGATGTCGAGTCGCTGTCCATGGCCGGTGTTCCGGTCTACGCTGTGCCGGGCAAGGGTGGCGGCATCTCGCTTATGCCGGGTTATACCTTCGACAGGACGATACTCTCCGACGAGGAACAGGATCAGCTGCTTTTCTCCATACAGAGTCTCAAAGCTGCAGACCAAAACGTGGATGCGCTGCTCACTAAGCTCGGCTCGACGTTTCGCAAAAGCTCCCGCAACTGGATCGAGGTGGATTTTTCCCGCTGGGGTCTGAGCAGTGTTGATACATCGCGGTTTGAGCTTTTGAAAAACGCTATTTTAAACAAGCAGGTGTTAAAGCTGAGCTATTGCGGCGCTTCGGGCGATACAACTGTGCGGAGCATTCGTCCGCTCAAGCTGGTATATAAAGACAAGCACTGGTATTTACAGGCCTTCTGCCTGCGCGCTGATGATTTTCGCTTGTTTAAGGTCGGTCGAATTTTTGAGATAGCGCCTACAGGAGAGACATTTGCCAAGGATTATGAGGGCGAAATTCCTCCGCTGGAGGTGGAGGAACCGGCTTTTCCAACAACAAAGCTGAAGCTGCGTGTTTCGGCAAGCTGTGCCTTCAGAGTCTTCGATGAGTTCGACCGTAAAAATGTGACTCCTCAGCCCGATGGCAGCTTTTTTGTCGAGGCAGAATTCCCTATGGACGGCTGGGTGGTGGGCTATCTTCTGTCCTTCGGCACACAGCTTGAGGTGCTCGAGCCGCAAAAGCTCAGGGAGCAACTCTCAGAATATGCTCAAAAAATTGCAAATCATCACAAAACCTGACAGACAGTTGTCAGCTTTGCCTGGGTATAATGAGCATAGCAAGTCAAATGGAGGAAGATACAATGGACTATAAAAACCAGAAATTTTGCCAGAGCTGTGGCATGCCCATGGGCGGCACGGACGAAATGTACGGTCTTGATTCAAACGGGGCTAAGAGCGCAGATTACTGCAAATACTGCTATGAGAATGGCGAGTTCACTTTTGACGGCGGTCTGGATGAAATGATTGAGATTTGCGTTGAGCCAATGGTTTCGAGCAACCCCGCTATGGGCGAGGAGCAGGCACGCCAGATGATGAAGCAGTTCCTGCCGCGGCTGAAGCGCTGGAAGGCCTAGTCGTCTGAAGGGGGCAGTTCATGTCAAAGCCTGATTTTGTGGCGAGCATGCTTGCGCCCTGTGGCATGAACTGCGCCGTGTGCTATAAACATTTAGGGAAAAACCCTTGCCAGGGTTGCAACGCCCAGGACGACGCAAAGCCTGAGCGCTGCCGGAAATGTGCCATCAAGAGCTGCGTAGAGGAGCGTAATGTTGAAAATTGCCGGGACTGCGACTCATTTGGCTGCAAGCAAATAAAAAATTTGGATAAGAGCTACCGCAACCGTTATGGTGTCAGTCTTATTGAAAACGGTCTGTGGGTAAGAGAACACAGCGTTGCGGAATTCATGATCGAACAGTGCAGGATTTACACCTGCCCTGTTTGCGGCGGCGTTATTTCTCTGCACGACGGCGATTGCTGCGAGTGCGGGGCACAATATCCACTTGGAAGGAGGCACACAGCCAAATGAATTGGAACGAACTTTACCCTAAGGGCAGTCAGCCCGACCTGTCGGCGGTGTCCAAGTATATCGCAAGCCCGCTGTGGGAGGAGCTGCGCAGGCATTTGGAGGAGAGCTACGCTGTGATGCCGATTGTGGATCACAGCATCTGCTCCGGAGCCGCCGGCTGGAATCTGAAGTACAAAAAGGGCGGGCGCGCACTGTGCACGCTGTATCCTGCCGAGGGATATTTTACGTGTATGGTCTCCATTGGCAGAAAAGAGGCTCTGGATGCAGAATTTTTGCTGCCCACCTGTACCCAGTATGTCAGGGAGCTTTATGGGAGGACGAGCCTGTTTAACGGCGGACGCTGGCTGATGATTGATGTCACCACGCCGGAGATTTTGGATGACACCAGGGAGCTCATTGCATTGAGAATGAAAAAGAGAAAGTGAATGCGCGTAAGCGGGCAGGAAAACATAAAATCAATCGACCACCTTTTTGGTGGTCGATTGATTTTATGTTGATTGAATAGAATTTTTGAGCCGGTCTGCTAAATTGCAAGAGTCCGCAGCACATCTGTGCTGCAGACCCCCGGTTTTGGCTTACATGATATGCTCTTCTGCGCAGTTGTCGACTACTATCGGGGCATAATTCGCATTTTCCTTCACAGGAAACTTGTCAATGCCGGTAGCATCGAACTTTGTAACCAATCGGTCCTCTGGGTTGAGTGTGACGTTGGCCTGACGCTTTTTCTTTTTTGACATATTATCACCCAGATAGAGTATTCCCCGAAGCGGATTACAATACGCATTCACTCCAAAATCCCATTTCTAAATTTTGATTTTAATATGGCTACGCTCTCTTGCCCATTGCGTACGCTTCGTCCATGGCCGGCAGAGCCTTAATTTCGCCCCTTCCAAATGCGCCGATGCCATAAATGATCCCCTTCTCCTTGGAATCAGGGAGAAAATGCGTGAAGGCCCGCAGTCCGTCAACGGTGGTCTGCATGACGGCAATGTCGTCCTCAGCGGCGGTGATGATAAAATAGAACTCCTTACCCTTCATGTCGGGATAATAGGCACAGCAGCGGTCAATAAGAGTTTTTGTCTGTGCGCTCATGGTGTAGAAATAGACCGGTGTGGCCATGACGATGACGTCCGCCCCGACCATCTTCTGAGCAATTTCCAACATATCGTCCTTCTGCGAGCAGCTTCCCTTTTTCTTCAGACATAGGCCGCAGCCTACGCAATAATTTACATCCTTGTCAGCGAGAAATATTTTTTCAACCTGATGTCCGGATTCTGTCGCGCCTGCCATAAACTGATCGCACAAGGTGTCAGAATTTCCGCCCTTGCGTGGACTGGTCGAAAGAATTAATACTTTTTTCATCTCAAAAAATCTCCTTATATGTACGGCCCGCTAGTCCTTTAGTTCCACCGGTACGGCAGTAAAGGAGTGTACAAAGGCCTTGATGTCCTCTAGATAAAAGACCTCCAGCTCGTCTCTGGTATAGACCGTCTTCAATGAGGGAATCGCGGCAAACATCGCATCCTTCATCTCTTCACGGCTATCCATTATCACCTTTCCTGTGATTCGAATCCATTCCGAGCCGGCCATTCCGGAGATGGCTACGTTCGGGTTTGCAAGCATTTGGCGGAACATCGCTTTTTTGTTGCTGGTTTCGAAATAAATCTGCCCCTCATGCTTGATGACGGAGTTTATGGGGCGAACCTGTGCCTGCTCCCCATCAACCGTTGCCAAATAAAACACCTTTGTTGCGTGTAAAAAATCTACAATTTTACTCATTTTGTCCTCCTAAATGTGTTTTCTATAAAATCATAAACCAAGGATTGCGTCACTATTCACTCTCGTCATAAAGAACCTGGATTTCAACACCCAAGGCCTCGGCTAAGGCCTTAACCTCGTAGTCTGCTATAAACCTGTCGCCTGATTCCATTCTCAAAATTGTCAATCTGTCAAGCTCGTACCCGAGCAGCTGTATTTTCGCGGCGAGTTGCTTTTGCGTCAGCTTCCGGCTGATCCGCAGACGCCTGACATTGCTCCCTATCATGTTTTTGCGTCCATTGTGCCAATATATTTTCATGATTCACCGCCTCAAGTATGTGCTAAAGATGCACTTATATACTTGATTTTACTCTGTAGATAGTGCAAAATAGGTTCTAAAGATGAACCACAAAGGGCGGTTTTACTATGAAATGTGAGTTTGAATACTGCATATATAATAAAGAAGAGTGTTGCATGCTAAAAAGTGTCAGTATCGATATGCAGGGAACGTGTGAGGAATGCATAACGGTCTTTTTAGATAAGGACTTTTTAAAGAGACAAAAGGAAGATCAATTAAAATCCATTGAACAGCGATGGCTTGATTTATAAGAAAAAACAAATACCTGTACAAGAACGCCGCACCATATGGGGTGCGGCGTTCTTGTATGCGAGGACAAATTAATACAGTCCGTTATCGTTTATCGGCGGGAATTTGAGAACCTCGATGTCCTGAATCGTATCCCAATGCTCGGCGATCTTTCCGTTTTCTACACGGAAAATGTCGACAAGGTTGCGCCCCGGCTCGCCCGGGGTGAGCACGGAGTGGACATGGAAGCCGACAAGATTTCCCTGTGCCACGGTGAGCTTTATCATATTCTTGGCCTCTGGGTAGTTTTTGCGTCGGAAATTGACGAAGCGCAGGAAATGCTCTGGCCCGTCCTGAACATGGGGGTTGTGCTGGATGTAGGTATCGCCCAGATACTGCGCACATTTTTCGGCGTCCTTCTCAAGGCCGTAGGCCTCGTAAAAGGCAGTGACGAGGGCGCGGTTTTCCTCGGTCTTGTCCAAATCAGTCAGGATATCGTCGCCTATCTGATTAAACAGTCCGTTATCATTGATTGGGGGAAATTTCAGAACCTCGACATCCTCGATGACGTCCCAATGTTCGATGACCTTGCCGTCCTCGACGCGGAAGGTATCGACAAGGTTGCGCCCCGGCTCGCCGGGTGTGAGCACGGAATGCACGTGCAGCATGACCTTGTCGCCGTCCGCGATGGTCATCATTACATTGTTGCGGCCTTCGGCATAGTTGTCGTGGCGGTACTGCACGAAGCGCAGAAAATGCTCGGGTCCATCCTGAACGTGGGGGTTGTGCTGAATATATTTCTCGCCAAAAAAGCCCCTGCATTTATCGGCGTTTTTCTCGATGCCGTATGCGTGATAAAACTCGGTGACGATCTGCTTGGTCTTTTCAGTTTTCTTCATATCCACGCTGTACACTCCTTTTTTTATTCTAAAATAGCGCCCTTATTTGCGGAGGAAACGAGTCTGGCATAGCGCGCCAGATAACCCTTAAGCCCTGCCGGCGGGGTGTATGACCAGTTCTGCCGCCTGGCCTCAAGCTCTTCGTCGGAGACATGCAGCTCGAGACGCTTGTTGATGACATCAACGGTGATCTTGTCGCCGTCCTGCACGAGCGCGAGGGGGCCGCCGTCGGCAGCCTCGGGCGAGATATGACCGACAAAGCAGCCGTTGTTCGTGCCGGAAAAGCGCCCGTCGGTGATGAGGGCCGTACTCTTGGCAAGCCCCTGACCGTTGAGCATCTTTAAGGTGAGGTACATCTCTCTCATGCCGGGGCCGCCTCTGGGACCCTCGTAGCGCACGACGACAACGTGACCGGACTCTATCTTACGGGCTTTAATCGCCTCAATGCAGGCGTGCTCGCCGTCAAAGCAGATTGCGGTTCCGGTAAACTGGCGCACTTCCTCCGCGATGGCCGCGGGTTTTGCGACACCGGTGTCCGGCGCGAGGTTGCCGCGCATAATGGCAAGTCCGCCGAGGGTGCTGAAGGGATTATCCAGAGGTCGGATGACCTCGGTATTCTCGGGGAAGATGGGAACAAAATTATCGAGATTTTCGCCCAGAGTGCACAGGTTAACTGTCAGCACGCCGGTGTGCAGGTGCTCGCGTATGGATTTCATGACCGCGGGAATGCCGCCTGCCTTGAAAAGATCCTCGCAGTCGTGATTTATGGAAGCGGGCGAAACCCTGGCGATGTGCGGAACAATGTCGCTATAGCGGTCGAAGGCCTCCATGACCTTGTCTGCCTCAAAGCCCAGCTCATGTGCAAGAGCGCAGCAGTGGATGACGGCGTTTGTGGAGCCTCCGATGGCCATGAGCACCATGATGGAGTTTTCGATCGCCTCCCAGCTCATGATCTGGCGCGCGCCGATGCCCTTGCGTGCCATCTGGACAGCCTGCTCACCGCTTTGGAATGCGCTGCGGCGACGGTCGAGATATACAGCGGGAATGAGGCCGCCTGTGGAGAGCGTCATGCCCAGAGCCTCAGAGAAGCAGCACATGGTGTTCGCCGTGCCCATAAACTGGCAGGAGCCGCAGGTCATGGAGCTGGTTGTGGTGAGTTGCTGCAGCTGCTGCTCGGTGACCTTGCCCTGAGTGTAGAGACCGAAAGCCTCTGAAATGGTCGTGGTGTTGGCGCGGGGCTTGTCCAGGAAGGGCGGCGATGAGAGCATGGCGCCACCTGGTACGAGTATGGCGGGGATGTCCATCCGTGCGGCCGCCATGAGCATGCCGGGGACTATCTTATCGCAGCTTGCGAGCATGACAAGGCCGTCAAAATGGTGCGCCTGGCACTGAATTTCAATAGAGTCTGCGATGTTGTCGCGTGAGGGCAGAACGTAATGCGCGCCATAGTGATTATCGCTGATACCGTCGCAGCAGGCGATGATGCCGAACTCGACAGGGGTGCCGCCGGCGCGGTAGATGCCGAACTTGACCTGCTCTGCAAGCTCACGCAGGTTGTTGTGACCCGCGACAGAATCATTGTACGAGCAGGCGATGCCGATTATGGGACGGGATAGATCGTCGTCTGTAAAGCCGTTGGCTTTATAGCAGGTCTTGTTGGAGATGAACTCAAATGTGTTAAACGCACCTACATGTGTCTCGGACATAATTAACAGCCTCCTTATATTCTTTGTTTTTGTTTGAAACGTCCGGCGCTTATCCCAGCTGCTTATCGATGCTGGCTCTCTGAACAACATGTGAACCGACCCTTTGGACAAATTTTTGGTGCAGGGGATGCTCCAGATATACGCCCAGCATATCCTCTGAGCGGAGCTTCATTGTTATAAGCAGATCGGCGTTATCGTCTCGGTCAACGCAATTTTTAGCTAGGCTGACATCTTCAACACCCGGCAGCTCAGCTTTGAGCTTATTAAAGGTGTCAAGTGCAAACTGAAATATTTCGTCGGAGAAATATTCCGGTTCAAACTTCAAAAGCAGATAATGAATCATGTTTTCCCCCCTGTTATTTCGCGTCTTTCTAAGTTTAAACTAACATGGTCTAACGGTCACGTCAAGGATAAAAGAACATCAAAATGCTGCCAGCAGTCCATATGCGCGGCTTCTATGTCTGAGGTGTCAGAATATCGCGGCTTATGGGCCGGTAGAAGAGCTCCGCCACCCGCGCCGGATCGTTGGTTTGAGCCAGTATCCACATGAGCTTTGTAACCACGGCCTCGGTTGTCATGTCGTAGGCTTCGAGTATACTTGGACTTCCGGCAAGACCGCGGCCTATGGAGTAGATGCCCAGATCACTCCCCTCGTTAGGCACCTGCGTGGTCATGACTATGACCTTGCCGCTCTGGGCGGACTGCTCCATCAGCTGGTGCATGCCTCCGTTTTGGGGCAGGCCCCCGACACCGAAACTCTCCACAACGAGCGCATTCGTGTGAGAGAGCATGAAGCTCAAGAGCTCTGCGTCATTGCCGGGGATGAGCTTCATCAGCCCGACCCTCGTGTCGAGCGCGTCGTAAAATATGGGCTTGTCCCTATACTCGGGGACGATGTACTGCATGAGTCTGCCATCGAGCAGGGCGGCAATGTTTGGGTAGTTAATGCTGGAAAATGCGTTGAAGCTTTTCGTGTGCGTCTTTCTGGCGCGGGTGCCGAGTATGACGTTGCCGTTAAAGACTATGGTGACACCGTGCATGTCGTCGGCGCAGGCGACAGTGAAGCTGTCGCGCAGGTTCATCTTCGAGTCTGTGCTGTCAAAACCGATGGGCTTCTGCGCACCTGTGAGAACTATTGGCTTCTTGCTCCACTGCACGAGGTATGACAGCGCGGCGGCGGTGTAGGCCATGGTGTCCGTGCCGTGACTTATGACAAAGCCGTCAAAATCGCTGTAGCGCTCTCTTATGAGCCGCGCCATGCCGACCCAGTGCTCCGGAGCGATGTTCGTGCTGTCCAGATCATAGAGCTGAACGCTCTCAACCAGGCATAGCTCGGCAACCTCGGGCACGTAGCTGAGCAGTGCGGAGGCCCCAAGTCCGGGCGAGAGCCCCTCCTCGCTCATCTCCGAGGCGATGGTGCCGCCGGTGCCTATGAACATGATCCGTTTCTTCATTCTCTCTCCTCCGGTTTTGAATAAATTGATAGTTTATTTAATCACAACTATATTCGCTTGGATATTCGCCTGATATGTGGTATAATTCTTCATTAAACCATTAAAGAATTGGGTGATATATATGGGCGGCCGTAAAACCGTCGTCGTTAAGGTTGGCACAAGCTCTCTGACAGAGCGAAGTGGCAGATTAGAGCCAGAAAAACTCCGCGCGCTGACAGCTCAGCTTGCGGCAATGAGGGACGATGGTCATCAGGTAATATTGGTCACCAGCGGAGCAATTGCTGCGGGATATTCACTGCTCGGCTACAATGAGCGGCCGACTGCCGTGGACGCAAAGCAGGCCAGTGCGGCCGTGGGTCAGGGACTGCTCATGGAGGAGTATGCCCGCAGTCTTTCTGCTCACGGATACGTCGCGGCTCAGCTTTTGCTGACGCGTGCCGATTTCCGGGACAGGCGCCGCTACACCAACGCTTATAACGCGCTGGAGGTGCTGTTGTCAAGAGGTGCTATACCTATTATAAACGAAAATGACACAGTGTCCATAGCGGAACTTAAGCTTGGCGACAATGATATGCTCTCGGCACAGGTCGCCGCAATGGTGCATGCGGATTTGCTGATTTTATTGACTGACACCGACGGGCTCTACACCGCCGATCCCCGCACAGACCCGACGGCGGAGCTGATACCGGAGGTTGAGCGGATAACTCCGGAGCTTGAGGCGCTGGCCGGCGGCTCAGGCACGAAAAACGCGACCGGCGGCATGTTCACAAAGCTTGAAGGCGCAAAGCTTGCGACCAATGCCGGAGTTGCGGCGGTTATTTGCTCCTCAGCTCAGCCGGAGGTTTTGAAAAAAGCGCTGGAGGGCAGGGCACGCGGCACTTATTTTAAAGCCGGAAAGGGCATGAAAACCCGCCTTCAGTGGATGGCGTTCTATGCACAGACAAATGGAAATATATACATTGACGCAGGTGCGGCTGAGGCAATTTTAAAGCGCGGCAAAAGTCTTTTGCCTGCGGGGGTGCGCGCTGCGGAGGGTGACTTTGCCGCAGGAGACGTGGTTCGCGTATATCTGGCAGGCGGCGGCGACTGTTTGGGCCGCGGCGTTGTAAATTACAGCTCGGCGGAGCTTCGTGAGACTATGGGGCTCTCCTCAGCGGAGGCAGAAAAGCAGTTCCCGAACCGTCCGCCGGAGGTCATACACAGAGACAATTGGGCTTACACAGAAATGGAGGATGAAAAATGAAAACTCTCATCGAATCGGCACAGGCGGCAAAAGCTGCCGCAGCAGTCCTCGCACAGCTGGGGACAGAGGAGAAAAACAGAGCACTGCTTGCCATGTCTGACGCTCTTGAGCGCCACAGCGCTGAGATAGTCCTCGCAAACGAGACTGATATGGCGCGCAGCCGCGAAAAAGGCATGACCGACGCACTGCTCGACAGGCTTATGCTCAATGACGAGCGCGTTTCAGGCATGGCAGAGGGACTGCGTCAGGTGGCGCAGTTGCCCGACCCCATTGGAGAGGTGCTTGAGCGCTGGACACCAGCCAATGGTATTGAAATTTCGCGCGTCCGTGTGCCAATGGGCGTTATCGGCATCATCTATGAGGGCCGTCCCAATGTCACGGCGGATGCGGCAGGCCTCGCCTTCAAGGCAGGCAGTTCCATACTCATGCGCGGCAGCTCTTCCGCCTTCCAGTCGAACCTTGCCATAGTTGCGGCCATGCGCGAGGCGCTTGAGGGCGTGGGCGTGACAGCTGATGCGGTGTGTCTTATTGAGGATACCGCCCGCGAGACTGTTGACAAAATGCTCAAGCTCAGAGAGTATATTGACCTCATCGTGCCCCGCGGCGGCCCGGGACTCATACAGCGGGCGGTCATGAACGCGACAGTCCCCGTTTTGCAAACCGGAACCGGCAACTGCCACGTATATATTGACGAGACGGCAGATTATGAGATGGCCAGGGACATAGTCATAAATGCCAAGACCCAGCGCACGGGTGTGTGCAACGCGGCGGAGACGCTGCTTGTCCAGGAGGACTGGGCAAAAAAGCACCTCAAAGACCTGCTGTCGGTGCTGTCCGGGAATAAGGTTGAGCTGCACGGCGACGAGGCCGCGGCTGAATATGCAGATAACATCATCCCCGCGAACGAGTCTGACTGGGCGGATGAGTATCTCGACATGGCGATGGCGGTCAAGCTTGTGCCTGATGTCAAGTCTGCTGTGGAGCACATAAATCACTACGGCACGAAGCACACCGAGTGCATTGTAACGGGTTCGGACGAAAACGCGCAGTACTTCCAGAAGACGGTTGATGCTGCTGTGGTCAATGCAAACGCCTCCACCCGCTTTACAGATGGCTTTGAGTTCGGCTTCGGCGCGGAGCTCGGAATATCCACCCAGAAGCTCCACGCGCGCGGCCCGCTTGGCTTGCGCGAGATAACAAGCTACAAGTATCTGCTCAATGGAACGGGGCAGGTAAGAGCATGAAAACAGCATTTATAGGCAGCGGGAACATGGCCCGCGCGATAATTGGCGGCATGATAGGCTCCGGCACGGCGGGTGAGGATATTCTGGTTATAAACCCCGGAAACCCGAAGAGCTGCGCTGAGGTCAAGGCTATCTATGGCAGCACCACCGCCCGGGCAGAGGATTTAGGCGGTGCTGACGTCATAGTTCTCGCCGTGAAACCCCAGAGCTTTTCTGAGGCTGCGCCGAAATATAAGGATTTTATTGGATCTGATACTCTGGTCATCAGCATTATGGCAGGAGTCCCGAGCGAGAGCGTGTCTGAGCTTCTGGGAGTGTCGCGCGTCATCCGTGTGATGCCGAATTTGGCTCTGTCTGTGGGCTGCGGAGCCTCCGGCATTGCGCCGGGTGCGGGGGCGACCGAGACTGACATGCAGATAGCTGAGAAGGTTTTCTCCGCCTCCGGCATAGCCGTCAGGATCAGGGAGGATCAGATAAACGACATCGCCGCCATCTCCGGCAGCGGTGCGGCATATATTTATTATATGGTTGAGAGCCTGCGCGAGGCTGCTATTGTTGAGGGCATTGATCCCGGGACGGCGGCAGCTCTGGCGAGACAGACCCTTATCGGTGCGGCACGCCTGCTCGAGGCTGATTCCGCCCCGCCGGAGGAGCTTCGCCGCAGAATAACCAGCAAAAAAGGCACTACAGAGGCTGCAGTCATGGCGCTGACCGAGGCAGGCTTGCCCGAGGCGGTGCTCCTGGCATACAGGGCAAACAAACGCCGCTCCGAGGAGCTGGCACGCGGACAGTGAGAGGAGCAAAAGCGATGACAGAGAGTATTTTCACCAAGGTTCTTGCTGCAAACCGGAGCGAGATAGCAATTCGCATTTTCCGTGCCTGCTATGACCTTAACATACACACAGTTGCCATTTATTCCAAGGAAGATACAATGAACATCTTCCGCACCAAGGCGGATGAGGCATATCTGATCGGCGAGAACAAAAGCCCGCTGGGCGCGTATCTCGCCATTGACGAAATAATTTCGCTCGCCAAAAAGCACAAGGTAGAGGCAATCCACCCCGGCTACGGTTTCTTGTCCGAGAACGCGAGCTTTGCAAGCGCCTGCGAGGCGGCAGGAATTAAATTCATCGGCCCTCCCAGCCATGTGCTCGCCAAGATGGGCGACAAGCTGGAGGCAAAGAAAATTGCCGTGTCCTGCAATGTCCCGGTAATTCCGGGCTCTAAGGAGCCGCTCATAAGCGCCGAGGACGCGCTTGAGAAAGCAAATGCCTTCGGTTTTCCTGTAATACTCAAGGCCGCCGCCGGTGGCGGCGGGCGCGGTATGCGCCTGTGCGAAAAGCCGGAGGATATTGCCCCGTCGTTTGAGCTTGTGAAAAACGAGGCCCGCAAGGCCTTTGGTGACGACACGATTTTCATCGAGAAGTATCTTGTCGAGCCGAAGCATATAGAGGTTCAGATACTCGCTGACGAGCACGGCTGCGTCCGGCATCTGGGCGAGCGCGACTGCTCGCTCCAGCGCCGCTATCAGAAGGTCGTGGAGTTTGCGCCGGCGTGGAGCGTCGCGCCCGAGATTCGCGAGCGCCTGTGTGCCGACGCGGTGAAGATCGCCAAGGCGGTCGGGTACGTGAACGCCGGCACGGTCGAGTTTCTTGTCGACAAGAACGGCAAGCACTATTTTATCGAGATGAACCCGCGCATACAGGTTGAGCATACCGTGACGGAGATGGTCACGGGCATTGACCTTGTTCGCGCGCAGATACTCATAGCCGCGGGAGTACCGCTTTCCCACCCGGAGATCGGTCTTGCGGAGCAGTCGGATCTCAAAATGGACGGCTATTCAATCCAGTGCCGTGTCACGACCGAAGATCCGAAGAATAATTTTGCCCCCGACAACGGCAGGATAAGCGCCTACCGCTCAGGCGGCGGCTTCGGCGTGCGTCTGGACGGCGGTAACGCGGCAGCGGGTGCGGAGATAAGCCCCTATTACGACAGCCTGCTCGTCAAGGTGACGAGCTGGGACCGCACCTTCGAGGCGGTCTGCCGCAAGGCGCGCAGAGCCATCAACGAGGAGCATGTCCGCGGCGTCAAGACGAACATTTCCTTCGTCACCAATATCCTGAACCACCCGACCTTCATGTCGGGCGAATGTCACACCAAGTTTATCGACGAGACGGAGGAGCTTTTCGACATCGAGGAGAGCCGCGACAGAGCCACGCGCGTGTTGAAGTATATTGCGGGCATTCAGGTGGCAAAGCCCGACAACCATCATCGCGAGTACTCAACCCCGCGCTACCCCAAGCCGACTCGCGAGATAACAGGCAAAATGGGTCTCAAGCATATACTTGACACCAAGGGGCCGGAAGCGGTCTCAAAGTGGGTCATGGATCAGAAAAAACTGCTCGTGACCGACACAACCATGCGCGATGCGCACCAGTCACTGCTCTCAACCCGAATGCGCACACGCGACATGGTCAAGGGCGCCGCCGGTACCGCAGACTTTTTGGCCGACTGCTTCTCGCTGGAGATGTGGGGCGGTGCGACCTTTGACACTGCCTATCGCTTCCTGTTTGAGTCGCCCTGGGAGAGAATTGATCTGCTCAGGAAAGAGATCCCGAACATTCCCTTCCAGATGCTCCTGCGCGGCTCAAACCTCGTCGGCTATTCAAACTACCCCGACAATCTGGTTTCAGATTTCGTGGAGGAAGCCGCCAATGCAGGCATAGACGTGTTCCGCGTGTTCGATTCCCTGAACTGGATACCGGGCATGGAACCCGCGATGGAGGCCGTTTTGCGCACAAACAAGCTTTTGGAGGCCACTGTCTGCTATACGGGCGATATTTTGGATCCGAAGCGCGATAAATACACGCTGAAGTACTACGTGGACTTTGCAAAGGAGCTGGCGCGGCGCGGCGCACACACCATCTGCGTCAAGGACATGTCCGGTCTGCTGAAGCCCTACGGCGCAAAGGCGCTGATCACCGCCTTGAAGAACGAAATCGGTGTCCCCATCCACCTGCACACCCATAACACCACCGATAACCAGATCGCCAGCTATCTTCTGGCTGCCGAGGCGGGCGTTGATATAGTTGACTGCGCCATTGGACCCCTGTCAAGTCTTACGAGTCAGCCGAGCATGAACTCGCTTGTCGAGGCGATGCGCGGCACCGAGCGCGACACGGGCTTCAGTTCAGATCAGCTTCAGCTCCTCTCCGACTACTGGACGGACGTGCGCGAGCGCTATGTCAGCTTCGATCAGGGCATGACAACGCCCATGACGGAAATTTACCGCTTCGAGATACCCGGCGGACAGTACACAAACCTCCAGCCGCAGGTAAATGCACTGGGGCTTGGGCATCGCTTTGACGAGGTCAAGGAGATGTACCGCACGGTCAACGAAATGCTGGGCGATATCATAAAAGTCACTCCGTCCTCCAAGATGGTGGGCGATCTGGCGATATTCATGGTTCAGAATAACCTCAATGCCGATAACATAGTGGCTCGCGGCGAGTCACTCGCCTTCCCGGACTCCGTTGTATCCTACTTCAAGGGCATGATGGGTCAGCCGCCGAGCGGCTTCCCGATTGATTTGCAGCGCGTGGTGCTCAAGGGCGAGGAGCCGATAAGCTGCCGTCCGGGCGATCTGCTGCCGCCGGTGGATTGGGACGCAGTGCGCACAGAGGTGGAGGTATACTCACCCGATCCCTCGAAGCGCAGCCTGATTTCATACGCCATGTATCCAAAGGTACTTCAGGACTTCTTTACCCACCGCAAGGAGTACGGTTATATCGCCCGCATGGGCAGCCACGTGTTCTTTGACGGCATGGCAGAGGGCGAGACCACCCAGATAAACATTGAAGAAGGCAAGACGCTGGTCATAAAATATCTTGGTCTGGGCGATTTGAACGAGGACGGCACGAGAACCGTGCAGTTTGAGCTGAACGGCATGCGCCGCGAGGTTGCGGTGCCCGACCCCAAAGCCCCGGATACCTCCAGAAGGATCACCATGGCTGATCCCGAGGATAAGGGTCAGATCGGCGCGTCCATACCGGGCATGGTGTCCAAGGTTTCTGTGAAGCCCGGCGATACAGTGACCGTGAATCAGGTTGTTGCCATTATTGAGGCCATGAAGATGGAGACATCGGTGGTCGCACGCATGGACGGCGTGGTGGGCGAGGTGCTTGTCGAAGCCGGCAGCACCGTTAAAGCAGGCGAGCTGCTGATGACCATGAAATGAGACTGTATCTAAGCGGTCATAACAAGCGCTATGCCGTTGAGCAGACTATGATGACGCTCTTTCCCACTGAGCGTCCCGAATACCCCGAGGGGGAGCCCGAGGGCGAGCGCTGCGAGCTGCGCGTGACGCACGGCGAGAAGATGACGACCTGTACCTGCCTGCTTGTCACAGCCGGAGGAACATTCCGCGGTCGCGCGGCAGTGCTCAGTTCGCGCATGAGCGATGCTGACAGCAAGGCGCATTATTTGAGCCGGATTGTGAAGCTTGCCTTCTACCGCGCGGCCCTGGCCTCCGGCGTGAGAAAGCCGGAGTGGGGCTTTCTCACGGGTGTCCGACCGGCAAAGCTCATGAGCGCGTACCTGCGCGAGGGCATGTCGCCGCTTGCGGCAAAGGGAAAATTTAAGCGCGAATATTTTGTCTCGGACGCGAGGAGCGGGCTCTGCCTTTCTGCGGCGCTCGCCTCCGAGCGCACGGCGGGGAGCCTGGGGCCGCGTGACGTGTGCCTTTATATCGGCATACCGTTTTGCCCGACGCGCTGCGATTATTGCAGCTTTGTGAGTCAGTCTGTGGAAAAATCGATGAAGCTCATAGCTCCGTTTATGGAAGCGCTGCTGCTGGACATTGACGCGACGGCGCAGGCTGTGCGTCGTGCCGGTCTGCGCCCTGTCGCAATATATATGGGCGGCGGCACACCGACGACCCTCTCGGCGGAGCTGCTTAATACGCTCTGCTCACGCCTTGCTGAGCGCTTTGACCTTTCGGCGCTGCGAGAGTATACTGTTGAGGCCGGAAGACCGGATACGATAAGTGAGGAAAAGCTCCGCGTTCTGCGCTCACACGGCGTGAACAGAGTGAGCGTGAACCCCCAGACAATGAGCGACGCCGTGCTCGAGGGCATAGGACGCAGACATACTGCGCAGGATGTAATAGACGCGCTGTGTCTCGTGCGGGCAGTTCCGGGTCTTGCCGTCAATATGGATTTGATTGCGGGTCTCACGGGAGATTCGACGGAGGGCTTTTCAAAAACGCTCGACGCGGTTCTTGCGCTCGAGCCGGAGAATATAACCGTGCACACCCTGTCTTTGAAGAAGGGCTCACGCCTTTTAATCGGCGGCGGGGAGCTTTGCCCGGCGGGGGCGGTGGACAATATGCTCGACGAGGCGATGACCCGGCTGCCGTCCGGCGGGTACGAGCCATATTATCTCTACAGACAGAAGTTTATGTCCGGCGGCTTTGAGAATGTGGGCTGGACGAAGCCCGGCTATGACAATATTTATAATATCTGCATAATGGAGCAGCTCTGCGGCATAATCTCGATGGGTGCAGGTGGCTCTACAAAGCTGGTGGCGCCCGGGCGCATGGAGAAGTTCTACGCCCCCAAATACCCGCATGAATACATAAGCGGCATAAGCTCGATCTGCGCCGGCAAGGAAAGGATAGAGGAATTCTATGGCATTTGATCTCAAGGAGATTAATTTTAAAACAGTGGCTGACCCGAAGGGTTTTTTGGCTGAGTGTGATGCTCAGTATGCGAAGAAGGTGTCAACCGCCGGGGACATGATAAGTGAAAATATGAAGAGAAGCCCCATTGTCCTGCTGTCCGGCCCCTCAGGCAGCGGAAAGACCACGACTGCGCAGAAGATCGAGGAGGAGCTTGGGCGTCGGGGCATTCGCACCTATACGATAAGCATGGATAACTATTTCCGCACAGTTGATCCGGAAACTGCGCCGCGCACCAGAAGTGGTGAGCTGGATTTTGAAAGTCCTCTTTGCATGGACATGGAGCTCATGAACGAGCATTTCAGCAAGCTGAGCCGTGGCGAGCGCATTTTGGTTCCCAAATACGAATTTGCCCGCCAGATGCGCGTGCTGGAGCCATCCAAGTCCCTGAAGCTCAGAAAGGACGAGATTGCGATCTTCGAGGGCATCCATGCGCTCAATGACGAGATCACAAGCGCCCATACGGAGGCGTTCAAGCTCTATATCTCGGCGCGCTCAAACATTGAGTTTGAGGGCAGCCTGGCATTCAAGGGCACCTGGATGCGTCTTGTGCGCAGGACCGTGCGCGATCATCTTTTCCGTGCCTATGACCCGGCAATGACCCTGGCGATGTGGGCAAACGTCCGACGCGGTGAAAAGCTCTACATTTCGCCGTTTAAGGACAGAGCGAATCTGCGCCTTGACACTGCCCTGCCTTATGAGCTGCCGGTCATGAACAGCATAGCAACCGAGCTTTTCTCCTCCATTCCGGAGGGTATCGAGCGCTATGATGAGCTCAAGAGCGTCCTGCCTGCTATCCAGCTTTTCGGGCATATAGATAACTCGCTTGTCGCGCCGGATTCGCTTGTTCGCGAGTTTATCGGCGGCGGCATATACGAGCAGTGATTAATCCACTTGACGCGGGGGCATAAATTGTATTAAACTGTTGTGCAAGTAACAATATAAGGAGGCCAATATGAAAATTGCAGTGTGCTACGACTCGGACGAGATGATATTCCAGCACTTCGGTCATACCGAGAACTTCAAAATATACGAGGTAGCCGATGGCGAGGTTGTTTCCTCGGAGATAGTCCCCGTGGATGGCGCCGGACATGAGGCGCTGTCGGTATTTCTGATCGAGCGCGGCGTGGATACTCTCATTTGCGGCGGCATTGGTGCCGGTGCCGTGAACGCCCTTAACATGACCGGCATAAGAGTATTCGGCGGAATTACCGGTCTTGCGGATTTTGCCGTTGAGGCATTGACGAGAGGCATCCTGAGCTATAATCCTGAGCCTAACTGTGATCACCACGACGGTGAACACTCCTGCGGCGACCATGAAAATGGACATGAGTGCGGCTGCGGCGGGCACGACGGTGAGAGCCACGGCTGCGGCTGCAGCGGCTGAAGCCTGAAAAAGAGCGACGGTTTAAACCGTCGCTCTTTTTATGCAATGTTCTCAGAGTCGCCCGTCGCCGCGACTTCACGAAAAAATAAAGACGACCCCACACATCCTACAAAAATGTGTGAGGCCGTTTTTTCAGACCGGGGGGTGTGGCCTGAAACGTTGGAGGAAGGGGTATATTTCAAAGAGAGCTGCGCAAGTTTTAGGCTACGGTCGGCATGTAGTCGAAACCGACAACCTCGCCGCAATCGGCGTTCACGTAGCAGGTGTAGCTCATGAAATCAGTGACAAAGTCCAGCTGATATGTGGCTTTTCCGGGCTCGTTGAGAAGCTTCTGATAGACGAACTGTCCGCTTTTTGTGCCGGCCTCCTTAAGAGCTATTCTGCGGGCTTCGGCGGGGCTTATATTAATAATCGTATTATTCATCATGTTTGTGTCTCCTTTCGCTTTATGTGTTTATTGTACGCGAAGAAAATTAAAGTAACGTTAGAGCTAAATTAAATAAAAATTTATCTATCTGATGGGAAATCTAGCCGTATCAATGCTTTCAGGCGATTATGGCATAATTTTGGATAAATGAACGAAACGTGAACTCGCGCTTATATTATGGGAATTTGTGCCGTATACTTAAGCAGCTGTTTTTTATGCGCGGCACAGATGTTCAGGGCGACACAAGCATGAATTTCAGCGTATAATCAGTCAAAAACCCAAGTATTAATCGGCAAAAACCTTGACATTTACTGAGATTCCTGTATAATCTAAAGGCTCGTCCGAATGGGCGAGCCTTTATCCTTGCCCGCTTTAGCGCGGGCCATTAGTCCGGAAGGAGGTGCACAAATGGCAAAAACAAGCGAAAAGTACGAATTGATGTACATTATCAACGCAACGATTACGGAGGATGAGACCGCCGCGCTCGTAGAGAAATTCAAAGCGCTTGTCGAGCTTCATGGCACGCTAGACGAGATGGAGGAGATTGGTAAGCGCAAACTGGCTTACGAAATCGACGACATGTCTGACGGCTACTATGTTCTCGTCAAGTTCACAAGCGGACCCGAGTTCCCCGCAGAGTTGGACCGTGTCCTTGGCATAACCGACGGCGTGATGCGTAGCCTTATCACCCGCCGTCCTGAATAAGGAGGGCTAAAGTAATGCTTAACCACATCGTTATCATGGGTCGCCTGACTCGGGATCCCGAGTTGCGCTTCACCCAATCACAGACGCCGGTTGCGTCATTCACACTCGCAGTTGACCGTGATTACGGCCGAGGCGAGGAGAAGCAGACAGACTTCATCGACGTAGTCGCCTGGAGGCAGACCGGAGAGTTCGTCTCCAAGTATTTTTCTAAAGGCAGCATGGCAGTAGTTTCAGGCCGCCTTCAGATCCGCGACTGGACCGATCGCGAAGGCGGCAAACGCCGCAGCGCCGAGGTTGTCGCAGAAAACATCTATTTCGGTGAATCCAAACGCCGCGATGGCGGCGATACACGCAGCGAGTCCCGCGACAGCTACAGCAGACAGGAAAACAGCAGCTATAACAACAGTGATAGCAGCTATAACGCCCCTCAGGGACGTTCCTCCTCCTTTGCAGAGCTGGATGACGGCGACGGCGAGCTGCCATTTTAAGGAGGTATGACTTTTGGCTTACGATAACAGAGGACCTAAAAATCGCAAGCGCAAAAAGGTATGCCAGTTCTGCGTGGACAAGAGTGCTAACATAGACTACAAGGATACCGCGAAGCTCAGGAAATTCGTTTCCGACCGCAGCAAGATCCTTCCGCGCCGTACTACCGGCACCTGCGCTATGCATCAGCGCGAACTGACTGAAGCTATCAAGCGTTCACGTCAGATCGCTCTTCTGCCCTACGTCACTGACTAAGGCTTATAAAAAAGACAGGCCCCGCCATATGGCGGGGCCTGTCTCTTTTTATAGGCCTTCCAAGCGGTCAGGCGCGGATAATATCCCTTGCCTGAACGTACTTGTCCAGCGGCCTATACATAAATGCAAAGAGCAGGAGGCACAGTGCGGTGTCGATGAGCATATAGCTGCCGTTATAGACCAGCGAGAAGGTCCAGGGGTTCGTGAGAAGCATGCCGAAGAGCTCCTGGGGCGCGTTTATTGCGTAGATGGTCACGCCGCTTATATAGTGGACAATGAACCGCAGAAAGCAGGCCAGGCCAATGCCTGCAAAAATGCCCTTCCCCCTGCCGCGGAACAGCCCCGCCACGCCAAGCGGAGTGAAGGCGACGATATAGTCGAGCAGGAGGCTCTGCCAGCCCCAGGCAACGGCGCCGTCAATAAGCAGCTGCAGAAGCCCAAACAGAAAACCCTCGAGCAGGCCCCAGCCGAGACCCCAGCGGAGCGCAAACAGGAAAATGGGGAGCATAGCCAGGTCTACAGAACCTCCGTTTGGCAGCCTGAATAGCGTGAGCATGTTGAGAACAAGGGCGAGCGCAAGGAAAATTGCACCCTCGCACATTGTGCGTAGTTGTTGGTTTTTCATTTTTTCTTTCCTCCCTTTGATAGATGACGGAAAGCAAAAAACGCAAGCGGAAGAAGCCCGCCTGCGTTTTTTGGTCTTCCTACGTCGGCATTACCCGCATCAGGTTCAAGAGTCCGCGACCTCGATTAGCCGCATCTCAGCCGGGAAAACCCAGCGCCCCTATATTCTGTTGTAATGAAAGTATAGTCCGCGAATGTGACTTTGTCAATATAGAAAAACGAGCCTTCCCAAAAAGGGGAGGCTCGTCCGCTTCATATTTACTCTTTGTCCTCGTCTTCGTCATCCTCGTCCTCATCCTCGATCTCGATGCCTTCAAACTCAAGCGTCTCGCTGCAGTTTGGGCACTGGATAGAACCCAGATCAAGAACGTCCTCATCGATGGTTATGGTGTTTTCGCATGCGGGGCAGGTGACCTCGTAGAGAACAGGAACCTCATCGTCGTCGCAGCAACAGCCGCAGCCGCACTCATCGTCGTCCTCGTCATCCTCGTCGTCGTCAAAGAAAAACTCCTCGATATCGGCAAGATCGTCGCTGACCTGGTCGATAGCCTCGCCCAGTTCATAGGAGTTAGCCTCCAGATCCTCGATGTCGTGGGTGATCTCGTCGAGAATGTCGATTACAACATTCAAAAGCTTGCCTTCCTTGGACTCCTTGTCGATGCCGAAGCCATCAGTCAGACCCTTCAGGTACGCCACTTTCTCTGCAGTTGTCATCACACGGTCCCTCCTTAGTGTTGTTAAATAATATTGTTTAACCTTTAGCGCGCTCGACGTAGTCGCCGGTGCGGGTGTCGATCTTGATGCGGTCGCCCTCGTTAATAAACAGCGGCACACGAACCTCCGCGCCGGTCTCCAGCGTAGCTGGCTTGGTTGTGTTGGTGGCAGTGTTGCCGGCAAAGCCGGGATCGGTTTTGCTGACTTCGAGCTCAACAAAGTTGGGAGGCTCGACAGCAAAAACCTTGTCCTTATAGCTCATGATCATGCAGACCATGTTCTCTTTGATAAACCTGAAGCTGTCGCCCAGCATGTTGGCTTCAATGGGGATGAGCTCATAGCTCTCCGGGTCCATGAAATAGTAGAGGTGGTCGTCGGAATAGCTGTATTCCATGCTCTTGCGGTCGATGGTTGCGCTCTCGAACTTTGAGGTGGGGTTGAAAGATGTTTCTACAACGGCACCGGTGATGACGTTTCTGATAGTGGTGCGGACAAAAGCCGCGCCCTTGCCGGGCTTAACGTGCTGGAACTCGACCACTTGCATGACCTGACCGTCCATCTCAAAGGTGACACCATTTCTAAACTCGCCTGCAGATACCATATATTATGTCCTCCTGTGGATTTTATTAATTGCCAATGTGACTAAAATATTTTACACCATATTATGGTGCTTGGCAAGGGATTGCATTCATAAAGCCGAAAAATGCGCTAGGGTTCACCTTAAAAACGGCTCGCCTGCAGGCGAGCCGTTTTTAAGATTTAAAGAGATGCCTTAGCCTTCTCGCACAGGGCGGTGAAAGCAGCGGGATCGTGTATGGCAGTCTCGCTGAGCATCTTACGGTTCATATCAATGTTGGCGAGCCTAAGTCCGTGCATGAAGGTGGAGTAGTTCATACCGTTTGCCTTGCAGCCTGCGTTGATGCGGGTGATCCAAAGCTTACGGAAATCTCTCTTCTTCTGCTTGCGGCTGACATACGAGTAGCGACCGGACTTCATTACCTGCTGCTTCGCCATTTTGAAGCTGCGAGACTTGTTGCCCCAATAGCCCTTTGCGAGGCCCAGCATCTTATTTCTTCTTTTGCGCGTCATAATTGCGCCTTTAACTCTGGCCATTTTGCTGCGTCCTCCTTATTTATACGGGATCATGCGCTTGACTGCGGTCTCGTTGCTGACGTCCGCGTAGGTTCCCTGGCGGAGGCCTCTCTTGCGCTTTGTACTTTTCTTGGTTAAAATGTGGCTCTTGTATGCGCGTGCGCGCTTCACCTTGCCGGACTTGGTGAGAGAAAATCTCTTTTTCGCGCCACTATGTGTCTTGAGTTTCGGCATGACTTTGTATATCTCCTTCCATGGTGTGCTTACTCTTGTTCGCTTGCTTGATCGGGGATATCGTCCTTAGACTTGGCGGGCTTTTTGGCCGCGGTCTGAGGCTTGGGTGACAGGAAGACAGACATGTGACGTCCCTCAAGCTTGGGCTGCCTGTCGAGATTTGCTATCTCAGAGCACTTTTCCGCGAAGTCACGCAGGAGCTGCTCACCGATGTTCGTGTGAGCCATCTCGCGTCCGCGGAAGCGCACAGTAACCTTCAGCCTGTCGCCTTCGTTCAGGAACTTCTGACCATTTCGAAGCTTGGTCAAAAAATCGTTATCGCCAATGCTGGGCGACATGCGAATTTCCTTTACCTCAACGATATGCTGGTTTTTTCGAGCTTCCTTTTCCCGTTTGGACTGTTCGAAGCGATACTTCCCGTAGTCCATGATCTTGCAGACTGGGGGATTTGAGCCCGGCGCGATCTTGACGAGGTCAAAATCCTTTTCGGCAGCTATATTCATGGCGGCGATAGAGGACATAATGCCCAGCTGCTCACCGTCTGCTCCTATGAGGCGCACCTCTCTGTCGCGTATTTCCTCATTAATCTGGTACTCTGTGACTGCTATCAAAAACACCTCCCGTATTGTGACAGCTTATCCGCACAAAAAGCGCGGATACCGATAGGCATCCGCGCGCAAAAACAATACTCCCGAAATGGGACCATGATCTTGATATTAACCCGACACACTTAAAGCGGTAAGGTGAGGACGGCGGATAACCATTCTGCTTCATTTTTAACCTATTCAGTATATCAGCAGTTAAACTGCCTGTCAAGGCCTTTTTCTTGATGTTTAATGCATTTTTCGGCTCGCGATGGGGAAAATACCCAGAAGGAGTGATTAAAATGCTTGCAATTGAACTAATATCCGCTTTTTTCACCGGTTCACTGGCTTATGGCGCGATAGAGCTGCTCTGGCGCGGCCGCACCCACTGGACAATGCTGCTGGCCGGCGGCATTTGCTTTTCTCTCATGCATCTCATCTCAACGCGGACACGCTGGCGGCGTTGGCAGATGTGCGTAGCATCCGCCTCGATCATCACGACGGTTGAGTTTGTGATCGGTGCGGTTGTGAATGTCCATCTCGGCTGGGGAGTCTGGGATTACTCCTCCGTTCCCGGCAACCTCTGCGGACAAATCTGCCTGCCCTATTGCCTTATCTGGCTTGTGCTCTCAGTCCCTGCTATCGCAATTTGCAGGGGAGCAAAACGGGCGATTTTCCGCTAGCTTACAGCTCGCGGAGAATCTGCTCACGTTTTTCGTCGTGCTCTTCCTGCGTGATGAGGCCCTTGTCGTAAAGGCTGCGTAGCCCTTCAAGTCGCGCCTCCACGCTCTGACCGGGGATATCTTCGTCCTCGATGTATATTTCCGGGCCGTAGTAGTTTTTGCCGAAAGCTTGATACCCTCCAAAGCCTGCTATGGCTAAGGCGAACAAAGTCCATAATATACCGAAAGCACCGAAGGTCGGAATTACCACAAATATTCCGATCAACACAAAGATCCCGCCCGTTGCAAGGCTCATGACACCGCTGGTTTTGCCCGGGCGGTATGTGGCGCGGCGTCTGTTCCGCTTCATCAGTAGCTCTCCGTGTCGTCATCAATCTCCATTGCGAGCTTAACAACCCGGCTGGTGCCCAGACGGTCGGCGCCAAGCTCAATGAAGTCCTCGGCGTCCTGAAGAGTCTTGATGCCGCCTGCGGCCTTGACCTTAACCCCCGCGTCGCAGTTTGCGCGCAGCAGCTCCACATCCGCGCGGGTTGCGCCGCCGGTGGAAAAGCCGGTGCTGGTTTTGATGAAGTCTGCGCCGGACTCGGAGACTATGCGGCAAAGCTCGCGCTTTTCCCCGTCCGTAAGCAGGCAGCACTCGATAATGACCTTGAGTATCTTGCCCTCACATGCCCGGCGAACGGTGGCAATATCCTCCGCAACCTCGCTCCAGCAGGCGTCCTTGACCATGGAGAGATTAACCACCATGTCAATCTCGTCAGCACCGTTTTTGACTGCGTTTTCAGTCTCAAACGCTTTCGCGGCGCTGGTCATGTATCCGTTGGGGAAGCCGATGACGGTGCAGATGCACAGCTTGTCGCCGACATAGCGCTTGGCACCGGCGACGTGGCAGGGCGGGATGCAGACCGAGGCGCAGTTATATTTGATTGCCTGGTCGCATAGGGTTCTTATTTCGTCAGCCGAGACATCTACTCGAAGAAGAGTATGGTCACAGCGTGCGAGAATCTCGGAAAGCTCCATAGTAAAAGCTCCTTTAAATTTTTGTGTAGAGTTTATAGCACATCTATTATACTGCAAGGCTTTAGAATATACAAGCGCATCCATGAATATGCTGTTATGACCCGTCTGAGGACGGGCCGCATCCAACGATACGGAGGCATGAGCATGGACGAAGCTAAAACCAGAAACAATGTAGAACTGATAGGCGTGCTTAGCGGCGCGCCGGTATTTTCGCATTTGAGCCGCGGCGAGCGGTTCTTCACCTTTCCACTGGAGACGCGCAGACTATCCGGCGCGTCGGATGTAATAAACGTGGTGGCGCGTGAATCGCTGCTGACTTCCGCGTCCCCTGAGGCGTTTTCGCAGCTGCGCGTTACGGGGGAGCTGCGCTCGTTTAATAATAAGCGGAGCGAGGGCTCAAAGCTTGTCATAACAGTATTTGCGCGCGAAATTTACTTCTGTGACGAGGACGACTTAAACTGCGTTGAGCTCAAGGGCGCGCTCTGCAAGCCGCCAAATCTGCGCACAACCCCGATGGGGCGCGACATCTGCGATCTGATGCTGGCGGTAAACCGCCGTTACGGACGCTCGGACTACCTGCCCTGCATATGCTGGGGCCTGCGTGCAAGACAGGCGGGTATGTGGTCGGTTGGCGACACAATTGCGATCGTCGGGCGGGTGCAGAGCCGGCAGTACATAAAGCTCATAGATGGCGTGACCGTTGAAAAGACTGCCTTTGAGGTATCTGTGACGGAGATTGAGCGACTGTAGATGCAAAATAGAGCAGCCCCCCACAACTGGTTTGTGGGGGGCTGCTTTCGGGATAAAACTATCTTGCTGCGCGGCCGATTTCCATTCCGCGACGGAAGGCTGCCTCGTTAATCGGGTTTAGCTCGGGCCGCTTTGCGCCCAGCTTATTAAACGCTGTCTGCAACACGTTCTCAGCCGGGAGCAGATCGCTGTAGCCGATGGCGGCGCCGGTCATGACAAGGTTGAGCACCTTGGGAGAGCCGAGTTCATAGGCGATCGTGCCTGCATCAACCTCGACGACCTTGATGTCCTCGCGATCAGGCTTCGTGGTGACAACGGAGCTGTTGACGAACATTACACCGTTGGGTGCAACTGCATCCTTGAATCTTGCCATAGACGGATCGTTTAGCACGATCACATAGTCGGCCTGAGCAACCTTGGGCGCACCGACAGGCTCGTCGGAGATGACGACATAGCAGTTGGCTGTGCCGCCGCGCATCTCAGCGCCGTAGGATGGGAAATAGGTGACATACTTATCGGTAGTCTCACAGGCAGTGTAAGCCAGAAGCTGTCCGATTACCATGACGCCCTGCCCGCCGAATCCGGCGACAATTACAGATTTTTCCATTTATGTCCCCCCTTACTTCGCCCGGAACTCCCCAAGAGGGAATTCCTTCAAGACAACATTTTTAACATGGTCGAGAGACTCACCCGGGGACATGCCCCAGTTTGTGGAACAGTTTGAGACGATCTCGACAAAGGAGAAGCCTTTGCCGGCGATCTGATACTCGAATGCCTTCTTAACGGCGGCTCTGGCTTTCTTGACGTTCGGCACGTCCGTGCAGGTGACGCGGGCTATATATGCCGGCGCCTCAAGCTGGTCAAGAATTTCGCACATGTGCAAGGGCGCGCCGTGCTCGTCTTTTTTGCGGCCGTAGGGCGAGGTTGTGGTCTTTGCGCCGACCAGCGTGGTGGGGGCAAGCTGACCGCCTGTCATTCCGTATATGCCGTTGTTGACGAAAATTACAGTGAAGTTCTCGCCGCGGTTTGCGGCGGACATGGTCTCGGCAAGGCCGATTGCGGCGAGGTCACCGTCGCCCTGATAGGTGAAGGTGAGTGTATCCGGGCTGCAGCGCTTGAATGCGCTGGCAACTGCGCAGGCTCTGCCGTGGGGGGACGAGATAGTGTCCATATCCAGGTAAGTAACAGCCAGTCCGCAGCAGCCGACACCCTGAATATAGCAGGTGTTGTCGGTCATGCCGAGCTCATCGAGCGCTTCGCAGACTATTTTGCAGATTGTGGAGTGCATGCATCCCGGGCAGAAGCCGGAAACCGCTCCGTCAAAAAGGCCGGAGGGGCGTGAATAAATTTTTTCCATCATATCTTTTCCCTCCCTTAATCGGCGTTCATCAGGCTTCTTGCGGCGTCAAGTATGACACTCCGGTCAAGGATGTCTCCGCCGGAAGATAGCGCTGTGACAATTTTGGCTCTGTCGCGCACGACGTTGTCCACGTCAACAGCAAACTGTGCGGGAATCGCCATCTCGGCGCAGACGATGCCGCGAAGCTGCGAGAAATTCAGGTTATTGTAGGCCTCGGCCGGGAAAGGATACACGCGTCTGGGACGAATGAGTCCGGCCTTTATGCCCTCATTGCGGAGAATTCTGACTGCAGACTCGGAGATGCGTCCGGAGATACCGTAGGCAGTGATGATAAGCTCGGCATCTTCGACCATGTAGGCTTCGTAATCTGTTTCGGTCTTCTCCCAGCCGTCGTACATCTGGCTGTCGCGCTTGTTCATGGCCTCCTGACTTACGCGGGCATCAAGTCCGGGGCCGCACATGACCTTGTGCTGTTCGGGAGAACCCTTTTTGCCGACCGCGGCCCAGTCCTTTGAGGCGCGGATGGCGGCAATTTCCTCATCAGTCTTGGCCTCGGGCAGTTCAACCGGCTCCATCATTGTGCCGGTGAAACCGTCAAGCAGGAGTATGACGGGATTGCGGTACTTGTCAGCCAGCTCGAAGGCCTCGCAGGTCATGTCCACAGCCTCCTGAATGGTGGCGGGAGAGAGAACGAGCATCTTAAAGCCGCCGTTGCCGGAGGCCTTTGTTGCCTGCAGATAGTCCTGCTGGGCAGGCTGGATTGTTCCGATTCCCGGGCCGCCGCGCTGGAAGTTTGCGATAACAACGGGCAGGCGCGCGCCTGCCATCCAGGATATGGACTCGCTCTTGAGTGAGATTCCGCAGCTGGAGGACGAGGTCATGCTCCGCACACCGGCGGAAGCGGCACCGTAGGCCATGTTGGCGGAGGCAACTTCGCTCTCGCCCTGGAGAAACACGCCGTCAACCTGCGGCATACGCCGGGAAAAATACTCAGGCACGTCGTTTTGCGGTGTGATAGGATAGCCGGCGAAAAACCGGCAGCCGGCGCGTATCGCGGCCTCAGCCACGGCTTCGCAGCCCTTCATGAAAACTTTCTCAGACACTCAGCCCACCTCCTTATACACAGATATAGCACCATCAGGGCAGATATTAGCGCACATGGCGCAGCCAATGCAGTCATCAGCGTTGACAGGCACCGCGAACTGGTAGCCCTTCGAGTTCACGGCGTTGGTGGTTCCCAAAACCTTTTTTGGGCAAACGTTGACACAGAACAGACAGCTTTTGCAGGCTTCGGTGTAGATTTCGACTTTGCCTTTGGCCATTTTTAAGCACTCCTCTTATATATAATGTACAATACAGGTCATTTCATCTCCCCGGACCCGCCAACCACTCCGGAAGAGTGCCGAGCCTTATCGGGAGCAGAGGCTCGGGTACCGCCTGGGAGACAGCGGAACAATGCTGCTCCAAAACGCAGACAAACTCAATTGCTTCATCCGGCAAAAGCGCACGTATGCGCCGCATGCCCTCAAGTATATCGTCCGGACTGGTGTCCGGGCCGAGGTTTGGGTTGGCAGCCAGCTTTATTTTGCGCAGGCGAGCGGCACCGGTCACCCTTGACATGGTGACGGAGATATTTTCAGCCGTGTTCGACCAGGCGCGGAAAGGGTTTATAAGGTATATTACCAGCGAATCCGGCCTGTTAAGTATGTGGGAGAACTGACCGATCATGTGAGAGCCGTGCGCACCGCCGCCGACATCCATCAAGACGCGCATGTCGGGGTCGAGCAGAGCCTCGATCACACCGGGGACAACGGTGGGTGCATCCATGAACTGTTCCTGAAAACGCAGCTGTACACCCGCAGTTTTAAGCCTTTGGACGCAGTCTCGTGCGCGGAAAAGCGGCTTTGTCTGATCCATGTCAAAAAAGCAGACGGGCTTATCGCTGCGGTCTGCCATTGAAACTGCGAGATTAACCGCGGTCTCTGTCTTACCGGAGCCGGCCTCTCCCAGAAAGACAATGTTTTTATAGCCGCCAAAGAGTCCGGGGGCGGTCATGATGCTCACTGGCGGCTTTGGGCTTGTCCGACTAACACATAGTCGCGCCCCGTGGCAGGGAAAATCCACTGACGCTCAGTCAGAAAAAGTTCGTAGCAGCGCCTCTCGACGTCCGCTCTGGTCTGTATCTTCACGGGGCGTTTAACAAAAATCTCCATATTACAATCTCCCGTCGCATAGTACTATCCAGTATAGCATAAATAATTGCACCTGAAAAGCGCCTACAAAAAAATTTTTTCCGCGTATTAATGGCGCTTTTACACATTTGTGTGCTGAATTAGTTATATTTTAGTCAAAAAAGTTTAGAAAAAACTGGAGCATCTTCTTTAGCGTGGAACAATATTCCCGGACAGCCGTCGTAAAAAACAAACGGGATACAAATATTAAGTTTCTGCTACGGCATTGACAATCATGTAGCCCGGTGATATCCTGTCTGTACTATTAATATTAATACAGACAATCCATTTGGAGGACAATGATCAATGAAGAAAATTAAAAAGGGACTGAGCCTGATACTCGTGTTAACGATGGCGCTGGGACTACTTTCTGCCTGCGGTGCTGATCCGGGCAACCCCAATAATTCGAAAAATACCCCCACGCCGGATGCAGAGGGCTATGCTTACGTTCCTGCGTTTCAGGATTTGCCGGCAGACTTCGGTTATATTGGCCGGAGCTGCTATTTTAATGACCGCATTTACTTTGTGGCTGATGTGAAGACCGGTGAGACGATTACCAATTCATATGAGACCGGCGGTTATGACGCGGACGGCAAAGCCATTATGGATGAGTATTCCTATGATGAAACTCGCACAGGGATTTTCTCTATGGCGCTCGACGGCAGTGACGTTCAGGGGTTAGACGAGTATAAGCCGGAAAATATTGTCGGCACCGGATCTTACGCCGACTCCTTATACACTAATGTTAATCAGCTCGCGGTGGGCACAGACGGAAATATTTGGATACTTGAGAATGTCTATGGCGTGACCTATAATCTGCCTGAGGATTTTGTGTCCTCGGAGACTTCAAGTGCCTGGGATTATGCGGAGCAGAGCGAGGAGTATTGCCTTGTCGAGCTCGACGGCAAGGGCGTGGAGCTCAGCCGCATCGATCTGGCCTCTGTTGCCGGAGCTGAGGATTATTTCTATGTAAACAGCATGACAATTGATAAGGACGGCAACTTCTATATGATCGCCAACAGCAAGCTCTACGCCATGGACAGCGAAGGACAGATGCTGTTCGAAAATGGTATGGAAGACGGCTGGGTGGATAGCCTGTTCACGCTGGGCGACAAGGTTTTTGCGTGCATGTATGGTCAGGCATCCGGAAAGCAGGAGCTCAAGACTATAGATCTTGCAAGCAAGGGCTTCGGCACGGAGTCATATCCGGTGCCTTACGGGGCATATAACTTCATCCCCGGTGGCGGAGAATATGACTATTATCACGACAACGGTACGAGCCTTTTCGGCTGTGATCTTGAAACAGGGGAAGCCGAAAAGATCATCACATGGATAAACAGCGATGTAGACGGCAGCAATATTAGCTCTGTTATCCCTCTGGAGGATGGACGCATTGTGGCTCTGTCACAGAACTATTCGTCCGGGGAGTCTGTGGCTGAGCTAATCACCATGAATCTGACCCCCACCAGCGAGGTTGCACATAAGGAAACCATTACATATGCCTGTATGTGGCTGGACTATAACCTGCGTTCTGCGATAATCAAGTTTAACCGCACTAATGCCAATTACAGAATTGAGGTTCAAGACTATTCTGAGTACAATACCGAGGAAGACTATTCAGCGGGCCAGACCAAGCTGACGGCCGAGATTCTTTCGGGCAAGGTTCCCGATATCTTCTCGACAAACGGACTGCCGATTAACCGCTATGGCGCGAAGGAGCTTTTGGAGGATCTTTGGCCGTTTATAGAGGGCGATACAGAGCTCGGCGGCCGTGACGCGCTTGTGGGGCCCATCTTCGATGCGCTTACCACCGAGGAAGGCAAGCTCTATCAGATAGTTCCGTCTGCGTCACTCTGGACGGTTTTCGGCTCCAGCTCAGTCGTGGGCGACAAGCCCGGCTGGACAGTAGAGGATGCTATAGCGGCGCTTGCTACAATGCCTGAGGGCTGCGAAATGTTCGATCTTGGCATCACCCAAACTGACATTCTGGCGCAGATATGCAATATGGGCATTGACAGCTTTGTGGATTGGGAAACCGGCGCCTGCGGTTTCGACAGCGATGAGTTTATCCAGCTTCTCGAGTTCGCGAAGATTTTCCCTGAATCCTTTGATTGGGATAGCTATTATGCGGGCGAAGGAGCTATTATATACAATGATGATTTTACCCGCATAAAGGAAGGCAAGCAGATGCTGGCGTCAGGACAATTGTATAGCCTGGATTATTATCAGCTGTACAAACAGGCCTTCAACGGAAATATGACAGCAGTTGGCTTCCCCGGCTCGAGCAGTGCCTCGGCGTTCAGCCTTGAAAACGGCCTTGCAATGTCCTCAAGCTGCAAGAACAAGGACGGGGCCTGGGAGTTCATGAGAATGCTGCTTGACGAGAAGTATCAGCAGGAAAATTACTCATACAGCGGGCTTCCGAGCAACCAAAAGGCGTTTGACAATATGTTCAAGGAGGCCATGACGCCGGAGTACGTCACCGACTCGACAGGCAAGCAGGTTGAACGGCCAAAGGCGACCTGGGGTTTCGGCGGCGGTGAAAATGTTGAATTTTATGCAATGACTCAGGAAGAGTGTGACGAGCTGATGGAGCTTATCAACAGCACAACCAGAATTTATGCATATGACAAGGATCTCTACGATGTAATAGCTGACGAGTGCACGGCCTTCTTCGCCGGGCAGAGATCTGCACAGGAAACCGCAAAGAACGTGCAGAGCCGCGTTTCGCTCTATGTAAACGAGCAAAGGTAAAACAAAAAAACGATTAAGAGGGTGACACGATGAAAGCAGCCCGGCCCAGTACACACCCAAGCCATAGGATGAAGAAATACTTGTGCTTGATACTCGTGCTCACCACATCATTGGGGCTGCTCAGCGCATGTGGAAATAATACGGAGGGTCCGAAGAATACCCCGCCCTCGGATTCGCCCGAATATGTCTACGTTCCCACATACACTGAGCTGTCCGGTGATTTCAGTTACATTAGCTATGGTTGTTATTGCGACGGGCGCATATACTTTGCCGGCGGGATATACACGGGTGAGACTATCACCCAGCCGTATGAGACCGGGGCATATGACGAGTTCGGCAAGCCCATAAGCGAGGAGCATTCCTATGAGGAGATCCGCACAGCAATTTTCTCCGTCGCGCTCGACGGCAGCGACCTTCGGGAGCTCGGCGAATATAAGATTGTCGAGAGCAGCCAAGACCCGGCGAACCCCCTTGCCGGCTACGCATATACCGGCATTAACCGCCTGATTGCAGATAGCGAGGGCAATCTGTGGGTCCTGGAAAACGTCTATACCACAACCTTTAATCTGCCTGAGGACTTCGAGGAATCGGAGGCTTCAAATGTCTGGGAATACTCCGAGCAAAAGGACGAATATTTCCTTGTAAAGCTGGATACCGACGGCAAGGAGCTTCTTCGCATCGACCTTGCCGAAGCCGCAGAGAACGAGGGCGATCATTTCTATGTAAGCCTTTTGGCGATCTCCGGCTCCGGCGACATATACGTGGGCGAGGGCAGAAAAATATATGCCCTGGATTCCGAGGGACAGCTGCAGTTCGAGCTTGCAATAGACGACAGCTGGGTGGATAACATCTTCAGCCTGAGCGATGGCAGGGTTGCTGTTTCTATATATGACAATGAAAAGGACAATAAGCAGGTGATCAGGACCATTGACAGCTCTGCCAAGGCGCTGAGCGATGAGACCTATCCCTGCCCTTTGGGAGCATATAACTTTTTGCCGGGCTTCGGCGAATACGATTACTGCTACAACAACGGCGGGAGCCTGTTCGGCGTTGAGTTCGAGACGGGCAAAGCTGAGAAAATCATCGCTTGGATAAACAGCGACGTTGACAGCAGCAACATAAGCGCCTTCGTCCCCGTGGATGACGGTCGCATCATGCTACTGTCGCGCGACTATTCGTCTGAGAAGACCAAAGTTGAGCTTGTGACGATGAACAAAACAGCTTATAGTGAGGTTCGGCAGAAAAAAACGATTACATTTGCCTGCCTGTGGCTGGATTACAGCCTCCGCGCCGAAATAATCAAGTTTAACCGCACAAATCCAGAATATAGAATTGAGGTTCTGGACTATTCGGAGTATAATACCCAAGATGACTACGAAGCAGGCCTAAATAAGCTGACGACAGAGATTCTTTCTGGCAAGGTTCCCGACATATTCTTTACAGAAAACCTGCCGATTGAACGTTATGGCGCAAAGGGTCTGTTAGAGGATCTCTGGCCGTTTATAGACAGCGACACAGAGCTCGGCGGTCGTGAGGGGATTGTACAGCCCATTTTCGACGCAATCTCCACCGAGGACGGCAAGCTATACCAGATCGTTCCCACTGCGGAGATTTATGCTGTTGTCGGGGCAAGCCCCGTCGTCGGCGACACACCGGGCTGGACGGTTGAGGATGCTAAAGCTGCGCTGGCAAAGATGCCGGAGGGCAGCGGGATGTTCAGCGCCGACACGACCCGGGAGGATATTATGGGTCAGATCTGCTGCATGGGTCTTGATGGCTTCGTGGATTGGCAGACCGGTGACTGCAGCTTTGACAGCGATGAGTTTATACAGCTTCTCGAGTTTGCGGCGCTCTTTCCTGCGGCTGCGGACTCAGGGGACGGACAGGGCGGGGGTTCTAGCGTGTCCGCGACAGACATAGCGGTGCCCGAACCGGCGTATGACGATGAGTTCCTCCGCATTATGGAGGGCAGACAGTTGCTTGCAACTGTTTATATGTACAATCTGCCGCAATACCTGCTCTACAAGCAGGCCTTCGGCGGGGATATAAGCTGTGTCGGCTTGCCCGGCTCAAAAAATGGAACAGCTTTCAGCATCTACGGCGGTCTTGCGATGTCCTCAAGCTGCAAGAACAAGGAAGGCGCATGGGAGTTCATGAGAGTGCTGCTCGACGAGCGGTTCCAGAACGATATTTATGGCTCCGGCGTTATTCCGACCAATAAAAAGATGCTGGACAGTGAGATCAAGTCACTCATGACGAAGGAATACTATACCGACCAGCAGGCCGGTGAGCAGAAAGAGCGCGCTAAGAGCAGCTGGTGGATAGACGACGACAACAGGGTTGAGGTTTTTGCCCTGACCCAGGGGGAAGTCGATGAAGTCATGGCAGTTCTCAATAATACCAGCAAAATTTATACCTACGACGAGAATCTTCGTGATATAATATTCGACGAATGCGCGGCATTCTTCGCCGGACAGAGATCGGCGGCAGATACAGCGAGGAATGTTCAGAGCCGTGTCTCGCTCTACGTAAATGAGCAAAGGTAAAAAGATATGGAATCTAAAAAGGTCAAGATGAAAGGGAAGGTGACAAGATGAAAGAAGCTCGGCACAATAAGTTAAAAAAAGGCTTATGCCTCTTGCTTGTACTGACGATGACAATGGGACTGCTCTCCGCTTGCGGAGATAATACGGACGATCCGAAGATCAACCCGACTCCGGACGCAGCTGAATATGTTTACGTGCCTACATATGCTCGGCTCAGCGGCAACATAAGCTATATTAATCAGAGCTGCTATAGCAATGGGCGAATATTCTTTAACGGTCAGATAGAGACCGGGGAGACTATAACTCAGTCGTATTCCACCGGAATGTTTGACGAGAACGGCGAGCCAATAATGGAGGAATATTCATACGAGGAAACCCGCAATGGTATTTTCTCTGTTGCACTTGACGGCAGCGATTTTCGGGAGCTGGAGGGGTATAAGATAGAGAATATTGTCCAGGATCCTGATGACCCCTATTCCGGCTACAGCTACACGAACGTCAACCGCTTGTTTGCAGACTCGCAGGGCAACCTATGGGTTCTGGAAAACGTCTATACCACGACCTTCAACCTGCCTGATGATTTTGTGGAATCTGAGGCTTCAAATGCCTGGGAATACGCCGAGCAGAAGGATGAATATTACCTTGTAAAGCTGGACGAGAACGGCACTGAGCTAAGCCGTACGGATCTTGTCGCCCTTGTCGAAAGCACAGATGAGTATTTCTATGTAAATAATGTTGCGATTGATAATGACGGCAATATGTACCTGGCAGCCAGCGGCAAAATTTATGTCCTCGACAGCGAAGGACAGAAGCTGTTCAATATCGAGCTGACTGACAGCTGGGTGGACAGCGTTTTTACAACTGCCGACGGCAGGACGCTGGCGTCCTTTTACGACCAGAGCTCCGAAAAACAGATTTTCAAGACCATTGACATGAGCGCAAAGGGCTTTGGTCAGGACTCATACCCCGTGCCTTATGGCGCCTATAACTTCATGCCCGGCAACGCAGAGTATGATTACTACTATGACAACGGCACCAGCCTCTTTGGCGGCAGTCTCGAAACAGGTGAAACCGAAAAGATTATTACCTGGATAAACTGCGATGTCGACGGCAACAACATAAACTCCGTTATCCCTATGGAGGATGGACGCATAATAGCCATGTCGACCAGCTACGAGATGGAGGGAGATAGGGTTGAACTGGTCACTATGAATCTGACCCCCACCAGTGAAGTGGCTCAGAAGGAAAAGATTATATATGCCTGCATGTGGCTGGATTACACCCTCCGTTCTGAAATAATCAGTTTTAACCGCACAAATCCAAAATATAGAATTGAGGTTCAGGACTATTCCGAGTATAATACGCAGGATAACTATTCCGCAGGTCAGACAAAGCTGACGACAGAGATTCTCACCGGCAAGGTGCCGGATATTTTCTCGACAAACGGACTGCCCATAGCTCAGTACGGAGCAAAGGGCGTTTTGGAGGATCTCTGGCCGTTTATCGAGAGCGACACCGGGCTCGGTGGCCGCGATGGGGTTGTTCAGCCTGTATTTGACGCCATTTCCACTGATGATGGCAAGCTCTATCAGCTCGTTTCTTCCGCGGCTATCTTCACGGTTCTCGGCGCCAGCTCAGTTGTCGGTGATACCCCCGGCTGGACAGTTGCGGACGCTAAGGCGGCGCTGGCGACAATGCCCGAGGGCTGCGAGATGTTCAGCATTGGCACGACTCAGTCTGATGTTATGAATCAGATGTGCTACATGAGCCTCGACGGCTTTGTTAATTGGCAGACCGGCAAGTGCAGCTTTGACAGTGATGAATTTATCCAGCTTCTTGAGTTTTCAAAGATGTTCCCCGAAAGCTTCGATTGGGAAGCCTATTATGAGGGCAATGACTGGATGTATGAGGAAGAAATGTCCCGCATAATGCAGGGCCGTCAGATGCTCAACGCATCAAACCTGTATAGGGTCGGAAGGTATCTGATGTACAAAAAGGCCTTCGGCGGAGACGTGACAGCGATTGGCTTCCCCGGTTCAGGCACCGCCTCAGCCTTTGTGATCGACGGCGGCCTTGCGATGTCTGCAAGCTGCAAAAACAAGGAAGGCGCGTGGGAGTTCATGCGCATACTGCTTGACGAGGAATATCAGTCCGAATACGGCTACAATGGCATTCCGACAAGCAAAAAGGCCTTCGATGCAATGTTTACGGGGCTTATGACTCCTGAGTATTACGTCGATTACGAGACCGGAGAGCAAAAAGAGTATGCTAAGGAGAGCTGGTGGATTGACGACGATAACACTATCGAGATATTCGCCATGACTCAGGAAGAGAAAGACGAAGTTATGGATCTAATCAATAATACGACAAGAATCTTCACATACGACGAGAGCCTGTATGAGATTATTTTTGATGAAACTGCAGCTTTCTTCGCAGGACAGAAGACCGCAGAAGATACCGCAAAGAACGTTCAGAGCCGCGTCTCTCTATATGTCAACGAGCAGAGATAAGCTTAAAAAAGAGAAAGTCAAAGAAGGTGACACGATGAAGATAGCCGCTCCCAACCGACCAAGTCAGCGCCTGCGCCCCCAGCCCAAGAAATCAGGAGGCCGCACTTCGGCGAAAGCAAAAGATTTCCTGCTGAGTATGTGCTTTCTGGGGCCCAGCCTTTTGGGAGTTATGCTGTTTTTCATCGTTCCCTTCGGAGTTGTCGTATATTACTCATTCATAAAAAGCCCGATGAATCCTGAATTTGTGTTTTTAGATAACTTCAAAGCGCTTATATCCAACTCATCATTCCAGACAGCGGCAAAAAACACGGCGACCTTTTCAGCAATCGCCGTGCCGCTGGCGGTTATACTCGCCATGGGCCTGGCGCTGATGCTGGAGGCCAGAATACCGCTGAAGAGTCAGTTCCGCACATTTTTCCTATCACCTATGATGGTTCCGGTGGCCTCCATTGTGCTTATATGGCAGGTTATGTTCCATTATAATGGCGTTTTGAACGAGTTTTTCGCCGTTTTCGGCTGGGACAAGATTGACTGGCTAAAATCTGACTACAGCCAAATTGTCATAGTTACGCTCTTCCTCTGGAAGAACCTCGGCTATAACATGATCCTGTTCATGTCCGCCCTCGCAAACATACCTAAGGAACTTTTAGAGGTCGCCGACGTCGAGGGTGCATCTGAGCTGTACAAATTCTTCGCCATCAAGCTGCGCTATTTATCACCAACGGTGCTCTTTGTGACGATTCTCTCGCTAATTAACTCGTTTAAGGTATTCCGTGAGATATTCCTCATGACAGGTAAATACCCTTACGAGTCACTATATATGCTCCAGCACTTCATGAACAACACCTTCGGCTCGCTCGACTATCAAAAGCTGTCAGCCGCCGCGGTTCTTATGGCGCTGGTGATGGTTATCATCATTGCCATCCTGTTCAAGGTTGAGGACTGGTTCGGAAAGGACGTGGAGGGATGAGAAAGAAAAGATATTTTTCCCGTACCGTCATGTTCATTCTGTGTGCGGTGTTTGCGATAGTATTCCTGCTGCCCACGCTGCTGACCATCTCGAACTCCTTTATGTCTCAGGCGGAGATCAACGCAAACTACGGCGTTGTGTTTTCCGGCGGGGCCACAGGTGCCGGCAAAACCTATATGTCAAAGACGGTCAACCTCAAGTTCATTCCTGACACTGTGACCTTCTCTCAGTACATAACGGTGCTTTTGAAAAGCCCCGACTATCTGTTCAAGTTTTGGAACTCGGTCATACTGGTTGTGCCGATTGTGCTTTCACAGGTTGCGATTGCCGCTATTGCTGCGTACGGCTTCACGCGCTGGCGTGGTAAAATTCGCGCAGCGATATTCTTCTTCTATGTTATACTTATGCTTATGCCGTATCAGGTCACGCTGGTTCCAAACTATCTCGTTTCAGAGTGGCTGAAAATTCTGGACACACGCTGGGCAATTATCCTGCCGGGTGCGTTCGCGCCCTTCTCGGTATTTTTGCTCACGAAGTTCATGCGGCGAGTTTCCGGCTCGCTGATTGAAGCGGCAAAGCTCGACGGCGCGGGAGAGTGGCAGGTGTTCACGAAAATCTGCCTGCCTCAATGCCGTGCGGCGCTGTATTCGATCGCCATACTGGTATTCATCGATTACTGGAACATGGTCGAGCAGCCACTGATTCTTCTTCCGGATGCGGCAAAACAGCCGCTGTCGGTGTATCTATCGACGATCAACACAGGCGAGGTCGGACTTGCCTTCGCAATTGCCACGATCTATATGGTTCCGAGCCTGCTGCTCTTCCTCCACGGAGAGGAGTATCTGGTAGAGGGAATTGCAAACTCCGGTTCCATCAAGGGATAAACCCATGTTTGCACCACGCGCATTATCTAAGAGAACGCAACACACTGAATCTATGTTCAAAGGAGAAAACGGATATGACTGAGGAGAAAGTCAAAAACAGAGGCTGGGTCAAGAATGTAGCCATCATATTTCTATCAATTATGCTGGTGTTGACCTTCTTCTCTAACACCATCATGAACAGGTCCCTGCCGGAGGTGGCGGCTCAGTATGCCCAATCAGGCTCGATAACGACCCGCATCCGCGGCAACGGCAAAATCGAGGCGAGCGAGACCTATGAGGTCAAGAGCGCCGACAGCCGCAAGGTCAAGTCGGTTATGGTCAGACTCGACGAGGAGGTTGAGGT